>NZ_CP024091.1:4425120-4741200 GCF_002736205.1 Pedobacter ginsengisoli | reverse complement strand
AAATATAAGAGATGTGTTTAGTACCCGCAGATGGAGCATGACTACTAATGGAACCACCTCAACAATCGATTTTAGAAGATATATGCAGGGAACCATGGCGAATTTAACTTACTCTTACCGCTTTGGAAATAACGATTTTAAATTCAAAAAAACGAAGAAACAAGATCAGCAGGACTCCCGACCTGATGAAGAATCATTTTAGTTAATTTGTATATTGCATCCATGGAAAATGCAAACCCATGGAAAACCATAGAGAGCAATAAAATATACGAGAATAACTGGATTGGCTTAACAGAACATCAGGTTATCAATCCCTCAGGTGGCAAAGGCATTTATGGCGAAGTACATTTCAAAAATATCGCGATAGGCATTTTGCCACTTGATGAAAATTTAAACACTTGGCTGGTTGGACAGTACAGATTCCCCATAAAAGCTTACAGCTGGGAAATTCCCGAAGGAGGAGGGGCTCTTTTGGGGGATCCTTTAGATTCGGCAAAGCGTGAACTTGCTGAAGAGACGGGGCTTATGGCCACCGAATGGATTGAAATCCAAAGGATGCATTTATCAAACTCCGTAAGTGATGAACTTGCAATAATATATGTTGCAAAAGACCTAACCCCTGGAGTTTCATCACCCGAAGAAACCGAGCAGCTTGTAGTTAAAAAACTTCCATTTATTGATGTCTATAATATGGTTATTAATGGGGAAATTACTGACAGTATGAGTGTGGCCGCGATCTTGAAAACTAAAATTCTATTGCAGGAAGGTCATTTGTAATCAAAATACAGTAATTTTGTTCAGCTTTACCGTATAAACTATGAATAAATTTTTTGGCTATATTTTTAGCCCTATCTTTTATCTGTTTTTCTTTTTAACACTGATTATATTTCAACCTATTCAATGGGTTTCTTATCGTTTGTTTGGATACAAAGCCCATAAAACTTCAGTAGATATACTTAATTTCTTCCTTACTTACTGCGATTTATTCTTAGGCTCATCAATAACATTCAGGAATGATCATGATCTTCCTTTAAACAGACCAATCATCTTTGTTGCAAACCACCAAAGCATGTACGATATTCCTGCTTTAATATGGTTTTTAAGAAGGTACCATGTCAAATTCATTTCTAAAATTGAACTCACTAAAGGTATTCCCTCCATATCTTTTAACCTTAAATATGGGGGTGGAGCAAACATAGATCGCAAAGATAGCAAGCAAGCAATTTCAGAAATCATAAAATTAGGCCGTAGAATGAAAGAAAATACCTGGTCTACTATGATCTTTCCTGAAGGTACGCGAGCAAAGGATGGCAAGCTAAAAAGCTTCCAGGTAGGCGGAATTGCTACGCTATTAAAAGTTGTACCCAATGCCCTAATAGTCCCTGTTGCAATAGAAAATTCATGGAAACTTGTTCAGTATGGCAGCTTTCCTTTAAGTTTCGGAGAACGCCTGAGATGGACCGTTTTAAATCCAATAGAACCAGATAGAAGAAACCCTGAAATAGTTACTCTTGAAGCCGAAAACGCAATAAGAACTAAACTGAATCAAGTTATCCAAGCATAAATAAAGCTATTATATGTTCTTATTATCGATGTGTTTAAAAAACTCGTCGCGATAAGTATCTCCAATTGGAATAATCTTCCCGCAAATAGAAATTCGGCTACGCTCTATACTCTCTATTTTATCAAGCGAAATAATATAAGATTTATGAACCCTGATGAACTGACCTTTTGGTAATGTCTCCTCCATCTTTTTCATATTCTGTAAGGTAATAATACGCTCAGCTTTAGTGTAGATAGATATATAATCCTTTAGCCCTTCTATATAAAGAATATCATCAAGCTCAATTTTCTGGATTTTATGCTCTGTCTTCACAAAAATAAAATCCTGAATAGGCACAGCAACCGACGAGGGTACCGGAGCCACTAAGGGCTGAGGAGCAGGAACCGGTTCTGTCATTTTTACCCGATTATGCACTTTCTCAACAGCCTTATAAAAACGGTCAAATGCAATAGGTTTTAATAAATAGTCTGATACGTTAAGGTCATAGCTTTCTAATGCATATTGAGAATAAGCGGTAGTTAATATATAGTCAGCCTTTCCATTTGCAATTTTTAGAAACTGTATGCCTGTAAGCTCTGGCATCTGAATATCCAAAAACACCAAGTCAATGCCTCCCGCCTGTACAAGCTGTAAAGCCTCTATAGCATTTTCCGTGCGTTGAACTAATTCAAGAAACGGAACTTTAGAAACATAGTCCTCAATAATATCAAGTGCTAGTGGTTCATCATCAACCGCAATACATTTTAACTTTATCATATATCAAGCATTAACTCACTGGTGTAATGGGTAGCCGAATTTACGATATTTAATTTATACCTATCCGGATAAAGTAATTGTAGCCTTCGTTCAACATTATTTAAGCCTACACCACCCATCTCATCCTTATTATATTTATTCTTTTTATTGGTTATACTAAAGTGCAATATCTTTTGATTAGCAATAATGTTGATCTTAATTGGATTTTTAGGATCATTAGCCACCCCATGCTTAAAAGCATTTTCAACAAAGGATATTAATATCAGGGGTACAATCTGCTGATTATCTATTTCGCCATTCATGGTAAATTCAACAGCCGCGCCATCTTTAAATCTTAACTTTTGTAATTCTATAAAACTTTGTACATATTCAATTTCCTTACTTAAAGAAACCCAGCTGTCATTACTTTCATAAATCATATAACGCATAATTTCTGAAAGCTTTAATATCGCATCAGCTGTTTTATCAGATTTCTGATACGCCAGAGAATAAATGTTATTTAACGAATTAAACAGAAAGTGAGGATTAAGTTGCGACTTTAAAAACTGCAATTCCATCTCCTTCTTTTCACTTTCCAGATTACGTTGAGTACGTTCATTTCCAAACCAGTCAATGGCCAGTTTAAGCAGTGAACTCACTACAATAAAAAAGCCTGATATAAACAGCGCGCTAATTGCATAAGTAGAAATAGGTAAGTATTCTACAGTACCACTACTGCTAAGATGCCGTAAAATAGTTTCTACATGCAAACTGGCTATAACAGTTTTGATCAAACTCATCATTATCATTAATAAAATGATAGAGATGATGTAAAGTCCGTACTTCTTGTTCTCTTTAATTAATAAAGGAATTAGTAGCGTGTAGTTGATATAAAAGATGGAGATATTGATTAATCCAGAATAACCAAAGTTTACCGCAAGATCATAGAAAGATACTCGTTCTTTACTGTAAATAACAATTGCAGTTACAAGCAATACAATAAAGAGCCAAAAGAGAAGATGTATTACAATTGAATTTCTACTTTTCATTTATACGATAACTAAACAAAATTTTATAGGTCCAAAATAAATTAATATGCTTGTTTAAGCACTCCACTTTCGACGAACTGGCTTTTTTTTTCTACCAAATCGCAAAATAATACGCTTAATCACAAAACTATTCAATTTAACCGTTTATCTAGGATAATATACTCTTGGTCTAAAAGATTTTAGCAGGTTTTTTTTATTTATTCTATTTGTTTCATCAAAACAAAACGATTATGAAAAAGTTAGCAAACGTATCGCCATTTTTACTTTTACTGGTTCCTGTTTTCATCATGATGATTTTAACATTTGCAACCAGTATCTCAAATAGCCATAATGAAGACGTTGCTTTAAAATCTTCATCAAGCACCAAAAGTGAATTGGTAAAAATAAGCAACCCTTTCTCTAAATAAGAGATTGGCTCTATATATAGGTGCATTAAATCAGGTTTAATGCACCAAAAAAATAAGTTTAGTTTTAGTTAATAGTAAGAGATGGCGGTTTAGGTCCGCCATTTTCTTTATCTGCCCGGCTTCGGTACAATAATAAGGCTTTCATGTCCATCTGTATCTGTAGATTGTACTCCAAAAAAATAATTGTCTTTTGAATAAGGAATAATCGCAGAAGTATCATTTACAAAAATCTTCTTTTCCCAGACTGGTGAAGTAGTTTCACGTATCAATACATAATATCCTGACGGAAGTTTTCCTTTTGGGGCACCCCATTTCAGGGTCGTTTTATTAGTAAGTGCCGAAGTTAACATAATTACGTTTTCTGGCTCTCTGGGAGACAAAGCAAGGTTCGAAAGCACGGACAAATTCATTCTGGTTATTCTCTGCAGATAACCATAATCTACATATTCCGGCAAATCGCCATATTTAAACCCATTTTCAGTTCTAACATCTTGGTGTTGTCTGTTAAAATCCTCATTCATTTCGGTTATACGTACTGCAGTAAATCCCTGCAAAGAAAATGGTGTATGATCACCTCCTCTTAAAAACCTATCTCTTCTATAAACCAATTTCACAGTAAGGTTGTCTACATAGCGTTCCCCAACCTCTTTAATATATCTGGAGGCCTGTCTGGCCATTCCGTCATTTTCAGCCCCGATAGATTGGCGCAAGGTTGCCTCTTCTTTTGTTTCGACAGAGGGTACACCCTCACTAAACACCCGCACCATGGTATTGTTCTTAATATCAGTTTCCATTCCATAAGAATTACCGATCATATCATTATTCATTACCAAATGAATATCCCATCCTTCTTCTTTTGCTCTTTTCGCCAGGTTTGCAGCGCCATACAACCCCTGTTCTTCACCCACCATTGCTACAAACATTATAGTGCTGTTAAATCGGCTTTTACTCATTACCCTTGCCATTTCCAACACACCTGCCACGCCCGAAGCATCATCATTGGCACCCGGTGCAAAGTCTTTAACATTCATTACATCAGTAACTCTTGAATCATAATGGCCACATACCAATAAAATCCTTTTATCACTTGGATCTGTACCAGGCAACACCGCAATCACATTTTTGAGCACCGAAGGGTTAATAATTCTCTTCCCATCTGCTTTCTGGGTAAATGCATCGTAAGAAACCTGTAAATGGCCTCCACCCATTTCACCATATCTTTCAAATTCCGATTTTATCCAGGTTCTTGCTGCCCCTATCCCTGTTTTTTTACTCAAAGTATCACTTAAGGTATGCCTGGTATTAAAGGATACTAATTTCCTTACTAGGTTTTCCAAATTAGCTGCAGACACATCACCAACCATTTTACTTATAACCGGATCCCTAATAATCACCTGTTGAGCATTTACAACACTTAAATCAAAAAGAAGAACTAATACAACAAAGAGTAATCTATTTATTATCATAACATAAGGGATAAATATCCTGAGGAAGATACGATTCAAAAATAAATCTTCAATAAATATTTTGAAAACTAAATAATTAGTTTTAAGTTTATACTAAGTTTTTAGTTATACAAATATTGCGCAGTATAAGTGTAGTTAAAAATCCAACTAAATACTAAACTAATAATTCATGGAAATTAAAGATTTAACAAAAGCAGAAGAGCAGATAATGCAAATTTTATGGCAGATTGAGAAGGGGTTCGTTAAAGATGTAATGGATTTCCTGCCAGAGCCAAAACCTGCATACAATACTGTTTCTACAATCATCCGCATCCTTGAGGTAAAAGGATTCATTGATCACGAAGCCTTTGGCAAAGCTCATAAATATTACCCGCTAATTAGTAAGGAAGAGTATAAGCGTCATGCCACAGAAAAGCTATTAGGCAATTATTTTGAAAATTCAGTGGAAAGTATGTTCTCCTTCTTTGTGAAGGAAGAGAAGCTTGACCTGAGTGATGTTGATGAAATTCTTAAAATGATTAACAAAATTAAAAACAGACCAAGATGACCTGGGCACACTATATTCTTCAAGTCAATATTTACTTAGTAGTATTTTATGGCTTTTATAAGTTGTTGTTAGACAAGGAAACTTATTTTTTATTGAACAGAATCTATCTGGTCTCAGCCGGAATTTTATCTTTGGTAATACCATTTTTAAGATTCGAATGGTTTACAACACAGCCTGCTACTCAACAGGTATATACGGGAGTAGTCCAAATGAACGATCTCATTGCTCAAATGGCGGTTGTAAAAGATGATTCTCATGGATTTAATCTCGGCAATACCCTTGTGTTTATTTACCTTGCAGGAATTTTATTCTTCGTTGGCCGATTCATTTTTCAACTTATTTCTGTACAGGCCTTAATAAAAAGAAAGAAAAGCGGATCAGCATTTTCCTTCTTTAAGAAAAAAATAGTCGATCAAGATCTACCTCAGGTCCAAACCATTCAAAAACACGAGGAACTTCATATCAGGCAGTGGCATACACTTGATATACTCTTTTTTGAGATTGTAGGGATAATTACCTGGTTTAATCCAGTAATCTATTTTTACAAAACAACTGTTAAACATATCCACGAATATCTGGCTGATGAAGAAGCAGCAACGTTTCAGGGAGATAAAGAGGAGTATGCATTACTACTACTGAGCAGCGCATTTGGAGTACCTGCAAATGCACTCACAAACAGTTTTTTTAATAAATCATTAATTAAAAAAAGAATTTACATGTTACATAAACAAAGATCCAGAAAAACTGCAATACTAAAATATGGAATGTTTGTTCCTCTGTTTGCAGTTACCCTTGTTATGTCTTCAGCAACAATCAGAAATAATGAGGAGATTAAAAAAGTGACAGAGGCAATCCCTTTAGAACAGCCTTTAAAAGTTGTTAAAGAAGTGGTAACAAATGCCATACATACAGATGCGAATAAAGCTGGGGCCAGTAAGGTGATACAACCTCCTGCTATCCGTAAAACGATGGAGAACAAAGCAGATACTGTCTGGGCTAATTTCTACAACCACCTTAAAAGAAGCCTAAGATATTCTCCATTAGCTCAGGAGAAAAATATACAGGGCAATAGCCAGGTTAGATTTATGGTTAAAGATGGTAACCTGGAAGAATTAAACACAGTTACTGCTTTGGGCTATGGATGCGATGAAGAATTAAAGAGATGCATTTCCACTTTTTCTAATTTTCAAAACGTTCCAGATGGTAATTATACGATTAGTACTCAATTTAAACTAAGCTATGATACTGCGCCATCTACTCCGGCAGCGTTTAAAAATCAAAATCTTCCAGCATTAAAAGATTATGTTGCATTGAATGAAATTGTAGTTGTTGGCTTTGGAGGAAAATCACCATCACTAAACAGTGGTGACTCAAAAGTATATGATTTTGTATCATTAGAAACACAACCTACCTTTCCGGGTGGCATGGAGAAGTTCTATGAATACCTAAAGAAAACTGTTAAATATCCAAAAGAAGCGCAAGACAAAAATATACAAGGTAAAGTGTTTCTAAGTTTTATTGTTGAAACTGATGGTGAGCTCACAGGTATCAATGTAGATAGAGGTATAGGATCCGGACTTGATGAAGAAGCTGTTAGGGTAATAGAAGAATCACCAAAATGGACTCCGGGAACGCAGGGTGGACAAAAAGTAAGAGTGAAATACAACATCCCAATAAGCTTCTCATTAACCAATCCTCAACGAGTTCCCCTCCATGGAAAAGTAGAAGGCATACAGATTAAGGACAATAGCATTACTATTGGCGGTAGTAAAACCAATCCATTATACATTATCGATGGGAAAAAACAAGACGCATCCAAACTTGAAAGCTTAGATCCAAATAACATCTCCTCAATCGAAGTACTAAAAGATAAATCTGCAACATCATTGTACGGCTACGAAGGTAAGGATGGAGTAATAAAAATTACTACTAAAGCTAAGAAGCTTGCTGATTCATACAAAAAAGAATCTAAAGAAAAGAAGAATTAGTGCGCTCTCAATGCTCTATTACACACAAAACCCCAGCTAAATTAGCCGGGGTTTTGTGTGTAATACCCTTGTCTCGTCAGATAAATCTATTAAATAGATTCCTCAGATACAAATTTTGCAGAATAAAAATCTCTATTCATACGTGCAATATTCTCTAATGATATTCCTTTAGGACATTCAGCTTCACATGCTCCGGTGTTGGTACAGTTCCCAAAACCTTCGGCATCCATCTGTGCAACCATACTTTGAACCCTGCGATAACGCTCTGGCTGCCCTTGTGGCAATTGTGCGAGCTGAGATATTTTTGCAGATACAAATAACATTGCAGAAGCATTTTTACAGGTAGCAACACAAGCACCACAGCCTATACAAGCTGCAGCCTCAAAAGCTGAATCTGCCTGAACTTTAGGAATAGGAAGATTGTTTGCATCCTGAGCATTACCAGTATTTACCGATATAAAGCCTCCAGAGGCAATGATTCTGTCAAATGCAGTACGATCTACCATTAAATCTTTTATTACCGGAAAAGCCTTTGCGCGCCATGGTTCAACAACAATCGTATCACCATCTTTAAATGAACGCATATGCAACTGGCAAGTAGTAACACCTTCTTTTGGTCCATGTGGCCTGCCGTTAATGAACATAGAACATGCCCCACAAATTCCTTCCCTGCAATCATGATCAAAAACAACCGGTTCTTCACCTTTAGCTACCAGGTCCTCGTTCAGCACGTCGAACATTTCTAAGAAAGACATATCAGGTGATACTTCTGATACTTTGTAATCTACCAAACTGCCTTTGGCTTTGTTATTCTTTTGACGCCAGATTTTAAGCGTTAAATTCATATTTCCTGTACTCATAATATTGAGATTTTAGTACTTAGCTATTTATAACTTCTTTGTGCGACTTTGATATTTTCAAACTTCAACTCTTCTTTATGAAGCTCAAAAGTCACATCACCTTTATATTCCCATGCAGAAACATATGCATAGTTTTCATCATCACGTAATGCCTCGCCCTCTTCAGTCTGATACTCCTCTCTGAAGTGACCACCACATGACTCATTTCTGTTCAACGCGTCCATACACATCAACTCACCAAGCTCAATAAAGTCAGCCACACGACCAGCTTTTTCAAGCTCAGGGTTCATTTCGTCTGCACTACCTGGTACGCGTAAATCACTCCAAAACTCTTTACGAAGTTGCTGAATTTCAGCGATACCTTCTTTCAATCCTTTTTCATTACGTGCCATACCACATTTCTCCCACATGATCTTTCCTAGTTTTTTGTGGAAATGATCTACAGATTTAGTTCCTTTAATAGATAAGAACTTATCGAGAATTGCTTTTGCACTTGCTTCAGCCTCTACAAATGCAGGGTGATCTTGTGGAATTGGTTTAGTAGCCAATTCTTTTGATAAGTAAGCACCAATAGTATAAGGAATAACAAAATACCCATCAGCCAAACCTTGCATTAATGCTGAAGCTCCCAAACGGTTAGCTCCGTGATCTGAGAAATTAGCCTCACCTAAAGCATATAAACCAGGTACAGTAGTCATCAGGTTATAATCTACCCATAAACCACCCATGGTATAGTGAACAGCAGGATAAATACGCATTGGCAATTCATATGGATCCTCTCCTGTAATTTGAGCATACATATCAAATAGGTTACCATACTTCTCTTTAATTACCTCGCGACCTAATCTCATGCAGGTTTCTTTATCCGGATTATGGATATTATGTTTATTAGCCTCAATTCGGCCATAACGCTCTGTATTCGCTTTAAAGTCAAGGTAAACAGCAAGCTTAGAAGCACCTACTCCATAACCGGCGTCACAGCGCTCTTTAGCTGCACGAGAGGCAACGTCGCGCGGAACAAGGTTACCAAAAGCAGGATACCTGCGCTCTAAATAATAATCTCTTTCATCTTCAGGAATTTCTGAAGCCTTACGTGTATCATCTTTTTTCTTAGGAACCCAGATACGTCCATCGTTACGTAACGATTCAGACATCAAAGTTAGTTTAGACTGATGATCTCCCGAAACAGGAATACAAGTAGGGTGAATTTGAGTGTAGCATGGATTACCGAAGAAAGCTCCTTTTTTATGTGCTTTCCAGGCCGCAGTTACGTTACTGCCCATAGCATTTGTAGACAAATAGAATACGTTTCCGTAACCACCGCTGCATAATAATACAGCATGCCCAGAATGACGCTCAAGTTCACCGGTAAGTAAGTTACGGGCAATAATCCCTCTTGCTTTGCCTTCAACTACAACCACTTCAAGCATTTCATGGCGGGTAAACATTTCAACCTTACCCATACCCACCTGACGCTCTAAAGCACTATATGCTCCTAAAAGCAATTGCTGACCGGTTTGTCCGGCAGCATAAAATGTTCTTTGAACTTGTGTACCACCAAAAGAACGGTTATCTAACAACCCGCCATATTCTCTGGCCAAAGGAACACCTTGTGCAACGCACTGATCTATAATATTAGCACTTACCTCAGCCAGGCGATGCACGTTTGCCTCTCTTGCACGGTAATCACCTCCTTTTATTGTATCATAAAACAAGCGATAGGTACTATCACCATCATTCTGATAATTTTTTGCTGCATTGATACCCCCTTGAGCTGCAATAGAGTGCGCTCTTCTTGGTGAATCCTGAAAGCAAAAACACTTAACCTTATAACCCATTTCTGCAAGGGTTGCTGCTGCAGAAGCACCAGCAAGTCCGGAGCCTACTACAACTATTTCGATGCTTCTTTTATTTGCCGGATTAACCAGTGGCATTGACGAACGTAGTTTAGTCCATTTACTGGTTAATTCTCCTTCGGGTATATGAGCATTTAATTCTGCCATGTTATTTAAACTTAAGATCAAAAATTAATTAATATAGCCCAGATACATCACAATGGGCATCAATGCAAAAATCAAAGGAATAATGATTGAAAACCAAAAACCAAATCCTTTAATAAGCGGAGTATACTTCTTATGGTTCCAACCTAAAGTCTGAAATGCCGAAGAGAAACCATGCAATAAGTGATAAGCCAATGAAACCATTGCAAGCACATAAAGCAACACTAAAAATGGGTTTTTAAATGTCTCTACCATTACGGCAAATAAATCGTGGTTTCCATTTGCATCAACAGTAGGGATTCCGGTAAAGCGAGACATTACCCAGAATTTAGAAATATGAACAATCAGGAATATTAACAATAACGTTCCTAACAAGCCCATAGAACGTGAGTACCATTTACTGTTAGCAGCACCGTTGGTAACCGCATACCTTTCAGGTCTTGCAGCTCGGTTTTGAAAAACAAGTCTGAATCCTTGTACAATGTGAGCAAGCAAGCCTGCAAACAACACAACTTCCATTGCGCGGATTATCCAGTTAGTGCCCATAAAGTGCGCACCCATGTTAAAGGTTAAACCACCGTCATTAACTATAATCAGTGAATTGATAAAGCAATGCACCACAAGAAATGAGATAAGGAACAGGCCGGTGATACCCATTATTAATTTTTTTCCTATAGACGAGGAAAAAGCGTTTCCGAAACTAGCCATTAGAATTATATTTTAGTTCTGTTGTGCAAAAGTATTTAATAAAAGAATTAATATGTTAATTTCAGACACAAATCAGCTATTTAGAAACATTCTAATATTACAATATTATGATAAATAAAAAACGGGAAATAACTTTCGCTATCCCCCGTTCCAATTATAGAAAAATACGTTTAGAAACTGAATGTATAATTTCCATTAGGTCCTACACCTGAAATTGTAGTCATTCCATTTTTAGATGACGGTAATGCATCTTCAATATCTTTGGTACTGTTTACAGCTTTCCCATTTACAGTAGTAATTAACATTCCTTTAGGAATATCAATAGAATCAAACACCTTACCTTGCTGAATATCTGTAACCACTACACCACTCTTAACACCGTACTTAGTTTTTAATGCACTTGGTGCCGGTGCAAAGGAAGCTCCAAGTTTACCAATAGTGGCCCCTGTAGATTTCCCTGTAGATGCTGTTTTAGTTGAAACACCAGCCGTATTATCTCCTTTTAAGGTAATAGTAGCATTTTTTTCTGCTCCATTTCTTAAATAAGTAAGCTGAACTTTATCACCAGGGCTTAAGCGTCCAATTTTCTCTTGCAAATCAGGTGAATCATAAATTACAGCCCCTTCAACCTTTTTAATGATATCTCCTTTTTGCAAACCTGCCGCAGCAGCACCACTGCTTGGTACAACATCAGTTACATAAAGTCCTGTGTTCTCTTTAATCTGAAATTTCTCAGCCTGATCAGCATCCAGTGGAGCAAACATTACCCCAATATATCCGCGCTTAACTTCACCATATTTTCTAAAGTCATCAAGAATCTTTTTAGCAAGGTTTATTGGAATAGCAAAGCCATAACCAACATTGGTACCAGTTTGCGATGCAATAGCAGCATTAATACCAATTAATTCTCCATTTGCATTTACCAAAGCTCCACCACTGTTTCCTGGGTTAATGGCAGCATCAGTCTGAATGAAAGATTCAATACTACTGTTAGTGCGCGATGGCAATTTACCGGTTCTTTGGTACTCATCGTATTCTTGCTGAGTCGGCTGATCCTGAGTTCTGGCCAAAATACCAATACTACGTGCTTTTGCACTTACAATACCAGCTGTAACTGTTGTTTGTAAATCAAGCGGAAAACCAACCGCCAATACCCATTCACCTATCTGAACATTGTCAGAATTCCCCATTTTTACAACAGGCAAATCAGTCGCATCTACCTTTATCAAAGCCAAGTCTGTATTTGGATCTTTACCAATCACTTTTGCACTCACCTTACGTCTGTCAGACAAGATAACTTCAATTTTATCGGCATTATCTACCACATGGTTATTGGTAACAATATAACCATCAGACGTCAATATTACTCCTGAACCAGAAGCTGCCCTTGGTGCACGTTGCATTCTTCTGCCCCCGCCACCAAAAAATTCATCAAACATATCCATCGGAGATGATTCACCACTACCCCCAGAATATGAGGTTCTGATGTGTACAACACCAGGAGAAACCGCCGCAGCCGCTTCAACAAAATCAACCGAACCAGCCGAAGAAACCTTAGAATTACTAGCAAAAAGTACTTTTTGCTGATCTTGAAACGATAATTGAGCAGTTTTTGGCTCTAATAACTTATAGCCACCAATTGCAGCCGCACCACCTATAAATGCAGCCAACACTATTAATCCTATTCTTTTCATTTATATATTAATTTATTTTGTTCTCTTTTGTAAACTCATATGAGTCTCATATTTACTAGCAATTGCTTTTCTTTTGATTGATTTAGTCAAATTTAATACCATATCACCGATATTTGCATCTGAGTTAAGTCATGAATACTGTTAAAAAATGTTAAATGAACACCTTACATTAAAAATGAACATTCACTTCTTCAAATACCAGGGAGCCGGCAACGATTTTATTTTGATTGATAATCGTGATCTTTCCTTTAAAGATACAGATAACAATGCTGTTTTACAATTATGTAACAGACGTTTTGGAATTGGAGCTGACGGTTTAATGCTTTTACAGAACCACGCAGATTACGATTTTGAAATGCTTTATTTCAATTCAGACGGCAATCTAGGCAGTATGTGTGGCAACGGTGGCCGCTGTATCGTTGCATTTGCTAAACACCTTGGTGTTATTGATCAAGAGACTGATTTTTTGGCAGTTGACGGACCTCATTACGCCAAAATTTCAGAAGAAGGCAATTGGGTAGATCTTCAAATGATCGACATTGACAATATAAATAAAGATGGTGATGCTTACGTTTTAAATACAGGATCTCCTCATTATGTAGCAGAAATACAAAACTTAAAGGACTACGATGTCTATGAAAATGGCAAAGCCATAAGAAATAACGACACCTATAAGGAGCAGGGAATCAACGTAAACTTTGTAGAAGATAAAGGTGATCACCTCTTTGTACGCACTTTCGAAAGAGGTGTTGAGGACGAAACCTATGCCTGCGGAACTGGGGTAACAGCCGTGGCACTATCAATGGCACAGCACAATCATCAAATTGGCCATATAGAAACCCCAATTAAAGTTCTTGGAGGAGACCTTAAAATCCAATTCGATTACGATGGCAAACAGTTTACCAACGTGTTCTTATGTGGGCCGGCTGAGCAAGTTTTTGAGGGAGAGATCAGTATTTAACAAATACTATCTCTCTGCCAGATGGGCCGCTACGCCAATCTTAATTTCTCCGAAAGAATAATCCCGTCCCAAATAATCTCTGATAGGATTCATCTGCAATGTTTTTAACTCTGTTATAGCATCCAGTATTTTATTAAGTTTTCTGGCCCCGATTATATCTTTTGCTGAAATCTCCTGTTTAGCAACATAATGCGCAAGGTGACCTTCAATAGTACCAATTACCATTTTGCGCTCGGCTGCAATTTCAGGTATAGTTTTCCCCTCTTTTAGTAATACAAGCGACAATTCTTTCGTATCCACCTTAGGCGCCTTCTCTACTTTTGCCTTACTGCCGGTCGATTTTGCTTTAGCAGGTTTAGCTTTCTTTTCTGTAAAATCAAGTTTACCGGGCATAGCAAATACCTTTTCCATCTGCGATGCTCTCTTTGCCTGATCAATCAACTCATTAACATCCTTTCTGGTAAACTCTACCCCATTTATGGTCGCCCTTAATAAAGCTGTTGCCTTACTAATTTTTTTCACCTGCTCATAAAACAGTCCCTCCATTTCTAGCAATTCCGTTAAAAAAGCCACCACCTGCTTATCTTGCTTAACCAGTTCCATACGCTCAAAGATCCGCTTTGAAAATCCGGACAATAATGGGTTAAAATAATTCTCGGCAGCAGCGGTTCTGTCGAATAGCACAGACAAGCCTTCTTCGGTTTTATCTTGAGACAATCGCTTTATCTGAGCCAGAAATTTATTTGCATTGGCTTTTACCTCGCCAAGATCCTTTAATAGTTGCGCAGCCCATTTATGGTGCTTTTGCTTAGCAGATTTATTTATATCCTTAGTATAAGAATGCACATGCTCGTAAACGTAATTATCAAGCGTATTTAAATCAAAACACTGTAATAGGTAAGAACGTAAAAATGCATCACTCTCTTCTTTTATTTGCGCTTCCAATCTGGCAGGTTCCTGCTTATTTCGGGAGAAGAAAGATACATTCTGATCCTGTCGGATGCCCGATCCCGAGATCAGAGAAGTAAGTATCAAACCATTCAATGAGCGCAAACGTGAAAGCGCCACATAAATCTGACCAGGGGCAAAAGCATTTCCAATATCAATAATCGCCTTTTCAAAAGTTAAGCCCTGGCTTTTATGTACTGTAATTGCCCAGGCCAATTTAAGCGGGTACTGAGTAAAAGTTCCGGCCAGATCCTCATGAATTTCACCAGTAACTTTATCAGTAGTATACTTTATATTTTTCCAGGTATATTTTTCTAAAATGATCTTTTCATTACTGCCCTCTGCCTGTACCTCAATCAGGTCAGTCTTTAAAGCAGTAACAATAGCTATTTTACCATTAAAAAAGCGTTGCTCACCAGTAGGATCATTTTTAATAAACATTACCTGTGCGCCAACCTTTAATTCTAAAATATGTTCTGCCGGATACGAATACTCGCTGAAATCATCTTCAATTTTTGCCGTATATAAATACGAAACAGCATTTAGCTCTTCAAGGCTTTGCTTATTTAGTGCATCGGCCTTATTATTATGGGTAGTTAAGGTAATATACTTGTCGTTTATCGAAGGTTTAAAATCGGCCTTGTAATATTTTTCAAGCAACGTTACATCCTGGGCGGTCACGGTATTATTACGTAAGTTATTAAGCAGGTTTATAAAAACTTCATCGGCCTGCCTGTAAATTTTTTCCAGTTCTATATATATCGGCGGATGGTTTTGCAAAGCAAGGGCATCAAAGAAATATGCGCTTTTATAAAACTGCCCAAGCATATTCCATTCGTTTGATTTTACCACAGGAGGCAGCTGATGCAAATCACCAATAAACAGCACCTGAACACCTCCAAAACTTGCCGAATTGTTTCTTCTGATATATCGTAAAACCATATCAATTGCATCCAGCAAATCTGCACGCAACATACTCACCTCATCAATAATCAGCAACTCCATATCAACAATAACCTTGCGCTTTGCTGCAGTCATATTTAAATGTCTTACAATAGACTTTGGTGTATTATATTGCTGATTATAATGGTCTCCCTCTGCATCAGGTTGTTTTGGCAAATAAGCTCCAAAAGGTAGCTGAAACAATGAATGTATTGTAACACCCGCAGCATTTATAGCCGCTATACCTGTAGGAGCAGCAATAACAGCCTTTTTGTGTGTAAGCTCAATTAACCTTCTTAAAAAAGTTGTTTTACCTGTGCCCGCTTTTCCCGTAAGAAATATATGCTTGGAGGTATAATTTACAAACCTTGCAGCAAGTTCAGCAGGATTAGCACTTTCAGAATTCGACATGGCACAAAGTTAACAAGAACTTACTACTTAAACCTAATCGGTAAAAAATGCGTTACAATCAGCATTTTAACATTCTTTAACAAACTTTAACAATTCTACAATTTAATTACTAAACTTTTAGTTATATCTTGCGCTCAACAAAACTCCTAACATGAAATTAACCTCTCTAACACTCCTGCTAGTGCTCAGCTCGATGTTATTGTTTGCACAGAACCCGTATTCTATTAAGGGGGCCGTGGTAGATACCGCCGCCACCTACAAAATGGTAAACACAACGATAACAGTATTAAACCAAAAAGATTCTACACTTGTAAAGTATACCCGGGCTACTCCCGAAGGAACGTTTGCCTTAAACAATTTAAGATCCGGAAAATTCATTCTCATGGTAACCTATCCTGGTTACGCCGACTATATTGAAAATTTCGAATTAGACTCTGCAAAAACAAGCAGAGATTTTGGCAACATCAATGTAATCCTGAAAGCCACATTATTAGAGGGCGTAATTATTCAGGGAAAGGCAGCCGCAATTAAAATTAAAGGCGATACCACAGAATATAATGCGGCCAGCTTTACCATACAACCCAATGATAAAGTAGAAGATTTACTTAAACAATTCCCCGGATTTCAAATTGATAAAGACGGGAAAATTACTGCTCAGGGGCAAACAGTTCCTAAGGTACTGGTAGATGGAGAAGAATTTTTTGGTGATGACCCTACACTGGTTACCAAAAATCTTAGGGCCGACATGGTTGATAAAGTACAGCTTTACGACAAGAAAAGTGACCAGGCTACCTTTACAGGAATTGATGATGGAGTCAAAACCAAAACCATTAATATCAAATTAAAAGAAGACAAAAAGAATGGCTACTTTGGAAAAGTTGAAGGCGGCCTCGGGACAGATAAATTCTATAAAAGCCAGGCCATGTTTAATGCTTTTAAAGGCAAGCAGAAGTTTTCTGCCTATGGCATATCCGGGAATACCGGCCAAACGGGATTAGGCTGGGGGGATAGAGATAAATACGGAGGCTCATCAAGCAATATGGAATTTGGCGACGACGGTGGAATATACTTCTACGGCGGTGGCGATGACTTCGAGAATTTTGATGGACAATACAATGGTCAGGGTATTCCATCTGCTCATAGCGGTGGTTTACACTATGAAAATAAATGGGATAGTGATAAACATGCCATCAACTCGAACTATAAGATAGGTTCGATAGGTGTTGAAGGAACCAGAGATAACCTGACTCAAAACAACTTGTCTAATGGTGTTACAAATAGTAGCTCTCATCAAAAGTTCGATAACCTTATGTTCAGGCAAAAAGCTGACTTCACTTACACTTTAAGACTGGATACAACATCAACCTTAAAAATATCAGTTGACGGAACCCTAAAAAACAGCAAAACAAGAGATAATTTCATATCATCAACCTTAAGAGAAAACAATTCATTACAAAACTCTACCGACAGGGAACTAAGCAACGATGGCGATCAGAAATTATTCAATGCAAGTGCCTTATGGACAAAAAAACTGAAAAAGAAAGGAAGAACCCTCTCGGTGAATATCAGACAAACCGTAAACGAAAACCAAACCGAAGGTTACCTAAATTCAACCAGTGAATTCTTTAACGAACTGGGCGAGAAAACTCAAACAGAAGCAGTAAATCAGTTCAAAACCAACAACACCCATAACCAGACGTTTAACTCTAACATTACTTATACTGAGCCACTATCTAACACATTAAAACTTGCATTAAGTTATGGCCTGAGCATTAATAACAGCAATTCCGATCGTAAATCATTTAACCAAACTGCATCTGGGGAATATGATGATCTGGACAGAGAGTTTAGTAATAACTTTGATTTGGATCAGCTTTCAAATCAAGGAGGTATTACCTTTAATTACAAGAAAGATAAATCAACCATCAATGTCGGAACTAAAGTAAGCAGCGTAAGATTCCAGCAATTTGATGCTTATACAGACAAAACTTTCAAAAGGAATTTCATGAACTGGAACCCACAGGTATCTTATCAATACAGGTTCTCTCAGCAAAAATCTTTATACTTTAGTTATTATGGTAATACCAATCAGCCAACTATTGACCAGATCCAGCCAATCAGGGTAAATACCGATCCATTAAATGAAACCATTGGTAACCCTAACCTAAAACCTTCCTTCAGAAGTGGCCTTAATTTATATTACAACTCTTACAAAATACTAAGCGATCAGTACGTATATCTAAGTGGTAGCTACTCTTTCACAACTAATCCGATAGTAAACCACACAACAATTGACCGCCTTGGAAAGAACTTTTATCAGTCTATTAATTTAAGCGACAAAAGTCCTTACAATTACTACTTCAATTTTGGAACAAGCAGAAAAATTAAGCCTATAGATATGAGTGTAGGTATTAACCTTAGCTCAAATGGAAATGTGAACTACACAAGGGTAACAGATACTGTTAGAACAGAATTAAATACCACCAAATCATTTGGATACTCAGGAAGCCTAAACATATCCAAATACAAAGAGAAAAAGTATGATTTCCGAATTTCAGGAGGCCCTAGTTATAACATCATTACCTCGTCTTCCAGAAACAATTCAAACAACAAAGGGTGGGGTTTTCAGGGTAACGCGAACTTCAATATATACCTGCCTGGCAAAATACAAATTGGCTCAGATGGGAATTACCAGTTTACTGCAAAAACCCAAACCTTTAATGAAGACTTAGAGCGCTTTATATGGAATGCCAGCATATCCAAAAAGTTCTTTAAACAAGATAACCTAAGAATTTCACTCTCCGGAAACGATTTACTTAACCAAAACGTTGGCTTCAGCAGATATGCCAGTGGCAACATGGTTACGCAAAACAGTTATACAACTATACAAAGATATTTTATGTGCACAATTAGCTGGGACTTCAGCAAAATGGGCGGATCAGTTCCTACTAAAAAATAAGAATATGAAACACAAACTAATTATACTCAGCTTCTTGTTATTAAATATAAGCAACCTGTTTGCACAAAATGTAAGATTTGCTACAGATGGCGTAATAGAATTCGAAAAGAGCTCTAACATGTTCGCCATAATGAAAAGGCAAATGGAAAAAAGTTCCAGTGGATTTATGCAGCAAGCATACGAAGCTTACAAAAGGAACCAGCCACAATTCAAAGTATTAAAAAGCACCCTTACCTTTTCTAAAGATAAAACTCTTTTCACACCCATAGCCGATGACAATAACTCAAGAAATTATTTCTTTAGCGACCCATCTACAGGGCAATGGAATACGATATATACCGATTTAGCCTCAGGCATGTATACCACTCAAAAAGTAGTATACGAAGAAACCTTTCTGGTAAAAGACACTACTAGAAAAATAAACTGGAAAATTACAAGCGAATTAAGGAACATTGCGGGATATGAATGTCGCAGAGCAAACGCCGTGATTCTGGACTCTATTTACGTTGTGGCTTTTTATACGGATAAAATTCCTGTATCAGGAGGTCCTGAATCATTTACTGGCTTACCTGGAATGATCCTTGGTGTTGCACTTCCTCATGAAAACATAACATGGTTCGCTAAAACGGTAACAGATAAACCCGTTGCCCCAAATGAATTAAAAGTACCGGCTAAGGGCAAAGCGGTAAACAACAAAACCTTAAGAGAAACCATTAACTCTGCTTTAAAAGATTGGGGAGACTATGCTCAATCAGCGCTAAAGGCTTTTCTGCTTTAATTTACCAGCAGTTTATATCCCTTACCATGAACATTAAGAATCTCTACCTTAGGGTCTTCCCTAAGGTATTTTCTTAGTTTACTTAAAAACACATCCATACTACGGCCATTAAAGTAATTGTCGTCATGCCAGATACTCAATAAAGCTTCTTCACGCGTAAGAACAGCATTCTTTTTTAAGCATAACAACTGAAGGAGTTCAGCCTCTTTAGTCGACAGTTTTTGCTGTTGCCCTTTATAATCTATAAGCTGTGTGGTATAATCAAAAGTATAGTCGCCAATTTGAAATAGTGTTTGTGCCGAACCAGACTCTGGCGTTTCTTTTACTGCTACACGCTTTAACAGGGCATTTATCCTTAACAACAATTCTTCAATTCTAAATGGCTTTGTAATGTAATCATCGCCACCCAAATCATATGCTGATGCCTTATCTTCCATCATAGCTTTCGCAGTAGCGAAAATAATAGGCACTTCCTGATTGATCTTCCTAATCTCTTTACCTAGTGTAAATCCATCCTTTTTAGGCATCATCACATCAAGTATACATAGGTCAAAATCCTGCTTCGTAAAAGCCCTTAACCCTTCATCACCATCAACACACAGTACAACGTCAAATTTGCCTTTAAGCTGTAGGTAATCCTGTAAAAGAAGCCCCAGATTCGGATCGTCTTCTACCAATAAAATTCTTTTCATGCGTTGTGTCGTTAATTATAGTTTAATGGTAAGCTTATTTCAAATACAGTTCCTTTATCCTTTTCACTGTGCACTTTTATTGTTCCGCCCATCTGATTAATAATGTCCTGCACATAGTTTAATCCTAAACCAAAGCCTTTTACATCATGCAGGTTTCCGGTGGGCACCCTGTAAAATTGATCAAAAATACGTTTGGTCTGATCTTTAGTCATCCCTATCCCTTCGTCTGCAACTTCAATAATTAGGTTTTTCCCTGTATTTCTTGTACTAATGTCTATTTTAGGGATTTCTCCACTATATTTATTTGCATTATCAACCAGGTTATAAATTACATTAGATAGATGCAATTCATCGCCATAAATTATTGGATTTTTGGCATCCAGGTTCAGGTTAACTATGGCATTTCTTTTCTGTAGCTGGAGCTCCATACTATCTACAACTGTAGAAAGCACATCATTAATATTTACCTCTGCATATTCTAACTTTAATTCCTTTTTTTCTAATCTGGCTATACTTAAAACGCGCTCTATATGATTCCCAAGGCGAACATTTTCGTCGTATATAATACCAGCTAACCTGCTAATTCGGCTCTTATCTTCAACAACCTCCGGATCCTTGAGGGCCTCGCTGGCAATCATAATTGTGGCCACCGGAGTTTTAAATTCATGAGTCATATTATTAATGAAATCCGTTTTCATTTCAGAGATCTTTTTTTGTTTCATTATTGCATAAATGGTATAGGCAAAAATAAAGATCAATACAAACAGTAACGCGGCAGAAGAGGCCATAGTAGCCCACATATTACTCAGAATTAAAGAGTTTTTATCGGGAAAACTAATATAAAGCATTCCCGGATCCCTGATAATATAGCTATAAAGAGTAGCCTTGAATGTATTTTTAGGCAAAACATGATCTACATTGGTTGATGCTTTTACATAAACTAAAGAATCCTTTTCTGCCAAACTAACCCAAAAATCATAATTCAGCGTTATATTTCTATTTAGAAGTTCTCTTTGAATTAAAGTATCTAAACTTTCCTTCGATATCATCTTGCTTAGAGGCACATTCGCTTCTCTCATTTCCTGAGCAACATCTTTAACCTGGGTTAAGATATCAGAATCGCCTTTTAAAGGAATAGTATCAGACATCAATCTATTCAGTCCATCATCATACCTTCTTTTGGCAAGATTATTTTCAAATTGAAATTTGCGGCCAAGCTCATTGCTTACTGTTGGCACGCTAATTAGTACACTTTTTCCTGTTGCAGGGTTAATAGCATGGTACCTGATTGTATCTGGCAACTGATTGGAAGCAATGATAAATGATTTTGTCTCCTGTGGTACAAAGGTAGATCTGTACCGACCATTAATCATGTTCCCGTATTCATCCAGACCAACATTTACATCAACATGTACAGGCGACTGCAATGGGTTATTCAAATCAGACGCAGCAAGATATTCGGCTTCGGTAATTAAAATTGGATTAGCGTAGGATTTCTTAATTTCTAAATCATTCTGATTTAAGTCGGCAACAATTAATTTTCGCTGTTCTAACAATCGTTTTTGTTCCTGATCTTTAAATCGCTCCTTGTATTCTACCAATCGTTGTGCCTGACTGCGAACCTCTGCCTCACGGTCACGCTCCAGATCCCTGTTTCTCTTATTAATGTAAAGTGCGGCATTTCGCTTCTGCACCTTATTCACCACACTATTAAGCGCCTGATTTACATCCTGTTCAAAAAGCTGTGATTTAAGATTATACGCCTCCCTTATATAATACAATTGCATTACAAACACCCCAAGCAAAGCTATGGTCATAAGGCCGGTAATTAACCAAAGGCTTCTTTTTTTCATATCGGATATTCAAAATTAACGAAGCATTAACACAAAAGCTTGAATTTAACAAATTTTAACAGTCAATTTGACCTCGAGTTTTCTATTCACCCGGACATAAGCCGGGCGATGCCCCCGTTAAATCCGCACCAAACACGGTTAATGTTTGGCTTTGTTTGTGATCTGATTACTATAAAATGTTTAGCAAAAAAAAAATGCCGCCCTGAATCAGGACGGCACGGTGGTCAATTTGTTTATTTAAAAAAGATCTTTAGAAAGGAAGATCATCTTCCTCGCCCGGCGCGCTGCTTAAATCAGCTGGCGGAGCATATGCTGGAGTAGCTGCTGCGGCACTATTTGTTAATGCGTTAATGCGCCACACTACTAAACTGTTAAAATAAGATGTTTTTCCGGTTTTATCTGTCCACGGACGACCACGTAAATTGAATGCAACTTCTACATCGTCTCCTGGCTTTAAGCTATCAAATAAAGCTGTTTTATCTTGTAAAGCCTCAAACCTGATGTATTCAGGATAAGTAGGGTTTTCTGCATATTCTATGATAAGGTCGCGTTTCTTAAAAGTCTCACTCACCTGCTGTAATGCACCAATTTCATGCACTTTTCCTTTTAATTCCATAACAAATACTATTTTATTCTACTACGAAGTTCAAATCTCTATATTTTTATTGATAACTTCGTACAATTAATTATGCAAGTTTTCCACACAAAAAGCAAGGTTATCATAACCTGCAATAAGCGCCTGTCGCAGTATTTATTAGATGAAGTTAAAGCCCTTGGCTATGATGTAGTAAGGGATTTCCCTACGGGGGTAGAATTAAACATCACTTTATCTGAATGTATTAGGCTAAATCTAAATTTAAGGTGTGCCAGCCAGATTTTATACTGTTTAAAAAGCTTTAAAGCAAAAAATCCGGAAGAGCTTTACGGCGAAATGGTGAATATCCCGTGGGAAGAATTAATTGATTTTTCAGGGTATTTTTCTGTTACTTCAAATGTGGATAACCCAACTATTACTACTCCGCTTTTTGCCAATTTAAAGGTAAAGGATGCAATAGTTGATCGTATTAAAGACAAAAAAGGCATTAGGCCTAATTCAGGTTCTGATGCCAACAAAGCCGTAATCCATTTATACTGGAAAGATAATGATGCAGACGTATTTATTGATACTTCGGGCGAAACACTTGCTAAGCACGGATATCGTAAAATTCCGGGAAAAGCCCCTATGTTAGAGGCGCTTGCCGCCGCAACGGTATTAAGCACACAATGGGATCAGAAATCTCCTTTTGTAAATCCAATGTGTGGTTCAGGAACATTGGCAATTGAAGCTGCCCTGATTGCAACCAATCGCAGGCCAGGTTTATTTAGAATGAACTATGGTTTTATGCACATTATGGGTTACGATGAACAGATATTTTTTGCTGAAAGAAGGATTCTGAAAGATCAGGTAATAAAAAATATTGAACTTCAGATCATCGCTACTGATATTTCTGAAGATGCAGTAGATGTAAGTCGCAGAAATGCAAAAACAGCCGGAGTCGATACATTGATTACTTTCGAAGTTTGTGATTTTGCTGAAACAATGGTTCCTGAAGGCGGCAAAGGCGTGGTTGTATTTAACCCTGAATATGGTGAGCGTTTAGGGGTGCATTCTAAACTGGAATTAACCTACAAGCGCATGGGCGATTTTATGAAACAGAACTGTAAAGGATATTTTGGATATATCTTTACCGGAAATCCTGATCTGGCCAAAAAAATAGGACTGAAAGCTACAAGAAAAATAGAATTCTACAACGGAAAACTAGATTGTCGTATGCTTGAATATGAGTTGTATGATGGCTCACGAAGACCTGAGGGAGAAAGGCCGGTTAAAGACTAAGCCAATGAACCCTATAATTGAAAAAACAATTGAGTTTGTTAAAGAAACATTAGCAGATGCAGAGGCGGGTCACGATTGGTTTCATATAGAGCGCGTTTACAAAACTGCTTTAACAATTAACGAACAAGAAAAAGGCGATGAATTAATTGTTGCACTGGCTGCGCTGTTACATGATATAGCAGATCCGAAATTTAATGATGGCGATGAGGAAATTGGTCCGCGTATAGCAGGCGATTTTCTTAAAAGTATAGGTGTTGATTCATCAATTATTGAACATGTAAAGCAGATCATTATTAATTTAAGCTATAAGGCCAGTTTAGGAACCGTTACTTTTCATTCAAAAGAACTCGACATTGTTCAGGATGCGGACCGGCTGGATGCAATAGGCGCCATCGGAATTGCCCGTGCATTTACTTATGGGGGCTATAAAAACAGGGTACTTTATGACCCTGAGGTTAAACCTAACCTGAATATGAGTAAAGAAGAATATAAAAATAGTACGGGTCCTACTGTTAATCACTTTTACGAAAAACTCTTTTTGCTTAAAGATTTAATGAAAACCCCGGCAGGAAAAAACATAGCTCAAAAACGCCATAATTTTATGCAGGAATATCTTGATCAGTTTTATAACGAGTGGGCCGGAATGAAATAAAATAATTGTAAATTGCCTGCACCTGTAAGCGCTCTATCTTACAGTTAATTTGGATAAAACAATGAAATTAAGTGTATTGGTTTTAATTGCCGCATTAGCCGTTGGTATTTCAATAGGCCTTGTAAATTTCTACTTTCAGCATAGCTGGTATTTTATGCTGATGTCGTTTGGCGTATCATTTTTAACCTGTTTTATTGTTTTCTATTATTTGCTCGAAAAATACATTTACTCTAAAATAGTACTTATATATAAGCTTATTCACAACTTAAAACTGGGTAAGGATTTAAAAGATGCGCTTGGAGAATATGTGAGCTCCGACCCTATTAACGATGTTGAACAAGAAGTAAAAGAATGGGCAGGGGCCAAAAAGCGTGAAATTGATGTTTTAAAGAAACAGGAGCAGTTCAGAAGAGAATTCCTATCTAACGTTTCGCATGAATTTAAAACTCCTCTTTTTGCTATACAAGGCTATATAGATACTTTGCAAGATTGTCTTGTGGATGATCCCGAACAAGCTGCCAAATTTTTAACTAAGGCCGGCAAGAATGTTGAAAGGTTAAGTTATTTAATAAATGATCTTGACTCCATATCGAAGTTAGAAACAGGTGAAATTCCGATTAATTACGAGAAATTTGACTTTGTTCTGCTGGCAAAAGAGGTAATGGAAGGCTTAGAGGATAAGGCAAAACTTAGAGAGATAACCTTGTCTTTTAAGGAAAAATACACCCATCCGGCATTTGTAAATGCTGATAGAGAAAAAATCAGACAAGTAATGATTAACCTGATTCAGAATTCTTTAAAATATGGCAGAGAACACGGAGGCTCAACCGCTATAAAGATCTTTGAACTTCATGACCAGTATTTAATTGAGGTTACTGATGATGGAATAGGCATCGACGAAAAACACTTGCCTCGCTTATTTGAGCGTTTTTATAGAATTGATTCGCACAGATCGAGAGAAGAAGGTGGTACAGGCTTGGGATTAGCTATTGTAAAACATATACTTGAAGCTCATCAGCAAATTATATCTGTAAGAAGCACTTTACAGATCGGAACAACATTTGCCTTTACACTTGAAAAGGTTGGCTAACCATCCTAATTCGCTTAGTTAAAAAAACTTAACACTTAACATTAACTTAACATTGTACTCATACTTTTGTATCATATTTTATAAAAGATGAATAGTATTTTTAAGTTCTTCACCCCTAAAGACAAAAAGTTCCAACCGCTATTTGAACAGGCTGGAAGTAACGTATTAAAAATTTCTGAAGCGCTATTGCTTGCATTAAGTGCAACTGATGTAGAAAAAAGAAAAGAGTACATTAAGGAAGTTGAACGTTTAGAGCATGTTGGAGACGACATTACTCATTCGATTTTCCTTGAACTTAGTAAGAACTTCATCACTCCTTTTGACAGGGAAGATATCCACGCGCTAGCTAGTGCGGTTGATGATATTGCTGATTACATTCATGCTTCGGCCAGTAACATTGAATTATACAATGTTAAAAATGTAGGTGATGCAATGATCAAACTTGCTGAGCTTTTGGTAGAAATGTGTACCGATTTGGATAAAGCAATCAGAGAATTAAGAAGTTTTAAAAATATTCGCGTTATTGCCGATGCCTGTGTAAGGATTAACAGCGGTGAAAATCAAGCCGACTATGTTTGTAATTTAGCAATTGCCCGTTTGTTTGAATTTGAAACCAATGCTATTGAATTGATCAAACAAAAAGAGGTGTTACAGACCCTTGAAATGGCTACTGATAAATGTGAAGATGCGGCTAATGTGCTGGAATCTATTTTGGTAAAGAACGCTTAAACCTTCAAAAAATGGTAACTACCTTATTGGTTGTTGTAATTATCCTCGCAATAGGATTTGATTATATAAATGGCTTTCACGATGCAGCAAATTCAATTGCTACCATCGTTTCTACAAAAGTGCTTTCTCCTTTTCAGGCAGTGCTATGGGCAGCGGTATTTAACTTTGCTGCTTATTTTTACTTTACAGATCATAAAGTGGCTAATACCATAGCCAAAACTGTTGTTGAGAATTTTATAACACTTGAAGTTATCCTGGCAGGCCTTATTGCTGCCATAACCTGGAATCTTTTTACCTGGTGGTTCGGTATCCCTTCAAGTTCATCGCATACGTTAATTGGTGGTTTTGCTGGTGCTGGTATGGCAAAAGCAGCTACAGTAGGCGCAAGCGTAATGTCGGCAATTAACCTTGCCCCAATTTTAAAAGTTGTTGCCTTTATTGTTCTGGCTCCTGTAATTGGTATGATCATTTCGGTTATTATTTCGATTATCATTTTGCATATTTCCAAAAATGCAAGGCCATCTGTAGCTGAGAAGTGGTTTAAAAGACTACAGCTAATCTCTTCTGCGGCCTTAAGTTTTACCCATGGTGGTAATGATGCTCAAAAAGTAATGGGTATCATTTATGTTTCTATGGTGGCGGCAAATGCTTTAAAGACCGGAGACCCAATGCCTGAATGGATTCCTATTTCATGTTATGCTGCAATTGCATTAGGTACTATGAGTGGTGGATGGAAAATTGTAAAAACCATGGGTTCTAAAATCACTAAAGTAAATGCTTTTGAAGGTGTAGCTGCAGAATCTGCAGGTGCAGTAACCTTAGGTATTACAGAACATTTTGGTATTCCTGTTTCTACTACACATACCATTACCGGCTCAATTGTAGGTGTTGGTTTATTAAAAAGAGTATCGGCAGTACGCTGGGGAGTTACCGTTAGCTTGCTTTGGGCATGGGTATTAACTATTCCGGTTTCTGCAACACTAGCTGCAATTGTTTACGGAATTATACACTTGTTTTTTTAATACTCAATTGTAAGAAATACGATCGGATGTGCAGTGTCCTGCACATCCCAATCTGGCCCTGTTTGAATCAACCGAATCAGCTCATTATTGAATCTTTCTGAAAAGCCACGTATTACTGTGATATTTATAGGTCTGAAGTCTTTGATTTCAAATCTGAATTCGACAGATTGTCCCTGCTTTGCATCTGTTATATAATTATTATTCTCGCTCAGGTAACTATTAAACTTTGGCCAGCCAGTTATAGGATGAGTTGCTTTTGATGTTTTTGCTGATACGCCTTGCACAATCTGATTTTGACGAGCTACTGGAACATCATTAATATTTTTACTATTTATAGTGAACCTTACAGCATAAGGATCATTAAATTCATCTTGAGGAGTTGCAAGGCCTCTTATTCTAATTTCTCCCCTTACTCCGGGTGCACCTAAAGCCTGTGGAGCTTTCTTTTTCCCATAAGCAGCAACAACAACTTCATTTAATGCGGCGCTTGAATCATTTGATGTTCTTGCTACAGAAATAGGCGCCGCCGCTACAGTTGCTTCAGCAGCAGGAGCTGTTTCGGGGCTAGTTGTTATAGATTTTGATTTAGCCTTTGAATTGGCTGCATAACTGTTAGTTTTAACAGCTTTTATAGCTTTATCAATTTCAGTAGCAGTTTTATCTGTGCTTTCTGTTTTAACTGTTGCTACAGCACCTGCATTTTCGATCATACTATCACTGCTTGGTTTTGGAGCTATGTTTACATCAATTTTTTTGGGTTGTTTTGAAGCCATGTCTTGATAGTTGACTTGCTTCATCCAGAAAATAATACCAACAGAGATAAATATAACCGCTGCGGCTGCGGCAATACTTAGCCGTTGCCAGGTAATTACTGTCGCTTTTTTAGCAGAATGGTGCTCAGCAACACGTTCATGCAATTGTTTCTGGAGCAATGAAAGTGACTCTAAGGATCGTTTAGGCGACATACTTAAGCCAGCCAATGCCTCTGCTACAAAAGGATCTTCAAGCGCTTCACGCTCAACCCTATTCATAGTTTTGGCATCGAGCTTACCATCAAGATAATCTTCTAAAACTGCTATATCTAACCAATCGTTATTCACCACTATTCTTTTCTATACAAATTTTTAAGTTCCTTTTACCATTTTGGATATAGCTCTTAACTTTCAGCATATCGTAGCCGGTAATATCCGCCACTTCTTTATAACACTTCTCTTGCAGATAGAACAAGTTTACACTTACGCGTTGCTCTTCGGGAAGTGTTTCCATACACTTTTCCATAACGGTAAGTTTCGTCTCTTTTGTATCATCAATATCAAGATGCACAAAATCTGTGTTTTCCACAAAAGTATCTTCTAATGAAACAGTTGTATTTTTTGAATTCTTGCGAAGCGTCATTAAGCAATGGTTACGGGATAGTACATGTAACCAACTTTTAAAATTCTGTACTTCATGAATTTTAAGCTTAACCACAAGCTCTTCAAAAATCTGCATTACTGCATCTTTACTCTGCTCTTCGTCTTTTAAATAGTTTAAACACACACCAAATACAAGGTGCATGTATTTATTATAAAGTATGCCCAAGGATTCCAGATCGCCGCTATGCCTGTAGTGCGCAATTAAAGCAGCATCGTCCTGCTCCTGGATTCTGGCGTTATTCTTTATAAACTTCAAAGGTCTTTCAGGTATAATTTTCTCAAGTATAAAAATATTTTTCGAGACTGGTGTGGAATTTCTGCAAAGCTTACATCATTTAGAAAAACCAGATGATTATGAAAAAGCTATTGTTCCCAATATTTATTGTTTTACTGTTTGCCGCATTCAAGACTCCCAGAAATACTGTTAGAACTATTACAGGAATAGTTACGGATAAGAATAACAAAACACCTCTCGCCGGGGTATCTGTATTTTCACTAGATAAGAGGATTAGTACAATGACAGGTAAAAACGGATTGTATACTATCTCCGTTCCTGAAAATGAACAAACTTTAACATTTGAATACATCGGTTATAAATCTTTCACATCAAAAATCACAGGTACCGTGCTAAATGTTAAATTGGAAAAACAAATGGTGTCCTTGAGGGAGGAAGTAATAGTTGGTTATGCAAAGATGGCAATGACTGGAGCACCCGGATCAAGGGGTACGATGGCAATTAGGGGCATCAATCAGGCGAACGTTGTAATGGACGTACCCGTTTTAATCGAGTCATCAGAATCTTACGCATCAATAAAAGAAAACCAATTCAGGAACGCTATCAAAAATCCGCTTTCAACTTTCTCAATTGATGTAGATGCCGCCTCTTATACTAATATACGAAGATTCATTAATAACGGGGGACTACCACCTGCGGATGCGGTAAGAATAGAAGAAATGATCAATTATTTTGATTACGATTACCCACAGCCAAAAGGCAAAGACCCGATTAATATCGTAACAGAAATAGCCGATGCGCCATGGAATACAAGCCATAAACTGGTAAAGATAGGCTTACAGGGCCGCACGATTTCAACTGAGAAATTGCCCGCTTCAAATTTGGTTTTCCTTATTGATGTATCAGGTTCAATGAACCAGGCAAATAAACTTCCTTTACTTGTTTCATCATTTAAATTATTGACTGATCAGCTCAGATCTTCAGATAAAGTAGCCATTGTAGTATATGCAGGTAATGCAGGCCTGGTACTGCCATCTACCCTGGGCGATCAGAAGATTAAAATTAAGGATGCGCTGGATAAGTTAAGTGCAGGAGGATCTACTGCAGGCGGGCAAGGAATAGAATTGGCTTACAAAGTGGCATCTGAAAATTTCATCAAGGGTGGGAACAACAGGGTTATACTTGCTACTGACGGGGATTTTAACGTCGGTGCATCCAGGGATGATGACATGGAAAAGCTTATTGAGAAAAAACGTAAAAGCGGGATCTTTTTAACTACTCTGGGTTACGGAATGGGTAATTACAAGGATAGTAAGATGGAAGTTCTTGCCAACAAAGGCAATGGAAACTATGCTTATATTGACAATATCACAGAAGCAAGAAAAGTTTTGGTCAATGAATTTGGTGGAACCCTGTTCACTATTGCCAAAGATGTAAAGCTGCAAATAGAGTTCAATCCATCGAAAGTGCAATCTTACAGATTAATTGGTTACGAAAACCGTATGCTAAAAGCTAAAGATTTTAATGATGATCAAAAAGATGCCGGAGAGCTTGGATCCGGACATACAGTAACAGCACTGTATGAAGTTATTCCTGTTGGCGTTAAGAGTACTTTTTCGGGTAGTGTAGATGATTTGAAATACCAGAGTAATAGCAAACCTGTTGTTCTGGGAAATAGCAAAGAACTTTTAACGGTTAAACTACGATATAAACAACCAGATGGAAGCGTAAGCAAGTTAATTGAACAACCTGTAATTGATACCAGTGTTCCATTTAACAAAACCAGTAACAATTTTAGGTTCAGTGCTGCTGTTGCTGAATTTGGGATGCTATTAAGGCAATCTGATTTTCGCCAGAATTCAAGCTTTGACCAGGTAATCAGAAATGCACAAAATGCAGTTGGGAATGATAATGAAGGTTATAGGTCTGAATTCATCAAATTAGCTAAATCAGCCAAATTATTGGCTAAAGATTTGTTAAGTTTGGAGGATAAGACAGCATTGAATGAAAAAAAATAAACTTTACCTGCTTGCATTAGCAGTAGCAACATTAAGCAGTTGTGATGTACAGAGCCAGGCTCAGATTGGAAAGATACTAAATCAGGTTCAAACAGGTGGTACCCCTACAACAACTGAAATGGGTTTGGGGATTAAGCAAGCTTTAGAGTTAGGCACATCACATGGTGCTGATCTGCTTTCGGCAAAAGATGGTTTTTTAGGAAATATGGCTGTTAAAATTCTTTTTCCACCTGAAGCACAAAAAGTGGAAAAGACCCTTCGAAGTGTTGGCTTAGGCTCGCTTGCTGATAATGTAATTACCAGTTTAAACAGAGCAGCAGAGGATGCAGCTAAAGAAGCTAAACCAATATTCATATCTGCAATTAAACAAATGACAATTGCAGATGCGACCAATATACTGCTTGGAAGCAAGGATGCTGCAACTATGTATTTTAAAAGGGTTACTACAGCCCAGTTAATGGAAAAATTTAAACCTGTTATTACAACAAGCTTAAACAAGGTTAGCGCTACAAAATATTGGGGCGATGCTGCCAATCAATATAATAAAATTCCTTTGGTAAAGCCTGTATCTACAGACCTTTCTGACTATGTAGCACAAAAAGCTATAGATGGAATGTTTATACAGGTTGCCCAGGAAGAACTTAAAATTAGGGATAATATAGGGGCAAGATCTACAAGCTTACTGCAAAAAGTATTTGGTTACGCTGACAAGAAAAAGTAGCGGGTATATTTACCAGATTATAGAAGAAAAAGGTTACTTTTATACAGATAATACAAACAACATAAAAGTATATTGGATTTTAAAGACTTTAATTTTAACCCTGACTTGTTTGAAGGGTTATCGGCGATGGGGTTTCGTGATGCCACGCCCATCCAGCAACAGGCAATCCCTCTCATTTCAAGTAAAAAAGATCTAATTGCCTGTGCACAAACGGGAACTGGAAAAACTGGCGCTTACCTTTTGCCTATCATGAATATGATTGCAGCAACTGAAGATCGTCATAACAATACTCTAATTCTGGCGCCTACACGCGAACTCGCACAACAAATAGACTTACAGGTTGAAGCACTTTCTTACTTCACAAACATTAGCTCGCTAACTGTATATGGTGGTGGAGATGGAATTGCCTATGAGCAGCAAAAGAGATCGATGCGTGAAGGCGTGGATATTATTATTGCTACTCCCGGCCGCCTGATTTCTCACCTTTCATCAGGAGTTTTAAAATTAGATCAACTGCAACATCTGGTATTGGATGAAGCAGACAGGATGCTTGATATGGGTTTTTACGACGATATCATGCGAATCGTAAGCTATCTTCCTGAGAACAGGCAAACCGTAATGTTTTCTGCAACCATGCCTCCGAAAATCAGGAAACTGGCAGGATCACTGCTAAAACATCCTGAACAAATTAACATCTCAATATCGAAACCTGCCGAAGGGATATCACAGCAGGTTTATCTTATACACGACGAGCAAAAAGTTCCTTTACTTTCGTCTATTCTAAAAACTGATGAATACAAGAGCATTATTGTTTTTGCATCAACAAAAGAAAAAGTTAAAAATTTAGGTAAGGTTTTTAGAAATCTTGGCCTTAAGGCCGAAGCTTTTCATTCGGATCTTGGTCAAAAAGAAAGAGAGGGTATTCTTCTAAAATTCAAAAACAGACAACTGCCTATTATTATAGGCACAGATGTTTTAAGTCGTGGTATTGACGTGGAAGGTATTGACCTGGTAATTAACTTTGATGTGCCCCATGATGCTGAAGATTATGTACACCGTATAGGCAGAACTGCACGGGCTGCTACCAAAGGTACTGCAATTACACTTGTTAATAACAGAGACAAGCGCAAACTTGCAAGTATTGAAAAGCTGATTGAGAAACAAATTGAAAGAATGCCTTTACCGGAACACCTGGGTGAGGCTCCTTTAGAAACAGCTGCCGATTTATCAGAAAAACCTGTGCGCCACAATAAACCAAAACGTAAATTCTGGAAAAAGAAGCCGGCTAAAAACACAGGATCATAGTGTAAAACTATGATATTTTAAACTGGGGTTTTGTATCTTTACTTTTATGCAAAACCTCCCTCCTTTAGCTGAACGCATGCGTCCGCAAAATCTGGACGAATATGTTGGCCAGAAACATTTAGTAGGGCCTGATGCTGTACTAAGAAAGGCCATACAAAGCGGACAGCTACCTTCAATGATTTTTTGGGGACCTCCCGGTGTTGGCAAAACTACCCTGGCGTATATCATTTCTCAAACGCTTGATCGTCCGTTCTTCAATCTGAGTGCTATAAATTCTGGAGTAAAAGACATCAGGGAGGTGATAGACAGAGCTGCTCAGCTTAAAAATAGTTTAATGGGTTTGCCTATTTTATTTATAGATGAGATTCATCGCTTTAGCAAATCGCAACAGGATAGTTTACTTGGAGCAGTGGAACGTGGTTTAGTCACTTTAATAGGAGCTACTACTGAAAACCCCTCTTTTGAGGTGATATCAGCTTTACTATCAAGATGCCAGGTGTATATTCTAAAAGCCTTGGATGAAGCTGAACTTTCTGGATTATTACAGACGGCAATTAAAAAAGACTTTGTTTTAAAGGAGAAGAAGATTACTATTAAGGAGCATGAGGCATTGATCAGGTTATCTGGCGGGGATGCAAGAAAGCTCTTAAATGTTCTGGAAATTGCTGTTAACGGTATTGGTGGCAATAAATTAACACTAAATAATGAAAACGTTTTGCTTCATGCCCAACAAAACCTTGCTCTGTACGACAAAGCGGGTGAACAGCACTATGACATTATATCGGCCTTTATTAAATCCATCAGAGGCAGTGATCCGAATGCTGCTGTGTATTGGCTGGCACGGATGATAGAAGGTGGTGAAGATCCCCTATTTATTGCCAGAAGGTTATTAATACTTTCATCAGAAGATATAGGCAATGCAAATCCGAATGCCTTATTACTTGCAAACAATTGCTTTCAGGCAGTAAACGTAATAGGTTATCCTGAAGCGAGAATCATTCTTTCTCAAACGGTTACCTATCTTGCATCATCGGTAAAAAGCAATGCATCTTACGAAGCAATAAATAAAGCACAGGCTCTGGTGAAACAAACCGGCAATTTACCAGTCCCATTACATATTAGAAATGCGCCAACCAAACTCATGAAGAACATTGGCTATGGTAAAGATTATGAATATTCGCACGCTTATGAGGGGAACTTTTCTGCTCAGGAGTACCTTCCGGAAGAAATAAGCGGAACTAAATTATATGACCCCGGAAAAAATCCTGCAGAGGAAAAATTAAGAGAAAAACTAAAACAGAACTGGAAAAATAAATACAAATATTAATATGCTCATCACTTTTCTAAATCATCAATGGAAAGCCTTTTGGCGCTCTAAGAACAAAGGAGGTTCTATTGCTGCACAAATTTTTATTGGTTTTATTCTTCTTTATCTGCTTGCAGTAGCTGTTATTGCCGGGCTTGGCCTGGAGATTTTGATTGAAAAATCTTTCCCCGGAAAGGATATCTTCGTAATATTTAATGGTTTTATTTTATACTATTTTGCTATTGATATGATGATGAGGCTTCAATTGCAGGATTTGCCTACGCTAAGTATAATACCCTACCTGCACCTCAAGATATCTAAACAAACTATAGTTAACTTTTTAAATGCAAGAGCATTATTTTCCGCATTCAATATCTTGCCATTATTCTTATTCATTCCGTTTTGTGTAACTGCAATAGCTGATGCTCATGGCTCATTTGTAGCTTTAATGTACATTGTTTCTATCATTTCCCTTGCACTTTTTAATAATTATGCCGCACTTTATATAAAGCGAATGAGCATTTCCAATTTAAAAGTTATCCCAATAATGCTTGCCTCAATTTTAACACTAGGCTTATTGGAATATTTTAAGGTATTTTCTATTACGGCAATATCAAACAGCATATTCAATGTAGTTTCTTTGCATCCCGTATCGGCCCTGGGTTTTTGTACACTTGCTTTGGCAATATTTCTTATCAACTCCAGATACCTTCGCAACAACTTATATACAGAAGAATTAAGTAAAAATGAGGAGAAAAAAACGAGTACTGATTATCCAATACTTGGCCGTTTTGGAGAAGTTGGTACTTTGGTTGCCTTGGAACTTAAATTAATACTTAGACATAAAAGAACCCGATCTAGCCTTATAATGTGTGTGATCTTTGTTTTTTACGGCTTCCTTTTCTATAAAAAAGATTTTTTGCAGCGCGATAATTTTGCTGCAATGCTTTTTGCCGCCGTTTTTATGACTGGCAGTGTGATTAGTATTTATGGCCAGTTTATGTTTGGATGGCAGGCTTCTCATTTTGATGGGTTATTGGTTAACAAAATAGATTTTAAAAAATTCATTAAAGCTAAGTTCCTGCTGTTCACTACTATGTCTACCTTAACCACATTAATCATAAGTCTTTACGGATTTATCAGCTGGAAGATTTTAGCGGTTCAGTTTGCCGCTTATTTGTACAATATTGGTATTGGAACAATAATAGTACTCTATTTTGCAACCCGGAACTATAGAGCTATAGACTTAACCAAAGCTGCCACCTTTAATTTTCAGGGGGTGGGTGCAAGCCAGTGGGTTTTGGGGTTGCCATATTTCCTGTTGCCTTATGTAATATTCTTACCCTTCTTTCTTGTAGGCCACCCTTATTGGGGACTTGCAGCTTTAGGGGCTGTGGGTGCTATTGCGCTGCTAACCCGCGAGTTTTGGGTTAACTTTTTGGTGAATCAATTTAATAAGAGAAAATATAATATTGCTGAAGGCTTTAGAGAATAATAACGATGCTAGAAATTTCAAAACTAAAAAAGGTCTACGGAAGTAAAACCGTAGTAGATATTGAAGAATTACAGATCAATGCTGGTGAAACTATTGGCCTGGTAGGAAATAACGGAGCCGGGAAAACAACACTTTTCAGAATGTTGCTGGATCTGATTCGTCCAAATACAGGTCAAATTCTCTCTAAAGGTGAGAATGTTGCCAGGCACGACAAATGGAAAGACTATACTGCTTCTTATCTGGATGAGGGTTTCTTGATAGATTATTTAACTTCTGAAGAGTATTTTATTTTTATTGGAGGCCTCCATAATTTTAGCCCTGCTCATGTAATGGATTACTTAAACCAATATACTGAGTTTTTTAATGATGAGATCTTAAATAAGGGTAAGTACATCCGCGATTTTTCGAAGGGCAACCAAAATAAAATTGGCATTGCTGCGGCGCTGATGCAGAACCCGGAGCTGCTAATATTGGATGAACCTTTTGCCAATTTAGATCCAACTACGCAAATTCGACTAAAATCATTAATTAAAAATTTGAAGCAGGAGCATAAAATGACGACTCTAATTTCGAGTCATGACTTAAACCATGTTACAGATGTATGCGACAGAATTATTCTTCTGGAAAAAGGCCTGGTGATTAAAGATTTCCTTACAGATGAAAATACGTTGAAAGAATTAGAAGAATATTTTTCAGAATAATGATTGATTGTACTGAATTTTGGTCGCTCTGATATAAATTAAAATACGGAGTTGTCCTTTTGTAACATTTATGTTTGCAAAAATTAACGGTGAAAGACAATAAAAATAAGAAACAACAAAACTGGCATTAGGTTTGAGTTAGGGAGAGAGTAAAACAAACAATTATATTATGATTACTTCAAAATTTAAAATAGCAACATTTAGTATCGCTCTTTCTCTTGGTGCAATGGCATTTCAAGGTTGCGATAGTTTAACAAAAACACAAAAAGGAGCTGGTATTGGAGCTGCAGCGGGTGGTGTGATTGGTGCTATTATCGGTAAAAAAGCTGGTAATACAGCTGTAGGTGCTATTATTGGTGCTGCAGTTGGTGGTACAGCCGGTGGATTTATTGGTAAAAGGATGGATAAACAAGCTGCTGAAATACAAAATGCTATCCCAAATGCTGAAGTTATCCGTGAGGGTGAAGGTATTATCGTTAAGTTTGATAGTGGTATTCTTTTTGGTTTTGACAAATCAGATTTAACTGCTCAGGCTAAAACAAATATTAAATCACTAGCTGGGTCAATAAATCAATATCCTGGAACTGACATTAAAGTTATTGGTCATACTGACAACAAAGGTACTGAAACCTATAACATGGCATTATCTGAAAGAAGAGCAGCAGCTGTTAAGGCGTATGCAGTTTCTCAAGGTGTTCCATCGTCACGTTTGATTACTTTAGGTAAAGGTTTTTCTGAACCAATTGCTGACAATGCGACTGAAGAAGGAAGAGCGGCTAACCGTAGAGTTGAGGTTGTTATCGTTGCTAACGATCAACTGAAAAAAGAAGCTCAACAACAAGGCAAATAAGAACATTTACATCTACCTATAAAATAAAAACCCGTCGTACTATGTACTTCGGGTTTTTTACTTTTTATGATATTTTTCCTATTGGTAGATATCTTCAAAATAATGTATAGCAAGGGATTTAAGAAGTAACTCCTGCTCCATCATTGCAAACGAAGGAACCGGCTTTACAAGTTTCCAATGAGGCCATCCGTCCTGGTCCAATCCTTCTAACTCGTAGAATCCCATTTCACTTAATAAACGACAGGTAGCAATATGCATTAGCTCCTCTTTTTGACGTTTACTATATTTTCCTGGACCTTTTCCTAACTCCTGAACACCAATCAAAAACAGTATAACTTTTAGATCAGGTACATCAGAATCAAATTCCTGTGCTATTTTTTGTTGCAAAATTTTCCATTTTGCATGTATTTCTGCAGGTTTCATATTACAAAGATACAATTAGACATGAAGCTTTATTACAATAATATTAAGCGTTTAGTAAAGTGATTTCTTATTTTAGCCAATATAACAGAGGTTATAGTAGTTTAAAAGAATTAAAAGGAAATTTATATTAAAATGGAAAGAAAAATTATAACGGGCATAATGGCCTACGGAATGTCTGGCAAGGTATTTCATGCGCCTTTTGTTAATGGACACCCAGGTTTTAAATTACATGCTGTAACTGAACGTAATAAAAAACAAGCCGCAAATGATTACCCAAGTATAATAAGTTATAATACTATAGACGATTTAATAGCGGATGAGGCTATTGAACTTATCATTATAAATACACCTAACTATACTCATTTTGATTATGCCACCAAATCACTAAGCGCAGGTAAGCATATTCTGGTTGAAAAACCATTTACAGCAACATCAGCTGAAGCAAAAGAACTTTTTGACTTAGCTGATCGCGTTGGTAAAAAAATATTCTTTTACCAAAACAGAAGATGGGATAGCGATTATACTGCTGTACGTGAAGTTATAGAAAGCGGCAAGCTTGGAAAGCTGAACGAAGTTCACTTTAGATACGACAGGTATAGATTAGCTATTGGACCTAAAACTTTTAAGGAGGAGCCAATTGCTGCAAGTGGATTAATGTATGATCTGGGACCTCATTTATTAGACCAGGCAATTAGTATTTTCGGAAAACCTGAAACATTCCACAAAATTCTAGGTAAAAACCGTAAGGATACTAAAGTTGATGACTACTTTTCTATCCATTTAGGTTACCCAAATAGTGTTAATGTTTTTGTGCATTCTAATTTACTATTGGTAGATGCGCTACCCGCCTTTGTTTTACATGGTGAAAAAGGTTCTTTACATAAAGAAAGAACTGATATACAGGAAGAGCAACTATTAAAAGGGATGAAGCTTTCTGATAGTGCCTATGGAATTGAACCTGCAGGAAAAGAGGGAAAATTGACATTAATTGATGAACAAGGCAATAAAACAGTATATGCCGTACCTTCTTTAAGAGGAAGCTACCTGCCATTATTTGAGGCTGTTTACCAGAGTATTGTTAATGATGTTCCTTATCCGGTTACTCAGGATCAGGTGATTACTCAACTTGAAATTCTGGAAGCATAATAAATGGACGGTTTATTTATTCTTATCCCAATATTACTTCTGGTAGTTTATTTTGTTCTTAGAAAAGATAGCCGCCATAATTATGTAAGCTTAAGCGAAGGGGATAAGCAGTTGCTATTTAAAACCGTGAGCTATTACCAGCAACTGGAAGTTGATGATAAACCTAGATTTGAACAGAAGATTTCTGAGTTTTTAAGCTATATCCGAATTGAAGGTGTTGGCACTGAAATTACCGTTTTAGATAAGCTTCTGATTGCGTCGAGCGCAATTATTCCCGTCTTTGGCTTTGAGAATTGGAGGTACAATAATCTGAGCAGTGTGATTTTATATCCTGACACCTTTAATACTGAATTTCAATATGAAGGTGGAGAAAGAAGGGTTATGGGTATGGTAGGTAACGGTTTTATGAATGGGCAGATGATCTTATCGAGGTCTGCCCTTCTGCAAGGTTTTTCAAATAGTGCAGACAAAGAGAATACCGCAATTCATGAGTTTGTTCACTTGTTGGATAAATCTGATGGCGCAACTGATGGGGTTCCGGAAAACTTAATGAGACATGAGTATACCCTTCCGTGGGTTAAAATGATCCACGAGGAGATACAGCGTATTGAAAAGGGCAAATCGGACATTAGCCCCTATGCCATTACCAATGAGGCAGAATTTTTTGCGGTAGTTTCAGAATATTTCTTCGAAAAACCAGAACAGTTTAATGCAAAGCATCCTGAACTATATGAAATCTTATCTAAAATATTCCTACAAGATCCGGCAAAGAAAACATTATAGGCTACCTAATAACGCAACATTAAATTCTGTTGGTATTTCTATATGCGGGATGTGACCGCAAGCTTCGAACTCAACTATTTTTGCACCAGGTATTTTAGCGGCAGTCTGTTTCCCTAGAAGCTTGTATTGCCCATATAAAGCCTGCTGATCAGGACTAAGCAATCCTTTTCCGACTACTGTTTTATCTTCCTTGCCAATAAATAATACTGTTGGCACTTTAATATTGTAGAATTCATAAACTATCGGTTGCTCATAAATCATAGTATATGTCATGGCGGCAACCTTTGCCCAACGCGGAAAATCACCGCTATAGGTTACCCCTCCGGCAATCCTCACAAGCTCTTCGTATTCTGCTTTCCAAAGTGTAAAGTAAGAGCCCTGATAGTATTTCCTTATGCTTTCTGCAGTAGATGTGAGTTCCTTTTTATATTGATCTTCTGTACTTAGATAAGGTATGAAACGACGATAGTCTTCTAATCCAATAGGATTTTCAAGTAATAATTTTTCAGTTTTTTCGGGATACATTAATGCAAATCTGGTTGCCAGCATCCCCCCCATGGAGTGACCAAGAATACTTGCTTTTGCTATCCCCAAACCATCTAACAGTTCCTTATTCCATTTAGCCATTTGATGAAAACTATAATGAATAAATGCTTTTGATGATTTGCCAAATCCAATCTGATCTGGTACGATAACCCTAAATCCCCGGCTGGTTAATGCTTTTATAACATTTGTCCAGTAATAGCCACCAAAGTTTTTCCCATGGAACAACACTACGGTTCTGCCATTTGTAAGCTGGGTTGGCGGGATATCCATATAAGCCATACGAAGATCCTGACCTTCTGTATTGACAGCAAAATATTTTATGGGATAAGGGTACTTTACATTTTCCAGATTAATAGAAATTGTATCAGCTTTTTGAGCAAATAACGAAGCTACTGAACATAATAAAAGAACGAAGGACAGGGATATTGTTTTTAACATAGGTAAGTTTTAAATTGAAACAATAATAAGGTAGTGAAAGTTCTAAACTTAAGCATTATTTATAATTTTGCTAAAATATAAACAAAGAATGAGCATTCATTATTTAGGTGAGGAAAGGTTAAGCCTTCCCCAGATTACAAAAATCATTGCTGAAAAGCATTCCATTGAACTATCTGAAAATGCTATCGAGAGAATTGAAAAGTGCAGAAAGTATCTGAACGATAAGTTAAATGATAATGATGCCCCTATATATGGAATAAATACTGGTTTTGGATACTTACAAAATGTAAAGATCGAGGCCGAAATGCTGTCACAATTACAACACAACCTGCTACTGTCTCATGCATGTGGCACCGGCGAAGAGGTTCCTTCAGAAATTGTGAGGCTAATGCTTTTGTTAAAAATACAATCGCTTAGTTATGGACATTCTGCAATAGCATTAACAACAGTTCAAAGGCTCATAGCTTTTTATAACAACGACATTCTTCCTGTCATTTACACCCAGGGCTCTTTAGGTGCTTCCGGAGACTTAGCTCCTCTCGCCCACCTTGCTTTGCCGCTAATTGGCGAGGGCAGTGTAATCTACAAAGGTGAAAAGATAGCTACGATTGACCTATATTCTGCTTTAGGGTGGAAGTCGCTTGTTTTACAGTCTAAAGAAGGATTAGCGCTAATAAATGGCACTCAATTTATGAGTGCTTATGGGATTTACTGTATTTCTAAAGCTCAGCATCTCGCTAAATGGGCGGATGCTATAGCGGCAATCTCTATTGATAGTTTTGACTGCAGAATAGATCCATTTGATGACCTTAGCCATGTAATAAGGCCACATGCAGGCCAGCTCCAAACTGCAGCAGTTATTAACAATTGGCTAAAAGGGAGCGAGTTGATTAAACAAGAAGGCAAACAAACCCAGGATCCTTATTCATTTAGATGCGTACCACAGGTTCATGGTGCAAGTAAAGACAGTATCAATTATATCCAATCGGTTTTTGAAACTGAGGTAAATTCTGTTACAGACAATCCGAACGTTTTTCCGGATGAGGATAGAATCATCTCTGCAGGTAATTTCCATGGGCAGCCTTTGGCATTAAATCTGGACTTTATGTGTCTTGCCTTGGCGGAATTTGGATCTATATCTGAAAGAAGAACATTTCAGTTGATTTCTGGACAAAGAGGTTTGCCTCCTTTTTTAGTGAAAAACGCAGGGTTAAATTCAGGCCTGATGATAACCCAATACACTGCTGCATCTATTGCCAGCGAAAATAAACAACTATGTACGCCAGCATCTGTTGATAATATTGTTTCAAGTAACGGACAGGAAGATCATGTAAGCATGGGCGCCAACGCGGCAACTAAATGCTTGAGGGTAGTAAATAATTTAGAAAGAATTCTTGCGATTGAACTGCTAACCGCAGCACAAGCTCTGGAATTTAGAAGACCCCTTAAAACCTCACCTGAACTTGAAAAGTTAATTTTTGCCTTCAGACAAAAAATTCCGGCACATGAAAACGACAGGGTACTCTCTATAGAAATACAAAAATCCATAGCATTTTTAAATGCCTACAAGGATTTATAATAAAATAAAGGAGCAAATTGATATTGCTCCTTTATTTTATTTATTGGGTTACTTTTTTAAAGTAAACGGAATATTCACTCCAAATGTGACGTTACGGCCCTGATTATAAATACCAAGAGCAGGATCTTCATCACTTAACCTACCAGGCTTAAACCGACTTAGATGGTCATAATAAGCTTTATCTAATAAGTTTTTGCCGGCAACATAAATCGTAATATCTTGATTTTTACTCAGCTTAACGGTTGTTCCAATTGCTGCATTTAGAAGCGTATAGCCAGATGAGGGTTGCTCAAAACTGTCGATTTTACTTTGCTTAAAGAAATTATCAATACCAACAGAAAGATAAGAATGTTCAGTCCCGTTAATTTTTGGCTCAAAGCGCAATTCATTGCGTAAAGTTGCCGCCGGAATAAAGGGTAGAGATTCTTTCGTTGTACGATTGGTAGCTCTTGTAAAAGAAAATCCGTTCTCTAAGTGAATAAAACTTACCGGATGTAAAGTCAAGGAAGCTTCTATGCCTCTCAAAAATGCATTATCCTGAACAAAGTTGTAAACAGGAAAGTCTCTGCCATCAACTTCTTTGGTCTCCCCGCTGGTGCTATAATAGATATAATCGTTGATGTAATTTGCAAAACCACCTAAACTGGCGCTTAGATATTTGTTCTCATAATCAAAGGATGCATCAAACTGATAACTCTGCTCAGGCTTAAGATTTGAATTACCTACTTCATAACGGAATACCCCCTCATGTACACCATTAGATGATAATTCTGCAATATTTGGTGCTCTGAACGCACTTCCGGCATTAGCCTTAAAGCTAAGTGCATCATTAAATTCATGTGTATAACCCAGGGCACCGGTTATGTGTGAAAATTTATTACTAAATGCATTGAAATCTACATCATCGGTATGGAAATCTTTACCGGTCATTTTTCTATAATCAAACCTGGCACCAATGTTAAAAGTATTTTTGTCCCATGTTTTCTTAACGAAAGCAAAGCCACCAAATGCCTGACTGTCAAAATCCGGAATTAATTGCTCTTCTCCCTCCGTATTCAAACTATGGATGAACTCACCTGAAACACCAACTACAGGAGCCCAGCCATTCACTTCATTAAAAGAATATTTTAAATCATAGCTATAGGTATGACTATTTAAAAATAAAGCCGGGTCTTCACCTGCCGCTTCAAGCTCTCTGCGTAAATTGTGCTGATAGCCAAGGGTTGCTTTTAAGCTTCCTTCGCCTAATAAGATATTACTGTTTAAAGCAACCTTATAATGGCGGACATCTTGTTTTGGGAATGCCAATGTTCGGTCTTTATTCTGCTTATCTGTAAAAACAGCTCCATCTTCATCCACAAGCTGCCCATCTTCATTTCTGGCAGGCTCATAAAACCCAATATTAGTACGGAAGCTGGATGCATCTAAATGTGCATAACCCCACCTTTTATTTAATCCAATCTGACCTTCAAAGTTAGATTCATTAAACCCTGAATTGGGTACATACTCTGTAGGTGTCTGATAAGAATAGGCATTTTTATAAGAGCCCCTGGCCCTATAAACAAACCCATTTTCGTTACCCTGAAGCATTAATGAACTACCGGTTAGACCATTGTTTGTTGCATAATTCGTTAAGAGCTCTCCTTTTAGAGTCCCTTCTGGAGCTGGTAAGGCATCAAGTATATTAATAACCCCACCTAAGGCGTCAGATCCATACATTAAACTTGCAGGGCCTTTTAACACTTCGACCCTATCTGCACTGTATTGATCAATTTCAATTCCATGCTCATCTCCCCACTGCTGTCCTTGTTGCTTAACCCCATTATTAAGGGTAACTACTCTATTATAACTTAAACCACGGATAACCGGTTTTGATATTCCAGCCCCGGTTGTGATTTGAGATACTCCCGGGGTACGGGATATAGCATCGATCAGATTAGTTGACGGGCGATACAGCAGATCTGCCTTGCTTACCGTTGCTATAGAAGTACTGTTTTTCTTATTATCGGAACTATTCGCCGATCCAGTGATAACCACTTCCCGTCCCTCGATTACGCTTGACTTTAGGCTGAATTCCATTGATCCTACAGTTTTAAAATCAACAGTTTTGGTTATTGTTTGATATCCAATGTATCTAACCTGCACAAGGAAGCTCCCGCGGGCAGGTACATTTTTAAGGGTAAATTCACCCGCATCATTTGTCATAACAGAAACCCTAAGATCCGGGATTACAATTGAAGCTCCCGGTAAAGGCTGCTGCGTTTCGGCATCAACAACTTTACCTTTCAATTCTATTAATTCAGTAGCAAAACCTGTTGCAGAGAAAAACGCATATAGTAGTACAACTAATAAAAATTGTATCTTTTTCATAAATAATAATTATAAGATTACATAACCTACCCGAATGCTCAGGCCGGTTTCAAATGAGTGTATAATATCATAAGGCACCACATAAAATCAATGTAGTGTCATGAATAATAAATTAAAGAAACATTAAGCTATTGGCGGGCCCCTTAATCCTAAACTGATCAGGTCAGCATAAGAATTGCTGACTGGGTCTATGGGCTTTATGCCGGGTTTGCTAACCTGATATAAAGCGTAATGAGAATGAGTTTTGATGTAATCTTTTTCGAAATGAGCCGCACATATTAAACATGTTTCGGCGTGTTTGCGAACATGAAATTCGTGCTTACAGGTCTCTCCGTTTTTTGCACACTGGGTTTCCTCTTCATGATGATTATGAAGAATGCTAAATGGCGTAAGTGCAATGGAAAAGACCATTAGCAAAACGATCGAGATAGCTTTATTGATATGTAAAACCCTTTCTTTCAATTTCAAAAACCAAACTTAGTCAATTCTATAGAATTATATACATTTGTCTGGTAACATTGCCTTTATATGACTGCTATTATGAATTTAAATCTTGATCTCAGTAAAAAAAACACACCAACCGGCACTACATTAAGCTGCAAAGGATGGATACAGGAAGCCGCATTACGAATGTTATTGAACAACCTTGATCCGGAAGTTGGTGAACGTCCTGAAGAGCTTATAGTTTATGGTGGCCGCGGTAAAGCTGCCAGAAATAAAGAAGCCCTTGCTTTAATTATTAAAGCTTTACAAAACCTGGATGACAATGAGACACTCCTGATACAATCGGGCAAACCTATAGGGGTATTACCAACACATAAAGACGCTCCAAGGGTATTGATATCCAACTCTCAGCTTGTTCCCAAATGGGCTACCCAGCAACACTTTGACGAACTTGAAGATAAGGGCTTGATGATGTATGGGCAAATGACAGCAGGGTCATGGATCTACATCGGCTCGCAGGGCATAGTACAAGGCACTTATGAAACCTATTCGTCATTGGCTAAAAAACATTTTAATGGTAATTTAAAAAACACTTTAAATGTTACTGCAGGCCTTGGGGGTATGGGAGGCGCGCAGCCACTTGCAATAACAATGAATAATGGGGTATGCTTGGCAGCTGAGGTTGAAGAATGGCGCATTCAGAAAAGATTAGAAACAAGATACATCGATGAGATTGAACATAATATAGATACTGCAATTGACCGAGCATTACAATATAAACAAGAAGGCAAAGCAATATCAATTGGTGTGGTTTGTAATGCAGTAGAGCTATTACAGCGATTAATTGATAGAAATATTACACCTGATACTTTGACCGATCAGACCTCTGCTCATGATCCTTTGATTGGATATTTTCCTGAAGGATTAAGTGTTTCAGAAGCCAATGCTTTGCGTAGTGCAGATCCTGAAAAGTATGTAGAACGCTCTTATGCCACAATGGCCAGGCATGTACAACAAATGTTGGAATTGCAGAAGAGAGGCGCAATTACCTTTGATTACGGCAACAATCTGCGTGGACGCGCACTGGAGGTTGGTGTTAAAAATGCATTTGACTTCCCTGGTTTTGTTCCGGCTTATATTCGTCCGCTTTTTTGTGAAGGTAAGGGGCCTTTTAGATGGGCAGCCCTAAGCGGAGATCCTCAGGATATTTATGAAACAGACAAAGTAATTCTTGAGTTATTTCCTGAAAATGAAAGCTTAAAACAATGGATCACTATGGCGCAGGAACGCATCGCGTTTCAGGGTTTACCGGCAAGAATTTGCTGGCTTGGACAAGGAGAGCGGGAAAAAGCAGGCGTGGCATTTAATAAATTAGTGGCGGAAGGAAAAGTAAAAGCGCCAATTGTAATAGGTAGAGATCATTTAGATACCGGCTCTGTTGCTTCGCCAAACCGCGAAACTGAGGGAATGATGGATGGTTCTGATGCGGTTGCAGATTGGCCAATTCTTAATGCCCTAATTAATACAGCCGGTGGAGCTAGCTGGGTTTCACTTCACCACGGTGGCGGAGTTGGAATTGGATATTCCATCCATGCGGGAATGGTAATAGTTGCTGATGGCACTGCAGATGCTGAAACAAGAATTAAACGTGTGTTGCATAATGATCCAGCAATGGGCGTTATAAGACATGCGGATGCAGGATACGATATTGCTAAAGATACTTTGAGAAAACACAGACTGGGCCTATAACGCTTAAACCTGTTTCGATTTTTTATTACAAAACGATGATAGAATAACTCAATAACTTTAAAAGGTTTTTGAAACATGCTAACTACTTATACGTTATATAAATAAAAAGGAAATGGCAACTGCTCAGCAAATTCGAAATGGCTATATCGATTATGTTTTAATGAACGATGAGAAGCCTAAATCAGTTTATAGTTTTGTTAAAAAATTAAAGATATCTGAGTCCGATTTTTATGAGTTTTATGCTTCTTTTGAAAGCATAGAAAAGATTATATGGGTTGACTTAATAGTAGAAACTATTGATACCTTACAGCAACAAGAGGTATGGAATGAATATTCATCCCGAGATAAGATCCTGGCATTTTTCTATAGTTATGTTGAGGTACTCAAAAAGCAAAGAAGCTTTATAATTTATAGCCTCAAACAGGCTAAAGATAGTTTCTCCACTCCTGCTGCCCTTTCAGGCGTAAAACCAATATTTGAACATTTTGCCGAGGATATTTTAAACGAAGGTTTAGATACAGGAGAATTGGAAGATAGAAAGTTTTTTAGCAAAAGATATAAAGATGCTCTTTGGATGCAATTTGCCTTTATATTAAAATTTTGGGTTAATGATGATAGTGCCGGGTTTGAAAAAACTGATGAAGCAATAGAAAAAGGTATAAATGTAACCTTTGACTTATTTCAAAGATCACCCATCGATAACCTCCTGGAATATGGAAAGTTTCTTTCCAGAAATGGGCATTTTAAAGAGAAGATGAGATTTTAAGAGCAGATGAAAGAACAAAGCAGTATCCCAGTAACTAAAGCGCAAAGGTCGGCAAAGTTTGTAAAGACAGGATTCCAGATTGGTGGCAACTACATCAAACATTATTCTAAAAAGCTCTTTAATCCGGACCTTACTAAAGATGAATTAAATGAAGACAATGCTACAGACATTTATAAATCACTTAGTGAACTAAAAGGCAGTGCCCTTAAGATTGCCCAAATGCTTAGCATGGATAAAAACATACTTCCTAAGTCATATATTAATAAATTCACTCAATCGCAGTATAATGCTCCTCCGTTATCAGGGCCGCTTATAGTAAGGACTTTTACCCAAAGCTTTGGAAAAACGCCTGAAAAAATTTACGACAAATTTAATCTCAGTTCAACAAATGCTGCATCAATTGGCCAAGTCCACACTGCCGAATTAAATGGAAAAAAACTTGCGGTAAAAATTCAATATCCGGGTGTTGGCGACAGTATCTCTTCTGACCTTAAAATGGTAAAACCATTTGCTTTCCGCTTATTAGGAATGAGCGAAAAAGAATTGAACATTTACATCAAAGAAGTTGAAGAACGTTTGTTAGAAGAAACTGACTATGAACTTGAGGTAAAACGTTCTATTGAGTTCTCCGAAGCATGTAGGAATCTTAATAATGTTGTTTTCCCAACTTACTATCCAGAACTATCGGGAAAGAAGATTATCTCAATGGACTGGATAGATGGTCTTCATCTAAAAGAGTTTTTAAAGACAAAACCTTCACAGGAGTTACGCAACAAAATTGGTCAGGCTCTTTGGGATTTCTATAACTTTCAGCAACACGAATTGAGAGCAGTTCATGCAGATCCTCATCCCGGAAATTTTTTGATTACGCCTGAAGAAAACCTCGCAGTTATCGATTTTGGCTGTATAAAAGAGATGCCGGATGATTTCTATTACCCCTTTTTCGCACTCATATCTACGGATGTGATTAAAGATAAAGCCAAAACCATAGAAGCATTTCGAAAACTGGAAATGATTCATAAGGAGGACAATGAAGAGCAGATTGAATTCTACTATAAAGCCTATCGCGAAATGATTGAGCTATTTGCGAGACCATATACTAGCGAGGTATTCAACTTTGATAATCCGGATTTTTTTGCGCAACTATACTCCTATGGTGAAAAAATATCCAAAATGGCTGAATTTAAACAAGCCAGAGGGGTGAAGCATTTTATTTATGTTAACCGTACAAACTTTGGATTATATGCCATTTTACAAGAGCTTAAAGCTATAGTAAATACCACAACCTACAAACCAAAAACAGTAAACATGCAATCGCTATGACTCCAAATGAAGAACTTATCCATCACTTTTATACAAGTTTTCAAAATAAAGATGTACAGGCAATGCAAGATTGCTATGCAGACAAGGCCATCTTTAATGATTCTGTATTTACCAATTTAGATGCAAACGAGGTCCGCTCTATGTGGGCTATGCTAATTAAAAGCGGTAAGGATATGCGAATAGAATTCAAAAATATTTCCGGAAATGAGTTTGGGGGGAATGCTGACTGGGATGCCTATTATACTTTTTCTGCCACAGGAAATAAGGTGATTAATCGAATTAAGGCATCCTTTTTAATAGAAAACGGAAAAATCACAAAACATACTGATCATTTTGATTTCTACACATGGGCAAAACAGGCCCTTGGTTTTACCGGACTTATATTAGGGTGGACAGGATTTTTAAGAAACAAAATCAGAACAAAAGCAAAACGAAATCTTGAAACCTTTATGGCTTCCACCAAAGGTTAATTAAATTTTAACTGATCAATAATAGCTGCAACGGTTAATTTGTCTTGTTGTCCACTTTTCATATCTTTCAATGTTAGCACACCATTACCCATTTCTTCACTACCAATAAGTATTACGTAAGGAATATTTTTATCATCTGCATAGCTCATTTGCTTTTTAAGCTTAGCTGAAGATGGATACAGTTCAGTAGCGATGTTTGCACCTCTTAATTGCTGTAAGATTGGCAGTGCGTATCTTTCTGCCTCCTTATCGAAATTACTAATCAAAACCCTTGTACCTGCAGCCGCAGATTCTGGAAAAAGATTCAGTTCCTGTAATACGTCATAAATCCTATCTGCTCCAAAAGAAACTCCCACTCCGGTTAAATTTTTCAAGCCGAACATACCGGTTAAATCGTCATATCTTCCTCCTCCACCAATACTCCCCATGGCAACTTCATTGGTTTTCACTTCAAATATGCAACCTGTATAATAATTTAAACCCCTGGCAAGAGTTATATCTAATTCAACATTAGGATTTATCGATGAGCTAGCTTTAAGCATTGAACTTAGGTAATCAAATACTGTTTCTATTTCTTCAACACCTTTAAGTCCTGTTTCAGAAACGGACAGCACAGTTTTTAAACTATCCAGTTTTTGTTCGTTAGTCCCCTCAAGTAAAATAACCGGTTTGAGTCTGTCAATGTCTGCTTCGGTAAATCCACGCTCCAATAACTCTTTAATAACGCCATCCAATCCTATTTTATCAAGTTTATCAATGGCAACAGTCATATCTATTATTAGTTCTGGCTTACCAACAACTTCAGCAATTCCAGATAATATTTTACGATTATTGATTTTTATTGTAAAATCCTTTAATCCAAGATCACTCAGGGCCTCCTGATAGATCAGTATAAACTCAGCCTCGTTCAGTAAACTATCTGACCCTACAACATCCACATCACATTGATAAAACTCTCTGTAGCGACCTTTCTGTGGTCTGTCGGCACGCCATACCGGCTGTACCTGAAAACGTTTAAAAGGCAGTGAAATATCATTCTGATGCATCACAACATAACGTGCAAAAGGCACAGTTAGATCATAACGCAGCGCTTTTTCGCTAATTGAAGATATAACGGCATTTGAATTCGCCTGTGCAAGCAGTTCAGGTTTTACCTTAGAAAGAAAGTCTCCGCTGTTTAATATCTTAAATATTAGCTTATCCCCTTCATCACCATATTTACCCGTTAAGGTCGAGAGATTTTCCATAGATGGAGTTTGTATCTCTGAGTATCCATATTTTTTAAATACTGTTTTAATGGTATCAAAAATATAGTTACGTTTTACCATTTCCTGTGGAGAAAAATCTCTGGTTCCTTTTGCTAAAGAGGGCTTGATGTTCGACATGAGCGCAAAAGTACGAAAAGTAACAAGCATAAAAAAGGTTGCCTGTATTATACACAAGCAACCTCAGTTTTTTATATGGTACAGCGTTCTGAATTTACTTCAGAATTCTGTACGCATTCTGATTATACCAATAATCTTATTGGCTCTTCCAGCAATCCTTTAAGTGTTTGCAGGAAGGCAGCACCTGTAGCGCCATCAACAACACGGTGATCACAGCCTAAGCTCAGTTTCATTACATTACCTGGCACAACTGCTCCGTTTTTAACAACCGGAATTTGTTGTATTGCACCTACAGATAAAATTGCACCATCAGGAGAATTAATGATTGATGTAAATTCATCAATACCAAACATACCCAGATTAGAAACGGTAAAAGTAGAACCTTCCCAATCTGCCGGCTGTAGTTTCTTAGCTTTCGCTTTCTGTCCGTACTCCTTAACTTCTGCTGATATATGAGATAATGACTTACCATCTGCAAAACGAACTACAGGAACCAATAAACCATCCTCTACAGCCATTGCAACACCAATATTAGTATGCTCATTGAAGCGGATTTTATCTCCTCGCCATGAAGAATTAACTGCCGGGTGTTGTTTTAACGCAACAGCAACAGCTTTAATTATAATATCATTGAATGAAACTTTAACCGGAGCAACTGAATTGATAGCAGTACGCGCAGCCATAGCATTGTCCATATCAATACTAATATTTAAGTAGAAATGTGGAGCAGTAAACAAACTTTCAGCTAAACGCTTAGCGATCACCTTACGCATTTGCGACACTGGTTTCTCAGTAAATCTTTCTTCACCAACATATTGAGGAATAACCGGAGCCGATTTTTCTGCAGGCACACCTGCCTCAACAACTTTGGCAGCAGGCTTAAAGTTTTCAATATCTTTTTTAATGATACGACCACCATCTGCACTACCAGCAACCTGGCTAAGGTCAATTCCTTTTTCCTGAGCAATTTTTTTAGCAAGAGGAGATGCCTTTACGCGATCAGTACTTCCCGAAGCAACAGGAGTTTCTTCTTTCTGGCTTGATGAAGAAGATTTCTCTTCAACAGGGGCATCAGATTTACCATCAGCAGCAGGTTTTGCTGGTGCATCACCCTGGCTAAGTATTCCACTAATATCAGTTCCTTCCGGACCTACAATGGCAATAATACCATTTACTTTAGCGGCTTGTCCTTTTTCAACTCCAATATGCAATAAAGTTCCTTCAGCATAACCCATAACTTCCATAGTAGCCTTGTCGGTTTCCACGTCAGCAAGAATATCATCATTCTTAATTTTATCACCTACTTTTTTATGCCATTCAGCAATTACGCCTTCTGTCATCGTATCACTCAATAAAGGCATACGAACAACTGTAACTCCTTGTTTTTCCAGATCTGCATCAGTCAAAGCAGGAGCCGATGATGTTTCCTTTTTTTCTTCAACCGGAGTTTCAGCTTTTTTATCAGTAGCGGGCTCAACATTAGCAGGTGCAGCACCTCCTTCAGCATCAAGGGCAGCTTTATAATCTTCGCCTTCTTTACCAACTACAGCAATTATAGCATCAACAGGAACAGCCTTACCTTCTTCTACACCTATGTACAATACGGTACCATCCCAATATGATTCTAAATCCATGGTTGCCTTATCGGTTTCCACTTCGGCCATAACATCGCCGCTTTTAACTTTATCGCCAACTTTTTTATGCCATTTAGCCATTACACCTTCGGTCATGGTGTCGCTCATCTTGGGCATTCTAACTATTTCAGCCATTCTATATATCTATTGAAATGCGTTCTAAATTAATCTTTAACGTAAGGATAATCCTGTTGTATATAAACATCAGTATATAATTCTGATGCATCAGGAAAAGGAGATTCTTCTGCAAACTTTACAGCATTGTCTACAATCTGTTTTATCTTACTCTCGATTTCCTCAATCCAGGCTTGATCTGCATATTTCTCTTTCAAAACAACTTCTCTTACAGCCTCAATAGGATCTTTTGATTTATACTCTTCTAATTCATCTTTAGTACGATATTTAGCAGGGTCAGACATAGAATGTCCACGGTAACGATAAGTCCTCATTTCCAGGAAAGTAGGCCCTTCTCCAGCTCTTGCACGCTGAATCGCTTCATCCATTGCATTATGAACTGCAACCGGATCCATACCATCAACAGGAGCACAAGGCATATCAAACCCTAAACCTATTTTATAAATATCAGTCATATTTGTAGTACGCTCTACAGAAGTACCCATTGCATAAAAGTTATTTTCACAAACAAATACAACAGGAAGTTTCCAAAGCATAGCCATATTAAATGCCTCATTTAAAGCGCCCTGACGAACAGCACCATCACCCATGTAGCAAATATTTACATTATTTGTGCCTTTATATTTTTCAGCAAATGCAATACCCGCACCTAATGGAATTTGTCCGCCCACAATACCATGTCCACCATAAAAATTAAATTCTTTACTGAACATGTGCATGGAACCACCCTTTCCTTTTGAACAGCCCGTTGCTTTACCATACATCTCCGCCATAATGCTATCTGCACTTACACCCAAAGCCAGTGCATGAGCATGATCACGGTAAGTAGTAATCATGGAGTCACCTTGCTGCATTGCAGAGATTGCTCCGGCTACCACCGCTTCTTGACCGATATATAAATGACAAAATCCACGGATTTTTTGTTGTCCATAAAGTTGACCGGTTTTCTCTTCGAACTTGCGCATCAGCAACATCGACTCAAACCACTTCAGATAGGTATCTTTATTTATTTCTACTGCACTCATTTTGGGGTGTTGATTTTTTTACGAGAGCAAATCTACTTCTTTATTGCAACATATCGAAGAAAATGATGTAAAATGCACACTAAGGTTACAAAAAATGTTAATAACTTTTAATATTAGGTGTATGACATTTGGATAACATTTGTAAAATACATATGTTTGCCATCCAAACAATAAGCCCTAGTGGTGTACGTTTAAGTGTAAGTGCCTTTTACCCAAACTTAACAGTATAACATGATAAAAAAGTTTTTGTTGTCTTCTCTGATTGTATTGTGCAGCCTCTCGGCCCTCAACGCACAAACAAAAACAAAAGAAACTTCTAAATTAGAAGATCCTGATAACTTAGCCTCACAATATTTTTCGCAGGTAATGGGTGTTGCTGTCGACGCAACTTCTAACATCAAACTCTACAAATTCATCTATGAATGGATTGGTACCCCATACAGATTCGGAGGAAATACAAGCAAAGGGATTGATTGTTCAGCTTTTACAAAAGCTATTTACGATAAAGTTTTCAACACTACAATATTAAGAAATTCAAGAGATATTTTTAGCATGGTTGATCCATTGTCTAAAGACGAACTAAAAGAAGGGGATCTTGTATTCTTTAAAATAAAAAGCAGAAGCATTACACATATCGGAATCTATTTGGGAGATAACCGCTTTGCACATGCTTCATCAACACGTGGTGTTGTAATTAGTAACTTAAATGAACCTTATTACTCAAGATATTTTTATAAAGGCGGAAGAATAATTGATGCTGTAAAGAATGATCTGATTGAGGAATAAAATTCTATTTAGATATAACGCATTAAGTCTTCCTGATATTTTAGGAAGACTTTTTTTATAAAATAAAAATGAGAGTTCTTAGCATAAGTCTTTTTAACATCCTAATAAGCTTAACTCTGTTAAGTTGTACTACAACAGCTTCAACAACCGAGACCTCTCTGATTCAGGACGTCAAACAAAATGACACTTTAACCTTAAACAAAGACACCATTTCCGTCATTGGCGTTGGCGATATTATGCTTGGATCAGCCTATCCTGACAAATCTAATTTACCAAAAGACGATGCTATAAACAGTTTTAAAAATGTAGCTGACTTTTTAAAAGGAGATATTGTATTCGGCAATTTAGAAGGATGTTTCCTTAATAGCGGAAAATCTACAAAATGTAAAGATACTATTGGGAATAGTTGTTTTGCATTTAGGATGCCTGAAAGATATGCGGGGATTATAAAAAAGGTAGGATTCAACTTATTAAGCATTGCAAATAACCATGTTGGTGATTTTGGTTTTAAGGGTAGGGAAAGGACAGTCGCAATTCTTGACTCCCTAAATATAAATTATGCAGGACTACAATCCCATCCTTCAGTAATTTTCGAAAAGGATAGTATCAAATATGCTTTTTGTGCATTTGCTCCTAATGAAAATACCGTCTCTATTAATAAACTTGATAGCGCAAAGTCTCTAATTGCAAAATTAAAATCGCAGGTAAATATTGTTATAGTCTCCTTTCATGGTGGTGGTGAAGGTGCTAAATTTGAACATGTTCCCAAAACTGACGAAATCTTCTATGAAGAGAATAGAGGTAATGTATATGCGTTTGCTCATGGTGTAATAGATGCAGGGGCTGATGTAGTTCTTGGCCATGGTCCTCATGTAACAAGGGCTGTAGAGGTTTATAAAAACAAATTCATAGCTTACAGTCTAGGCAATTTCTGCACCTATGGAATGTTCAGTCTTAAAGGACCTAATGGGTTTGCTCCATTACTACAGCTTAAAATCAAGTCGAATGGTGATTTTATCCTTGCCGATATTATCTCTGTAAAACAGGATAAGGTTAAACGCTTAACTCTGGACACGAATTATACAGCCTTTAAAAAGATCCAATGGCTAACTAATACCGACTTTCCAGGCCATTCATTGCGCTTCTCAGGCAATGGACGTATTGAGTTAAAAACAGAGTAAGCTTAGTTCTTCGTATTCTTTCGCAGTCAAAAGTTAGTTTAACATTCATAACATAAATGTTCGTATCTTAACTTATTCATTATTCTAACCAATTATAACGCTATGGAATACACTTTTTACATCATTCTTTTTATCGCAGCTGTAATATTAATCAGTTCATTTGTAACGGTAAAACAAGGTACAATTGCAGTAATTACCATTTTTGGAAAATATAGAAGACTACTAAGTCCGGGGCTAAGTTTAAAAATACCTCTGATAGAAAATATACATTCCAGAATTTCAATACAAAACCGATCTGTTGAACTTTCATTCCAGGCTGTAACACAAGATCAGGCCAATGTTTATTTTAAAGCTATGTTGCTGTACTCTGTAATAAACCACGATGAGGAAACAATCAAAAACGTTGCTTTTAAATTCGTTGACTCTACAAACCTGATGCAAGCACTTATTCGTACAATTGAGGGCTCTATCAGGGCTTATGTAGCAACCCAAAAACAAGCCAATGTACTTGCCCAGAGAAACGAAATTGTAGAGCATGTTAAACACCAGATAGATCAGGTTTTAGAAAGCTGGGGCTATCATTTACAAGACCTTCAGCTTAATGACATCACATTTGATGAGGAAATAATGCGTTCCATGAGCCGTGTGGTTGCATCAAACAATTTAAAAGCTGCTGCCGAAAATGAAGGACAGGCTTTGCTGATAACAAAAACAAAAGGCGCAGAAGCAGATGGTAACGCTATTAAGATCGCTGCAGCGGCAGAACGTGAAGCCGCCCAACTTAGGGGGCAGGGTATTGCTCTATTCCGCGCAGAAGTTGCTCATGGTATGACTAAAGCTGCACAGGAAATGGAAGAGGCTAATCTTGACATTTCTGTTATTCTTTTTACCATGTGGACTGAATCCATTAAACAGTTTGCGGAGAACAGCGAAGGGAATGTTATTTTCCTTGATGGATCTACAGAAGGTATGAATCGTACTATGAAAGAAATGATGGCCATGCAGATACAAAAGAACTCTGATATTAAGAAGTAATCTTAGGCATAGTAAAAAAATAGGGTATCCATTGATTTGGATACCCTATTTTATGCAATTACAATTGATGCTTATGTTAGAACTCTTTTACTGTTTTAACAAGGCCTTTATCTTTAGGATTTGTAGATTTCATAAAATCAAGCATAACCTTTAAGCTCTCTTCCTCAACAAAATCAAAGCTTTCCTCTTTAGTAACTTTGGCTCCCTTCTTTATTGGGGCAAGGCCTCTTTCTGCTCGCAGCAAATTGGTTTTTTCTAATGATTTTGTTTCAAGGCTATCACGCTCTGCTTTAAGTTTGGCTTCATTTAAAGTTATAGAAACCTCTTTTTCTCTTTTCTTCATGTCAGCAATATCCTGATTAAGGATTTTATAATCTAAAGACTTAGCCATTCTTTCCTGATGAAGCTTGATCAACTCTGGCTTAATAGGATTAAGGTCTGCAACTGCAACAAAATTAGATCTCTTCACCTCGTCCCAAGGTAATGCAGATTTCTCAGTATCTTCTCCAATCTTATCCATCGGGTATACAGAAGGGAACACAATATCGGGCATTACACCTTTATGTTGCGTACTACTACCAGTTACACGATAGAATTTAGCCATTGTTAAATTAATCTGACCTAATTGAGGAGGAGCCACACCATCCTTTCCGGCAGCACCAGACGCTACATTTTTACCTACTAAAGCTGCAAGTCTTTGTAGGATTGAAGGGTTTACAAGTTGGTTCATATCAATTGACGACTGTACAGTCCCTTTGCCATAAGTCTGCGTTCCCATAATAATTCCGCGTCCGTAATCCTGAATTGCTCCCGCAAAAATCTCAGAAGCAGAGGCACTTAATCTATCTACCATTACACCGAATGGGCCTTCCCAAATCGCACCAGGATTAGTATCCTCATTAACTTCAATTCCTCCCTTAAGATCTTTAACCTGCACAACAGGCCCCTTATTAATAAATAAACCAGTCAAATCAATTGCTTCTACCAAAGATCCACCTCCGTTTGCTCTTAGGTCCATAACTATTGCATCAACCTTATCCTTATTTTTCAGGGTATCAATTAACAATCTTACATCACGGGTGGTACTTTTATAGTTAGGATCTCCTGCCCTTGCGGCTTTAAAATCAGCATAAAATGCAGGAACTGTAATTATCCCAATCTTGTATGGTTGTCCATTAGACTGTATCGTTTTCACTTTCTTTTTAGCAGACTGCTCTTCCATAACAATCTTTTCCCTAACCAATTCAATAATCACCGGTTTAGAAGAAAGATCCATTCCTACTGGAATTATTTTCAATCTAACTTTTGTTCCCTTAGGACCTTTTATTTTGGCTACAGAGTTCTCTATCCTCCATCCAATTATATCCTCAAATTCTGCACTCCCTTGCGCTACACCTACAATTCTATCTCCTGCACTTAAAAGTTTGCTTTTAAAGGCAGGGCCACCAGGGATAATCTCAGAAATTTTAAGCACTTCGTTTTCCAATTGCAACCTGGCACCTATTCCCTCAAATGAACGAGCCATATCTTCATTGAAAGCCTGAGCATTAGTTGGATTAAAATAGTTAGTATGTGGGTCAATTGTTTCAGTAAAAGCATCCATAATCGTTTGGAATATATCCTGATTATTAACTTTAGAAGCCTGAGATTTCAAATTCTGATATCTTTTGGTCAGGGTTTCAACATTTTTAGCCTCAGCTGTACCCGCTATTTTCAAATTAACAAGTTCATATTTTACCTTCTTTTTCCAGATATCGTTTAATGCAGTAGAAGAGGTGGCCCAAGGCATTTTTTCACGATCAAAAGTATAGGTATCATTTTGATTGAAATCATATTTGACCTTTATCTGATTCATTGAATAAGCCAACCATTCATTATACCTTTTCAGATATACATTAAAAATATAAAATGGAGCATTTAAACTGCCTACTCTAAAATCATCATCTAATGAATATCTAAATTTTTCAAACTCTTTTATATCCGAGGCTAGAAAATAATTTTTATAAGGATCCAGATCCTTTATGTATTTATCCAAAATCAGGGATGATATTGAGTCATTAACCTTTATTTTTTTATAATTCCAATTTTCTATGAGGGTAACTATTTCCTTACAAACCAGTGCTTGCTTCTCATCGGGCACAATATTACTTACACCCTGAACCATTTGCTGAGGTTGTGGTGATGCATGACATGCGAGTACAGCGGCGGTAAAGGTTACCAATAATATTCTTTTCAACATCTCTTTTACTAATTTAAAGTCCATTTTATAATTCCACACTAATATGATACCAATTTCATAAATAAACAGAAAAGAGACAGTAATAATACTGTCTCTTTTCTGTAAACTTACGAAAGTTCTGGAAATACTATTTCTTTTTTGACGATTTCTTTGTGGTCTTGGCAGCTGCTACAGCCGGAAGCATGGATCTAGCGTCTTTTATCTGATTTTTGAACTCGCTTGTATTTGCTGATTTTGCTAAAAGTTCAGCTCTGTTAAGATCCTTACTTGCCAAAGCATACTCCTTTTTCCTGATTTTTACATTTGCGGCACCCAAAACAGATTCAATATAAGCTGAACTATTACCTATCTGCTTTGCCAATATTCCTTGCTGAGTATAAAACCATAAAGACTGTGTAGGTTTATTTAGTGCCAGATAAATCCTTCCCAACTGACTATAAGATTCCATCTGGCCATTTCTACTCCCTATCTTTGAATAGTTCTTTAATGCAACATTTAAAACTACTTGCTCTGCCTCATTAAAGTGGGCCAGTAAATAATGTACGTTACTTAACCTCATTAAGGCTTCCCCATAACGGACAAACTGTTTAGCGCTATTATATTCAAAAGCGGCTTTACCAAATAAGGTTACTGCTTCATTAAGTTCTCCATTTCGTTCATTTCTCTCAGCCTCAGCAAAATACATATCCCCTTCGTTCTCCTCCAAATTGGATACTACAATATTAATAGCTCCACTTCCCTGTGGCGGTTGCTGCGGCAGAAAATGACTGGTTTGGGTCATTGCTTGATTTGATATAATCAGAAAAATGATTGCTAACCAACTCTTGTTCATACGGTAAAGATATAACAAAAGTAATAAACAATCCTATATCATCTTTATCAATGCTAAGCTGTACCCCCCATTAACGGGTCCGTTTTGGTCTCTAAACCTGTTTCTACTCTCCCTGCAAACCGCTCTTCAAAAATATTATTTCCCTCAAGCTTTATGCTAAGATCATACCATTGGTATGATCTTGATAGATCCAGAACAACGCTTGCCTTACCGCCAGCTGCTACCAATTTGGTTTGACTTCCTTTACCATAGCTATTGTCTCTTATAATAACTGTTTGGGCTTTTGCCCCAGCATTAACAATATCCACTTTAATATTACCAGTTAGTTTAGCTGGATTAAGTCGGTTAGACTCGTAGCTGGCATTTACCTTTATCTGTTGATTATCTTCATTTCCAATAAACTCCCTATAAAAACCATTAGGCCCATGAACACGAAGATGATACACTCCGTTTTCAAATGCATTAACAGGCCAGCCGTAATTTAAATGATCTCCAGCTGAAACAGCAAACGACCAATTTCTTGAGATTTCATCTTTACTTGTTTCGTCATTATACTTTACGGGTACACTAACTGTAAACGGAGATCCTGCAGTTTTTTTGTCGAAAATATTATTCCCCGCTTTAAATTCAATTTCAAAATTAGTTCCATCCTTAGTTATCGCTCCATCAACATACAACTCATAAGGCAGAGCACAAGATGGGCGTATCCCCTTTTCCTGTACCAGCATTCCTGCCTTTTGATTTGCAATTCGCGCAATATCCGAACCCGAAAGCTTCTTAAATCCTATAGGGCTATCCTTAAATTTAGCATTATATATAGTTTCAACATTTTTATCTCTGTCAAGAAAAGCAATCTTTTCTAGTTTATCACCATTATAAGGACTAAAAGCGGAAGTAAGGTCTCCACAAATGGTACGACGCCATTTGCTTATATTATCAAGCTTGATATTCTTTTTAAATTTCTTATTTACAAACCCTTCCAAAAACTGTAATGTTGAAGTATGATCAAAAACTTCTGAGCACACTTTACCTCCTCTGCTCCAAGGTGATGCAATAACCATCGGAACCCGAAAACCAAGACCTATTGGAGCCTCTCTGGCCTGATTTTTAGGAATTCCCTGTTTCAATTCATTCTCCAAACGTACATGTTCGATTTCAGTTTCTATACCTGCAGAACATTTTCCGCTTCCGGGCAGCCTGGTGTCTGAAATTGAAAAAGGAGGAACATGATCAAAATAACCATCATTTTCATCATAAGTAACAATGAATATTGTTTTCTTCCAAACTTCGGGGTTCTTGGTTAAAATGTCTAGAATTTCTGACACATACCATGCTCCATACCATGGAGCACTTGGATGGTCGGAGAAGTTTTGTGGCCCGGCAAGCCAGGATACCACCGGCAATTTCCCTGTATTTACATCCTGTCTAAATTGATGAAGCAAATCTCCTTTTGGCACTGTCACATTTCGCTTTGCACCTTGATCATTATAGGTAAGTTCTGTAATTGATCGAAAATCAGAATCTCCGGAATTGATCACGAAAGCACTTTTGTAAAGGCTCTTCTCTTTATCCGACAGTTTTTCATAACTCTCTTTATTCCATTTTGAAAGCTCGCTTCTTGCATTATCCAGTACTTCCTGTTTTTTTCTAACACTTTCAAGAGCTTTTTTGCCATCCTCTTCACTAGACGGCGTCCTTTCCTGCAGTTTATTAATTTCACCAGGAAGCTCCTCCGCTTGTTTCTGTAAGTTCTTTATGTATCGCTCAGAAAATTTAACATTATAAGCCTTAAAAAATTCCAAAAGATTACACCCAAAGTTAGATAACCATGATCTTTCCTCTCCTACAAACCCACCGCCACAGCTTAAATCATTTTGATAAAATTTCCATGCAATATTATTTTCTTCCAACAATTCAGGGAAGGTATTCCAGGGCATATTTCCGTAACCAAAATCTGTATTTCTAATGTTGGCTTTTGGGATGCCATTTTCATCATGGGTAATTTTACCCGTCCAAAAGAATGAACGATTAGGCGTAGTACTGGTCATTGCAGAGCAGAAGTTCTGATCACATACTGTAAAAGCGTCAGCCATACTATAATTAAAAGGCAAATCATCGCGGGTATAATAACCTAAAGTTAAAGGCATATCTGCATATGATTTATTTCCCGATCGCTTGGCCGGCAACCATTTATCATACTTTCCAAAATTATTGGCATCAACCTGGCTTGCTCTTGAATGCGGAAGATCTCCCATCCAGGTAACTTTTGTGTTTTTTATGTTTAATCTAAATGGAGCGTACGTATCACCGGTTGCATCAGTTTGTAACCATACAGGCTTTTTATCAGGCAATTGAACAGCCCTTGTATCATTAAAACCCCTTACACCTTGTAAGGTTCCAAAACAGTGATCAAATGATCGGTTTTCCTGCATTAGTATAACAACATGCTCAGCATCAAGATATGTACTGCCAATTTCAGGGTTTATAGCAAATGCTCGTTGTATTGCAGAAGGCATAATTGCAGTCATAGCCGTACTGCCCGATAATAATGCAACCTTTCTTAGAAAATCTCTGCGTGAATCCATTTCATTAATATTTAAGTTTCATGTGAAAATGCCACTGGTCAAATATCTCTCACGAAATTAAAATTAATGTTAGCGGGTAGTTAATCTATAAGAAATTTAGTATTATAACTGTTACGTTGCCACAGGCAACTATGCATTACTTAAGGAAATACTTCTAAACAATTATCAAAAGCCGCCCATACCATATAAGGATGAGAGTCTAAGTGATAAATTTCTCCTTTTGATGAAATCCCTATTACACCTGCAAAACCATCAATAAGTTTCAACTCTGCAAAAGATTTATCACAAGCATCTTTAAGGCTAAGCCCATCTGTTACACGAGTAACTATTTTTGCTGCCATAGCAACATTAACAATATCTTCTCCCACACCCGTACAAGAAATACCAGCAAACTGATTTGCAAAATTTCCCGCTACAGTGGCAGAGTCACTTACTCTGCATGGGATTTCAAAGCCCTTTCCCCCTGTCGAAGTTGCCGCAGCAATATTGCCATCAGCATCCAATGCCACACAACCTACAGTTCCTTTCCTTTCCTGCTGGTTCAATTTTGCCTCGTACTCTTGTTGTCTTTGGGGGGTAATAGGATCAAAATAGTCAAAGCCGTTTTTGGCCGCAAAAGCACATGCTCCTTCACCACTTAATACCCTGTCTTCATACTTAAGTAATTTCTCAGAAACCCGAATAGGATTTTTTATATCCTCAATATTGATAACCCCACTAAATTTTTGAGTTTTACCGTCCATTAAAGATGCACTTAAACGCACCTTACCGTCACTTTGTATCTGGGATCCCAAACCTGCATTAAACAATTGGTCATCTTCAAGCAAACTAACGGCATAAACTACCGTTTCTAATGCCGTATGTGTTTTCAAATAATTATGGGCTTGGGTAACTATAGAAGCCAAGGCTTGTTGCTTTGACTTTTTTGTTTCCTGATTGGTACCAGATTCGCTAAAAAAACCGCCATGTATAATTACTTTCATCCTAATCTGTTGAAACAACCTTTGGGTGATGAATGGTCAACTTATGCTCAGTAAGGTTATAGGTATCTCCATCACACATCACATGTACAATCATATTTTTAATAGAAACCGGCTGCCCCATCTCAACATCTGTTAAATTGGTATCGGCCATATCTCTGCCATCAACCAAAATGACCATTCCACTGCCTATAGCTTCCATCTTATTTCCTTCCGAAATATACAATCCTGTATCTTCACCTAAACCTATACCCAGAATCCCCGGATTACTTGCTGTAGCATATAACAGACGACCGATTCTACCTCTTTGGACAAAATGTGTATCTACAATTACACCATCGATAAACCCTAGTCCGCCGGTAATTTTCACCTCTCCTTTCAAAAGTGCATCCTTGGAACTTCCCTGATAGATCATATTTTTTGAAGATGCCGCTGCTCCTGCTGATGTCCCCGCAATTACTACAGGTTCATTCTGATACTTATCTAATAAGATCTGATGAATCGATGTCCCTCCAAATATGGATGACAAGCGAAGCTGGTCTCCTCCTGTAAATATAATTACATCAGCCGCCTTAACCCTCTCGCAATTCTCATTTGAATTAGCCTGTTCCCGACTATTAATATTTAATACACCAACGTCATGCACATCAAGCTGGGCAAATGCCTTTATATATTCTTCTCCAACTTTCTCTGGAATAAGGGAGGCTGTGGTAATGATTTCAAATCTGGATTTACTATCTCTTACAGATTCAACAGTGATTTTCTTTAAAATACCCCTTTCAAAAAAGTTCATATTTTGGGGCAACCCGAACTGAGTTTCGGTAAAACTTCCGGTATTTATTGCACCCCCTATAATAATTAATTTACCCTTCGGAGTCATTTTAAATATTTATATTTCCAATAGGGCCAAACTTAGATAAAATTGATTTGTAATGCAATTTTAACCCTATTAACAATTTCATTATTTAAACTTTACTTCCAAATTATTTACACAAAATATATTCACAACAAATTGGATTAACAGCTGCATAATTCTCAGAAAATTTTTATACTTTAATCTCTCCATTTAAAGCATAAAGTAATCCGGGTAAAAGTTCGAAATACTTTTAAAAATATGCTGTAAAAAGCCAAGGGCATTTTCTTCAAAGAGAGCAACAGTAAACAACAAACTTATTTAAGCTTAGCGTGTTATAGAACTAACGCTAGGTGGATTTAATCATTAAAGAACAAATTTATACCAATGAAAATATTAGGCATACAGGTGCTTCGTGGACCAAACATTTGGTCGATAAACAGAAAAAAGTTGATTCAGATGAGGCTGGATCTTGGGGAAATGGAGCAGAGGCCTACCAACCTTATCGATGGTTTTAGAGAACGTATTGAAAAATTGATCCCAACCTTGCAAACTCATCGATGCTCTAAGGGCGAACCTGGTGGTTTTTTAGCAAGGATTGAGGAAGGCACCTGGATGGGTCATGTAATTGAACATATTGCATTAGAAATTCAAACCCTGGCAGGTATGGACACTGGATTCGGAAGGACCCGACAAACCAAAACGGAAGGCATTTATAATGTCGTATTTAGTTACATTGAAGAAAAGGCAGGAATTTATGCTGCCGAAGCCTCTGTTCAAATTGCTGAAGCATTAATAAACAACCATGAATACGATCTGGAAACAGATATACAACGCATGCGTGAGCTTAGAGAAATGGAAAGACTGGGCCCAAGTACAGGCTCAATTGTAGACGAGGCAATCTCAAGAGATATCCCTTGGATAAGGTTAAATAAAAGCTCCTTAGTACAGTTGGGTTATGGCAAAAATCAGGTCCGTTTTCGAGCAACGATGACAGAAAAGACAAACAGTATAGCTGTTGATATTGCCGGCAATAAAGATGAAACTAAGAGACTGTTACAGGATTCTGCTATTCCAGTTGCTAAAGGAGTAACCATATCAGACATCGAGGACCTTCCCGATGCTATAAAAAAGGTAGGCTTCCCACTGGTATTTAAACCACTGGATGGAAATCATGGCAGAGGTGCCACTATAAATGTCAAAACTGTTGAGGCGGCCACTGAAGCTTTTGAATATGCTAAGAATTATTCAAGAAGAATAATCATTGAACGGTTTATTACCGGATACGATTTCAGGGTACTGGTAATTGATCATAAAATGGTTGCCGCTGCTCTGCGAGTTCCGGCACATATCACCGGCAACGGACAAGATACTGTTCAGCAATTGATAGACAAAGAAAATGAAGACCCACGAAGAGGTTATGGACATGAAAATGTCCTAACTGAAATTACGGTCGACAGGGATACCTTAGACTTACTGTCAAAAAAGGATTACACATTAGATTCTATACCTCCACAGGGTGAAACAGTTTATCTAAAATCAACGGCAAACTTAAGTACAGGTGGTACATCAATTGATGTTACAGATCTGGTTCATCCGCAAAACGTTTTTATTAGTGAGCGCATTTCAAGAATAATTGGCTTAGATATTTGTGGTATAGACATCATGGCCGAAAACTTAACCCAGCCACTTCCAGAAAACGGAGGGGTTGTTTTAGAAGTAAATGCAGCTCCTGGTTTCAGAATGCACCTTGCGCCTAGTGAGGGCTTACCAAGAAACGTAGCCGCTCCTGTTATTGACATGCTATATCCGCCAGGCAAGGACGCAAGGATTCCAATTATTGCGGTTACAGGAACCAATGGAAAAACTACCACTACAAGATTAATCGCTCATATTGTTAAAAGCAATGGAACCAGGGTTGGCTTTACAACATCAGATGGGATTTACGTGCAAAATACAAAACTCATGAAAGGCGATACAACTGGGCCAGTTAGTGCAGAGTTTATTTTAAGAGACCCTACTGTAGAATTTGCGGTATTAGAAACTGCCCGTGGAGGTATTTTGAGAGCCGGGCTAGGATTTAACAAGTGTGACATCGGTGTTGTTACCAATATTCAGGAGGATCACCTTGGAATATCAGACATCCATACACTAGATGATCTTTGCAGGGTAAAAGAAGTAGTAATCGGTGCGGTAAAACGAACCGGATGGAGTGTACTTAATGCAGATAACAAATATTGTATAAAAATCGCTAACAATGCAGATAGCAATGTCGCTTATTTTAGCATGGACGAGAAAAATCCCGTTATTAAAGAACATTGTAAAAAAGGCGGTATTGCCGCTATTTATGAGAACGGGTACATCACTATCAAGAAGGGCGACTGGAAAATAAGGGTAGAGAAGGTTACCCACATCCCATTGACTTTTGGTGGCAGCGTTGATTTTATGATCCAGAATGTCCTCGCAGCTACCCTTGCTACATTTTTATGGGGATATAAAATCGAAGATATCAGAATGTCGTTAGAAACATTTATACCTTCGGCAGCTCAAACACCGGGCAGAATGAATACCTTCAAATTTAAGGAGTTCAAGATCCTGGTTGATTTTGCTCATAACCCTGATGGCTTTAACGGAATAAAAGCCTACTTACAAAGCATTGAAGCAACCGAACATGTAGGAGTAATATCAGGCACTGGCGACAGGAGAGATGAAGACATAAAAGAGACTGCCCGAATTGCTGCACAAATGTTTGATAAAATCATTATCTGTCAGGAGAAATACCTAAGAGGTCGTGATCAACAAGAAATAATTAATCTGTTGATAGACGGAATCCATGAAATAAAGCCAAACATGGAAATCATTATCAATAATAATGGAAATGATTGCTTGAAATATATTATAGCAACTGCAAAATCAGGATCATATGTTACCATTTTAAGTGATACTATTGACAATGCTATTGTTAAAGTTTCTGAATATTTAGATAAAGAATTTGGTGTTTAAGAAAAGGCCACAAAACAAGAAGGGCGGGAAAATTTCCCGCCCTTCTTGTTTTGCTATAGCTTGCTAAGGATAATATATCCCAAATGCATTTCATCTTTTGGCATTCCCGAAGCCAAACTAATTTGCAGCTTATATTCTTGCTTAATACTCGTTGAAAGTATATCTTCAATTTCAAATACATCATCAACATCTACACCATATTTATCATCAATATGTGATGTAGCCCCCTCAAACCCTGTATGCTTATAAAATGCTGTTTCCTTTGCCCTTTTAATAGCTGTTACCTTTTCATCTGAAACGGTTAACATCTTATAATGCAGTTCATCAAATTCGCCCTCTTTATAGCCACCCAAATTTAAAAAGAACAGCTTCTTATTGGTCGACTCTTCCTCTTTGCCTACCACTTTTATCTGATATCCATCAACTTCGGTTACCTCACGCCAGGCATCAATATGTATTTTCCCATTTGCTTCGGGCCAAAAAGCAATAATTTCTTCTTTAAGATCTTTTAATGAATTACCTATTGCAAAAAAAACATCATGTTGTTCAGTGTGCCTTCCAGAAGGAGTACAACCCAACAACAACATAAATAATTTAGGTGATGCCATACTATGTTTTTATTAAAAACCCTATCTAAGTTCCTCAATCAATTGCTTACACCTTGCTTCTATCTCTAAAAACACAGGTTCAAAAAGATTGCTATCAAAATATGGATCCGTTACTTCATTTTCATCAGTTAAAAACAATTTAACTTTTTTACGTTGCTCTTCACTTGTAGCTAATCTCTGAACATCCTTTAAATTATTTCTATCCATTACAAGGATGCTATCAAATTCATCAAACATCTGTTTGTTAAAATGTTTAGCCCTTTGTTTAGAAATATCATATCCAAAGTTTTTCGCAACAGCAATACTTCTCCTATCAGCAGGCTGGTTAACATGCCAATCGCCTGTTCCTGCCGAAGCAACCTCCCAACCTAACCCTTCCTCGTTAATCAAATGCCTCATAACCCCTTCTGCCAACGGCGAACGACAAATATTACCCAGGCAAACCATTAAAATCTTCATTATTTATAAATATCATTAAGGATATTTGCCAAACAGATGCCTCCTTTTAACAGTTGATCATTCAACAAACCTACAAAGTCGAAGTTATATTTATAACTCAATTTATCCTCAGGCTTTGTGGTTTCGTAGATTTTATTGCAGGCTAAATAAGACCCGTAAACAAAATCTTTAAGAGAACTGTCTCTCCATACCCTCAATTGTTCATTATTAGGATAATTGATAGCAGCAGCATATTCAGTATAACTCAATTGCTGATATTCTATTAATGATTCATCCCACACCCTGTGTAGATTAGACTTCTCACCAAACCAGGTAACAAAAACTCTGTTGCCTCCTAAATCTTCTTTACGTGCTGTATGCATTGGCTGATTTAAATCGCCAACAAGATGTACAAGTAACCTCATTGCCAGCTTTTTTTGTTCTGGCGAACTTTGCTCGTTTTTCAGAACAGAAACCATTTCTGGAATCTTATTGTATACATTAGCCGCAGTATCTTTATCAAGAAAATCATATACCCCCTGCTTATCCAATCCTGCCGGTAAGTTTACAAAATGCCAGTTATAGAGATAATTATAAGAAGGGTCTGATTTAATAAAATCGCCCCAATTACTTGCCATTGCCAGGCTCTCATTACCTAAAATCTCTTTAATCCCTTTCTTTGCTCTTTTACTCAGGTGCGTTTCTGCAATCTGGCCTACTATTCTATGGCCAAGCATTCCCCATGCACCTGCACTCAACGGCATATAAGCTATTATAGAAAAAACTATAAACCCTTTAAAAATCTTACCTGCTATTTTCATATTTATCTATTTTTAATTGCACGCATTTACACTATAAGCTCTGCGGAGTACAAGTAATTTTTTCTACAAGTCTTAAATCAACCTCTCTTTGATTGTCTGTTCCTTCAAGCAATAATCTACCAGTATCCGCCAATTTAATTTTGAAGATTTTAATGTACTGCCCTATTTGGTAACATCCTGAAATCTTTTGCTTATAGTTAGCTTTCGTAAAAGTGCCAGTCAAAAAAACACTGTCAGATCTCACCTGATAAACGCCCTTGGCATATTCTTTCCATACCCCATTATTAAAACAGGAATCAGCATAGTAATTCGCTTTCGAATGAGTAATCATGTCTACGTAAAATGAGTCGCAGGTAAACTTAAATTTATGCTGTGTATAATTCAATAGCTGATTAGCATTTTGCACACTATCCTGATTCCAAACCCCTTGTAAAAGCGACGATCCCTCTCCCTGTACATTTGGCAGTCTCCTGCAAGAGAAGAATACACCCAGGAGCAATAACGCCAGAAACAATAATCTCCACATATATGGGTATTTGCTCATTACTTATTTTAAGCTTCCTACCATATCTTCCGGACGAACCCATTCATCAAATTGTTCTCCGGTAAGTAATCCTAATTCTATAGAAGCTTCACGTAAGGTTTTGTTTTCCTTATGTGCTTTCTTTGCAATTTTGGCTGCGTTTTCATATCCCACATGAGGATTCAAAGCGGTAACCAACATTAAAGAATTTTGTAAGTGCTTCTTAATTTCTGGCAGATTTGGCACAATTCCTTCAGCACATTTATCATTGAATGAAACGCAAGCATCACCAATTAATCTTCCCGATTGTAAAACATTGGCAGCGATAACAGGTTTAAACACGTTCAATTCAAAATGCCCATTGCTGCCTCCAATACCTACTGTTACATCATTACCCATTACCTGAGCGCAAACCATAGTCATAGCCTCTGGCTGTGTAGGATTAACTTTACCCGGCATAATAGATGAGCCCGGTTCATTGTCAGGAATAATGATCTCTCCAATTCCACAACGAGGCCCGGAACTTAACATTCTTACATCATTAGCAATCTTCATTAAAGAAACAGCAGTGCGCTTATATGCACCAGATAACTCAACCATTGCATCATGAGCGGCAAGAGCCTCAAATTTATTAGGTGCAGTTACAAAAGGAAGTCCTGTTAATTCTGCAATTTTCTTAGCAACCAGAACGTCATATCCTTTAGGAGTATTTAAGCCTGTTCCAACAGCTGTTCCGCCTAATGCCAACTCACCAATCATTACCAGAGCATTTTTTATTGCTCTTACACTGTTATCTATTTGTTGTACATATCCAGAAAATTCCTGACCTAATGTTAATGGCGTAGCATCCATAAAATGAGTACGTCCTGTTTTAACAATATCATTAAATTCAACTGCTTTTTTATGTAAAGTATTTCGTAATATTTCTAATCCTGGCAAAGTGATTTCAACAGCTTGTTTATAAGCTGCAATATGCATTGCTGTTGGATAAGTATCATTTGATGATTGAGATTTATTTACATCATCATTAGGGTGAAGTACTTTTTTATCATCACCCAATGCACCTCCATTTAAAACATGAGCACGATTTGCGATTACCTCATTCGCATTCATATTACTTTGAGTACCAGAACCTGTTTGCCAGATTACCAACGGGAACTGATCATCCAAGCTACCTGCAACAACTTCATCACATGCTTTTGCAATTAAATCAGCTTTTTCACTTGTTAAAACACCAAGCTCAGTATTAGCCAAAGCAGCTGCTTTTTTCAAATAACCAAATGCATGTATAACTTCCTTTGGCATTGAAGCCTCCGGACCAATCTTAAAGTTATTTCTTGAACGTTCAGTTTGAGCACCCCAATATTTATCAGCAGGTACTTGTACTTCACCCATCGTATCGTGTTCGATTCTAAAATTCATAGTATTCTAAGTTTTATATTCGCAAATCTAGGGTTTTTAAAATTTCTAAAGAGCCCTTTAGTGTCAGATGTTTAATACAACTTCAAAAAAAATTACAAATAAAATCTCACAGCTGCCCAAAACGTTTTTGATGAAGTAAAAAATAAGGGGTTGGGCCTGCTTTACACTCAAAAATCATTTTAAAAACATATAAAACGCATAATGTGTCTTATTACGCATAAAGCGTAAAAGTGCATTTAAATTTCTTTTATATTTAATTATAGAATAGATCAGTAAAAAAATTGAATGGAATCTGGCTTGGTGCCGGGTTTGGGAAATACACATTTTTCAGCCTATAATATAGTCGTTTTTGGATGCATGCTAATACCGGCCTTGTTCGGACTTCGTTCGACCAGAGTCGAATATGTAGCGAACCAAAATGGCGCCAGGCCCGAAGGAGCTGAACCTCCCAAAACTGCTCCAAAAAATATTGGATTTTGTTGGCTTTAATAATGATGTATTCGGTTGGTTTCTTTAATCTTTTCATTTTTATAAAGATGAATTTTTGGGCAAAGCATAGCCACATGTGCTCTTAATCTGCAATGTTTAAAACTCTTTTGCGTTAAAAGCATTAATATTCCTTAATTTTCGGGCGTTTAAACTGTACACACAATTCATGAGTTATCGTAATATTCTAGCAGTGGCATCAATGGCCGCCTTTTTATTTATTGCCTGTTCAAATTCCAGAAAAAGCACAAGCTTAAAAGAGCCAAGTAAGGAACGTACTGTTGAGGATGATAAGGCCGATAGTGTACTTTTATCCTACGACCCTTCAAAGGGTGATAAGTGGATAGCTGATTTTGTGCAGAATCTGCATAAAAAGTATGGTTTTAATGGAAACATGCTGGTTGCTAAGGATGGAAAAATCCTTTATGAAAAGGCAATCGGATGGGCAGATTATCTGCATCGCGATAGTCTTAAGATAAACTCTGAATTTGAACTCGCCTCAGTAACTAAAACTTTTACAGGTACTGCTATTATGCAGTTAGTTGAGCAAGGCAAACTCTCATTAGATGATGATGTAAAAAAGTTTTATCCTAACTTCCCTTACGATGGAATCAAAGTCAAACTGCTTCTTTCACACCGCAGTGGAATGATGAACTATGTCTATTTCATTGATGATATATGGCGTAAGGAAAAGCGCGACATGAAAAAAGGAGTATCCAATCAGGATGTGATGCAAGTTATCGCAGAGAAAAAACCAAATCCTTATGCCAAACCGGACAACCGTTTTCATTACAACAATTCCAACTACATGGTACTTGCCGCAATTATAGAAAAAGTTACAGGCAAACCGTATGCTGATTATATGATGGAAAACATCTTTAAGCCAGCCGGCATGAAACATACCCATGTCTATTCAACTACGGTTTACCCAAAAATACCGGTTGATGTTGTTGGACATGATCGCACATGGAGATATTCTGTTGCACAAAACTTTTTGGATGGACCAGTAGGCGATAAAGGAATTTACAGCACATTGCATGATCTTGTCCTATTCGACAAATCATTAAAAAATGGCCGATTACTGAAAAACTCAAGTCTTGACTCTGCATACAAAGGCCGCAACAAAGCAATTAATGGTCACTTTAATTATGGTTACGGATGGCGCATATTTGATGGAGATAACGGCCGCAAAGTGGTTTATCATACAGGATGGTGGCATGGGTTCAGACACATATATGTGCGCGACGTTCAGAAAAACATTGTCATTATATTTCTTGGCAATCTTACCAATGGCAGCTTGTTACATCTTGATGAGCTTTACAAATACCTTAAAACTCCAATAATACGCAAAGGCGCTTATTCAGGATCAGGGTCATTGCCGGGAAGCGATGAAGATTAATTACGATATTTTGTCAAACGCAATACCCCTGCTTCTTTTAGCGAGGTAAGTTCTTAACAGGCTATTTTGAGGATTCTCCAGATTAGGATCCTCAGAAAGGGTTTCTATTACAGTACTTCGTGCCTCCTGTAATATGAGTTGATCTTTAGCAAGATCGGCAAGCTTAAGCTCTAGTACACCACTCTGTTGTGTTCCCGAAATATCTCCAGGCCCCCTAAGCTGCAAATCTATTTCCGAAATCTCAAACCCATTATTGGTTTTTACCATCGTTTCTAAACGAAGTTTACCATCTGCACTTAACTTATTTCCTGACATCAGGATACAAAATGATTGCTCTGCACCTCTGCCCACTCTGCCCCGCAATTGATGAAGCTGTGAAAGTCCAAACCGCTCTGCATTTTCTATTACCATTACCGAAGCATTGGGAACGTTTACTCCAACCTCAATTACTGTGGTTGCAACCATAATCTGGGTTTTGTGATCAATGAAGCGTTGCATTTCATATTGCTTATCTGCATTAGTCATCTTTCCGTGCACTATGCTAATCTGATAATCCGGCAAAGGAAATTGATAACTAAGTTGCTCAATTCCTGCTTCGAGATGTAAAAGGTCTAATTTTTCGCTCTCCTTTATCAAAGGATAAACAATATACACCTGCCTGCCCTTCTTAATCTCCTCCTTCATAAACCCAAACATCCTCAATCGCTGCCCTTCATACAGATGCCTTGTTTCAATTGGTTTTCTTCCAACAGGCAATTCATCAATAACCGACACATCAAGGTCTCCATACAAGGTCATGGCCAAAGTACGAGGGATCGGTGTAGCAGTCATTACTAATATGTGAGGAGGAACAACGTTTTTTCTCCAAAGCTTTGCTCTCTGCTCTACACCAAACCGATGTTGCTCATCAATTACTACCAGACCCAAATTCTTAAACACAACCTTATCTTCAATTAAGGCATGAGTTCCAACCAGAATATCTATCTCGCCTGCTTCAAGTTCTTTATGAAGTTGCGTCCTTTGTTTCTTTGTACTACTCCCTGTAAGAATAGCTACTTTTACTAGCCGATCTTTTAACAAGTCAACAATAGATTGATAATGTTGACGGGCTAATATCTCAGTAGGAGCCATCATACAGGCTTGATAGCCATTATCATTTGCAAGCAGCATACTCATAAGGGCAACAGCCGTTTTCCCGCTCCCTACATCGCCCTGCACCAATCGGTTCATCTGAATTCCCCGTTGTGTATCCAGCCTTATCTCCTTTATTACTCTCTTTTGTGCACCCGTTAATTCAAATGGTAAAATTTCTTTATAAAAGGTATTTACTTTTTCGCCAACTACATCAAATAAATGCCCCTTAAACCTCATTTCGCGTAATTGTTTGTTATGAAGTAATTGAAGTTGAATAAAAAACAATTCTTCAAACTTCAACCTCCTTTCCGCAGCCTTCAAAGCCTTAACATCCTTAGGAAAATGAATATTTAACAGGGCCTCTTTCCTCCCAACCATTTGATACTTTTCCAGGATATACGGAGGAACTGTTTCCGTAATTTCCTTAAGATGCTGCTCTATTAATGAGGTTTGTAACTTTTGAATACCCTTACTATCAAGAAAAAACTTCTTTAGCTTCTCTGTAGAATGATATACCGGCTGTAGCATTAAGTTGCCGGTTATAGTTGCTGGCCGTGGATAATTTTCTAGCTCTGGATGCGAAATACTAAATGAGCCGTTAAATACAGTAGGCTTTCCAAACACTATGTAAACTTTACCTTTGACAACATTTTCATCAACCCATTTCAAACTCTGAAACCATACCAGCTCTATCGACCCGGTATCATCCGTAAGCCGTGCTACCAAACGTTTCTTATGTTTCTCTCCTATCTGCTCTTTACTTGTAATCCTCCCGAGTATCTGTACATAAGGAAGTTCAGGATCTAACTCGTTAATCTTATAGAATCTGGTTCTGTCAATATACCTAAAAGGATAAAAGTTTAAGAGATCTGCATAAGTAAAAATACCTAACTCTTTTTGAAAAAGTTCAGCCCGTTTAGGCCCAACGCCTTTAAGAAATTCTATAGTCGTATCTAAGGTAGAAACAAACAAGGTTTTAAATATTTTTTCTATTAAGTGTAAATATACCTTTTATTATACCCCAATTAAATACAATTACCGAAACTAATAACAACAAATAAGCCAATAGTTTGTGAGAGTCTATGTGCTCATTAAAATAGAAAATAGCGACAGCAAATGCAATAAGGGGATTTACATAGATAATTATCCCTAAGGTAGATGAAGGAATCCCTATCAAGGCGTACAAACTTAGGAACAATGGAATAATAGTAAATAGTACTGCAACTACAGTAATATTAGCCCAAAACCATATACTAGATGGAACAGGCTGATGTGTGCTAATGTATAGAGGCATCATCAAAATGACGGCAAGTCCAATTTGAGTTGCCAGAACGTTTAGTTTATCCAGATTCTTCATCTTACGCTGGATAATTAAATAAAAGGCATATAAGGTTGCAATAACAACCGACCACGCCACTTCAATAAAAGACCCTGTTGCCAGCAAGATGATACTAAACAAAGCTATAGCTAGAGACAGGAGTTTTAATCTTGACAGCTCTTCCTTTAAAAGGACGAATCCTCCAAATGCTGTGATTAATGGGCAAACCATATAGGCAAACGCGGCAGACTGTAGGCTAACATTATTTACCGCATATATGTAGGTATACCAGTTTGATGTTAAAAGGAACGTTGATGCAACTATCTGCAGAATAATTATGCTCCTCTCTTTTGAAGTTACTGAAGATATATAAGCTATATCACTTTTCAGGTATTTGCGTCTGAAAAGAAAAATAGCAATCCAAATAAAAATCAGGGAAGTAAAAATTCGATAATACAGGATCTCCTCAGAAGGGAATTCTTTAAGATTTCTTAACGGAATAGAAAAGAACCCCCATATCGCAAAGGATAAGATGCCGGCAAAAAAATACCTTAGATTTGATTTCGGCAAAACTTATGCTTTATAAGCAGTCATAGATATCTCAACATTCACTCCTTTTGGCAGGCCTTTTACTGCTACTGTTTCTCGTGCAGGAAAATCCTTATGAAAGAATGAACCGTATATTTCATTTACTTCGGCAAATAAAGCCATATCAGACAAAAAGATTGTCGTTTTAACAACATCTTCAAATCCATATGAAGCCTCTAGCAGAACAGCCTTAATGTTTCGCATAACCTGATGCGTTTCTTCGGCAACTGACGATTGTATCACCTCTCCTGATTCAGGGTTTATGGCAATCTGTCCAGATAAAAATAAAAAGCCATTAGCTATTACTGCCTGACTATACGGCCCAATTGGAGCCGGTGCATTTTTTGTGTTTATTATTTTATTCATTTCAGTAAAATCCAATCAATTAATTTCCATAAAATCCCTGCAACAAACACAATAATAGCTGTTGCATTAATGATATGCATTATTTTGATATTAATATTAGTAGGCCTGTTCGGGTCTTTTTTTCTAAAGAAATACATCTTACTCCAAATTTAGATAAAATAGTGCTAAATATAATTAGAAGAACATCTCCGCCTTGCAAAATTTATTGTAATAAAAAAGGGCTCCAGTATTTGGAGCCCTTTTAAGTATTGTTGTTAGAAATTCTTAGTTTCTAGCTGTTTCAACACGACGGTTTTGGATACGACCTTCTTCAGTATCGTTAGAAGCAATTGGATTAGCTTCGCCATAACCTTTAGTTACAACTTGACTAGCGTTAACACCAGAGTTAACTAAGTAAGTTTTAACAGAATTAGCTCTGTCTTTAGATAATTTCAAATTGTATGCAGCAGTACCTTCGCTTGAAGCGTAACCGTTAACAGCTACTTTACCACCGTTTTCACGCAATACTGAAGATAATTTATCTAAAGTAGGGTAAGCTTCAGTTTTTAAAACTGATGAGTTAAATTCAAATTGGATAGTTTCAAAACCAGTTACATTGCTAGCAGGAGCTGTTTCAGTCATTTTAGGTAGAGGACATCCTGAACCGTCAACAGCAGTACCTGCAGGAGTTCCTGGGCATTTGTCAAACTGATCAGAAACACCGTCACCATCAGAATCTTTTTTCAAACCTTCAACAGCTTGCTCAACATTAGCAACACGAGCTTTTAAAGCTTCAACTTCTTGACGTAATGAAGGATCTTTCAATTCATCATACATTAAAGCAAGTGGGTTAACCCAATCCAAGTTCGGTTTAGATTTAGAACCTAGAGAGAATTCTAAACCAGCATATCCGTAAGAGAATTTATCTTTGTTAGAAGCTCCGTTTGCGTAAGTTGCATCAAAGTTATCTCCATCAATGAAGTGCATAGTATAACCTAAGTTAAATGATACACGCTCAGAAACTTTGAATTTAACACCAGCACCAACTGGGATATAAGCTTCTTTTACATAAGTTTTAGCATCGTGTCTGTCATTAACATCACCTATAGCTTTATCTTTCCAGTCAACACCGTCAACTTTAGGAGCATAAGCGATTAAACCGTAACCAGCAGTAACGAAGAAGTTAACTGAGTTCTCACGACGTAAGAAATCAACAGTTGCAACGTTAACAACACCTCTGATGTCAGCAGCATAACCTATTTCAGTTTCAAATTCTTTTGGAGAAATTGTAGCATTTTGTCTTGATCCAGATACTTTTCCACGGAAAATGTTACCTTCTAAACCAAATGCATGACCTAATTGCTTTCTTAATGAGATACCGTAACCTAAGTTTACGTCCATCTTGTTGAAATCATTGGTACCACCGATAGCAACAAATGGTGACAAAACACCACCGTTGATCCCGAATGACCAAGATCTGTACTGACCTCTCCCACCAAATACCTTGGCTGAAGAAGAAGATCCAGTAGCATCCTGAGCGTTAGCAAGAGAGGTAACTCCCATTAACGCAACAAAAGAAACTGCTAGACTCTTTTTTAAAGTAGAATAATTCATAATTTTCTTTTTTAAGGTTAAACAAATTTTAATTGTATGTTTTTTTTGTGTAGCAAAATTAAACAAATTTTTAATTTCTCAAAACACTTGTACAAACTCTGTTCCAAATTTATTAAATACCGACAATTATGCAAACATAACAAGAATAGTATTTATGTTTTGTATTAAAAAAATGTCAATAAAAATGAATCCTGAATTCCATACAGCATTAAAAGTACAAAAACAGCGCCTACAGCCCTTAGAATCATGTTTACAATTAACAATTCTGAATCTGCTATGTAAAATAAAAGTTAGATGATGTTAAAAACAATTAACATTTTTTAAATATTGTCCTATTCCTGTATACATAAAAGTCCTGTTTTTAAGACAAAGCCATCTAAATCCATTGATCCACAAACTTATAAATGTTAAAATCTGACCTTTTCAGTGCTTCTACCATTTCTGAATGAAGTTTAACTTTATCAACATTTTTCATACGATAGTGTTCTATAAGCTTAAATGCCTTCTCTGCCAATAACAAGGCTCTCCGTTTTCCATCAGATTTACCTGGAATCATTAGCCATTCACAAAGCTCTTCCACTCCTTCATTCTTATCTGCAACAGTTTTAAAAACAGGTATCTGTTGATGCCGTACAAGCTTTTTTAAAGTATTTGCAAATACATCAGCGCCTTCTCTATCTGCTTTATTTACAACAAAACACTGCGCGATTTCCATTATCCCCGACTTTATACTCTGGATTTCATCTCCTGATTCAGGCACTAAAACAACAACTGTTTTATCAGCAAGACCCGCAATTTCAATTTCCGATTGCCCTACTCCAACCGTTTCCACAAAGATCACATCAAAGTCAGCACTCCTCATCACATCAATCATTTCTATTGTTTTTGCTGAGATCCCCCCAAAGCGCCCCTTGTTGCCACAGATCTGATATATACATTCGGATTGTTAAATTGTTGAGACATTCTAATGCGGTCGCCCAACAATGAACCAAAATTAAAAGGAGAAGTAGGATCGACTGCCAGAATGGCTATTTTTTTACCCTGAGCAGCAAGATGCTCTGTTATTGCATTAACCAGCGTACTTTTGCCCGCACCAGGAGGCCCCGTAATTCCAATTATTGGAACTGCCGATCTAACATTAAGCATACGCAAAATATCAGCAGAAGGAGCAATATCATTTTCAACCAACGTTAAGGCTCTTGCCAAAGCTAAAAAACTTCCTTGCTCAATTCCTTCTATAAGGGGATAATTGGTATCCATTAATAAACTATCTTTGGCACAAAGAAATACAATTTATTCATTATTTAACGTGTTTTTCATTACATCTTTTTTATTCTAAAATGTCAATACCAAAAATCATACACCAAACTTTTAAATCAAAAAAGCTGCCTTTAATTACACGTTGGCACATTTTCAGATTCCTAAAAAGAAACCCAGACTATCAATATGAATTTTATGATGATGAAAGGATTGAGAAATTCATTACCGAGGAATTTGATGATGAAACGTTAAGGCTATACAAAAAACTAAACATTGGTGCTGCCAAAGCAGACTTTTTTAGATATGCCGTTTTATTAAAAAAGGGAGGTGTTTATCTGGACATTGATTGTAACGTTAAACAGAACTTTAACCAATTCATAAAACCTGATGATGTAGCAGTACTATCTCCTGAGAAAAACCCAATCTGTTATGTACAATGGGCTTTGTTTTATGAAGCAGGCCACCCATTCCTTCAAAAAACCATGGAGCTTGTACTTGAAAATATCAGGAAAAACGAATTCCCGCATGATGTACATAAAATGACTGGACCCACTGTATACACAGCTGCAATAAATGATTGTTTATCAAAAAACCCAGATATCCCTTATAGAACATTCGGGATAGAATATGCCCCATATCTAAGAGACAAATACAAGTTGGCAAAATTTTTCCTGTACGAAAAGAAATCCAATCACTGGAAAAAACTTCAGCTAACTTCAACTGTACTAAAACCGGAATAAATTTAAATCAAAGGAGCAAATTCTAGTGAATTATAAATTGGGGCACATAAATTGTAAATTTGAGCCTTTATCCCGAACTACCCAATGCAAAAACAAATTACGGTTGCTTTATTAATATCTACGTACAATTGGCCGGAAGCTCTAGATTTGTCGCTTTCTAGCGTTTTATTGCAGTCAAAAATGCCAGATGAAATACTAATTGCCGATGACGGATCTACAGAAGAAACCAAGATAATAATTGAAAAATATAAAAAACTATTCAATATACCCATACTCCATTTTTGGCAGGAAGATCTTGGTTTTAGAAAAACCCTGATCTTAAATAAAGCTATTGCAGGCGCCAAGAGTGACTATATTATTGAAATAGATGGCGACATTATTATTCACAGAAAATTCATTGAAGATCATATAAACTTCGCTATTCCCGGAACATTCGTAAGAGCCAGTCGAGGATACTTGAGCAAAAAACTTTCGGCCAAATTAGTAAGCAAGCAGGTTTCTAAAATTAATATCTTCAACAAGAACGTAGATAATTTTTTCAGCGTTATACGTATCCCTTTTTTATGGCCACTGTTCGAAAAAAAATACAAAATCAAGGGCGACGAGCTATACGAAATTCACGGATGCAACATGGCATTTTGGCGTTCTGATGCTATAAAAGTAAATGGGTATAATGAAAGTTTTACCGGATGGGGCCCTGAAGACAAAGAATTTATTGCCAGACTCCTTAATATCGGAGTAAAAAAACGTTTCCTCAAATTGGGAGCAGTCGCATTTCATATATACCATAAAGAAAATTCCAGAGCCTCCCTGGCAGAAAACCAGAGGCTATTTAAAGAGACTATAGCACTCAAAAAAGTTTATTGTGAATATGGTATAAATCAATACTTATAGACATGAATAACAAAATTTCTGTAACTCTTGTTATATCTACGTACAATTGGCCCAAGGCACTGGAGCTTGTTTTCAAAAGCATTTTAAACTTAAGGGTATTGCCCGATGAAATAATTATTGCTGATGATGGCTCAGACGAAAGGACAAAAGTTACTATAGATGAATTCAAACATAAAGTAAAAGTACCTGTAAAACATTTATGGCAGGAAGATCTTGGTTTTAGAAAAACCATTATTATGAATAATGCCATTTCTTCGGCAAGTGGAAATTACATCATACAAATAGATGGTGATATTATTTTGCATCCAAGCTTTATTGCCGACCATATTGAAGAGGCTCAACATGGTTATTACATTAAAGGAAGCAGGTCAATGCTATCAGCCGATTTAACAAACACCATAATAAGCAGCAAAAACATCCAAATTAGTTCTTTAACCAAAGGAGTAGGCAGTAAAATAAATGCCAGCTATTTGCCAATTTTCTCTGGCCTGTTTAAAGGCAATCACTTCAGATCAAACAATCTTAGAGGCTGTAATTTTTCATTTTGGAAACACGATTTCATTGCAGTCAATGGTTACAACAATGATCTTGAAGGTTGGGGTCACGAAGATATTGAACTGGCTGCAAGGCTTACAAACCTTGGGATCAGACAGAGGCAATTAAAATTAAAGGCAGTTTGTTTCCATCTTTTTCATAAAATAAACTCCAGACATAACGAAGATATTAATTTCAAAAAATATCTCAATGCTGTCAGAAAAAAGACTATTCGCTGTAAGAATGGAATTATAAAAGAGTAGCAGTAAACATAATTATTAGAAGAACCATTTTGATTATCTTCCATTTATTTAACCTAAACCAACCTGGGTTTTCTTTAGCAAATCCCATTTCAATCCGCTCTCCAAAACCTGACAGTCTGCCTCTTGATAAACTTTCGAAGAGATACCCGGCTTCATAACAGTTCTTGATCCAAAACAGATTTAAAGCTACAGAAAGAGAGAATCCTTTTGATTTATAAAAGGTTTTAATAAGGTTGGTTAATATCTCTGAGAAAAGGATTAAAAACATCAGCAAAAACAAGGTTCGAGCTGAATAGAAAGCTACTGTCATAGCAGAACAAACCATCAAAAGCAGAAGAGATTCTGATGTATTTAGAAAATCATGATAAGTATAAGGTTTTATTGTATCAAGAACTGCAATATCTGCTGCGCCACGCCCATATCTAAAACCCCGCTCTGTTTGGATAGCGCCATTATCCCACCATGGGTGTTCTACTACTGCACCGGGTACAGGAGTATATTTTTCTTTATAAATTAAGCTATTTCTAAGTAAAAACTCTATATCCTCCCCCCCTTTATCCAACTTCTCGTTAAACAAAGTTGTATCCATTTTTTCTCTGTTTAACATAACATTAGCGGTTGGTACCCAGGCCAAAGGTTTGTTATCTAATGCCGCATTAAAGTGTCCTGTTGTACCATTAATATCCATAGCCCGTGTAGCTGCATTAAATGGCAAAGGAAAGTTGGTCACCCCTGCAAAACCAATAGAATCCAGGTTGCTTTTAATTGCATCCGCATATGCGATCAATAGTTTTTCTGAAGGCACAATATCATCATCTAATAGTAAAACCCATTTACTATTGCCTAACCGAATACCATTATTCCTAGTTTTGGAAAAACCCAAATTAACCTCATTCCTAATTAGGTTAATTTTATGCTCCTCAGCTAATTTTAAAATTCCATAGGGTATTTCTGCTGAGGGATTATCAGCCACAATATAAAAATTCACTAAAAATCCGTCTGGCCTTTCAACATTAAAAATGTTTAAAAGGATACTCTCATCTAACCTGAAAGAAGGTATAACTATATCAATGGAACTATTTTGGTACATGAAATACAAATATACACCCTTTTATATAAATGAATATTGACTTAAAAAACTAAATAGTATGTACCTTTGCTCTTTAGTCACATGTCGTTACTTAACGAATTATCATAACAGATAAAAACAAAATACATTTTGATGAAAATCTATTTCAGATTACTTTCCTTCGCAAAACCAATAGAAAAGTTTGCTATTCCATATGTTATAACCACAGTGCTCTCCGTTATTTTTAGTGTACTTAACCTTACCTTATTAGCTCCATTATTCGAAACATTAATATCTGATGAGCCTACCAAAAGTTCGGGTTTGGCTGATAATGCCGCGTCTGCATTTAATATTACTGCTCAATTTAAAGAGTTTGTAAACTCATCAATAATCACAAACGGACAAGAGAAAACTCTAACCTACATCTGTCTCATTATTGTCCTCTCTGTGTTGCTTTCAAATATATTCAGATATTTTTCTCAAAGATCAATGGAAGACCTAAGGGTTCACACCCTGTTAAACCTTCGTAAAACGGTTTTCGAAAATGTAATGAATTTACATGTTGGTTATTTTAATAATGAACGTAAAGGAGACATTATATCAAAAGTTTCAGCAGATGTTCAAGTAGTACAATTTACAGTCACCAACACACTACAGGTTGTATTTAAAGAGCCGCTCACCCTTATTTTCTATGTTTTAGTACTCTTATCCATTTCTATAAAGCTAACTCTGTTTTCATTATTAGTTATTCCTATCTCAGCATTTGTAATAAGTAAAATTGTAAAAAGAATAAAACATCAGGCCAAGGAAGCCCATGAGTCATTCGCAAAAATGATTGGATTTTTAGATGAAGCCCTGGGCGGAATAAAAATCATTAAAGCCTTTAATGCTTCGGAGCGGATAAAAGAAAGATTTCATAATGAAAACGTCTTTTACTCTAACATAAACCGTAAGATGGTAAGGCGTCAGCAACTTGGATCTCCTTTGTCTGAGTTTTTAAGTATTGTAATGGTTTCGTTCATTGTTTGGTATGGTGGTCGCTTAATCATCAGTCATCAGCCCGGAGCACTCTCAACAAGTCAATTTATAGCATATATAGCTATATTTTCACAAGTAATGCGCCCTGCTAAGGCCCTTACTGATTCTTTTAGCGGAATCCATACGGGAATAGCTGCCGGAGAACGTGTACTCGATTTAATTGACACCAAAGCAGAACAGATCAATAAGCCCGATGCAAAAGAAATATCTTCTTTCAACAATTCATTAGTTTTTGAAAATGTTTCCTTTTCATACGAATCAAAAGAGGTATTGAAAAACATTAACCTTACTATTCAAAAAGGCAAAACTATAGCCTTGGTTGGGCCATCTGGTGGAGGAAAAAGTACGCTCATGGATTTAATACCAAGATTCCACGATCCAAAATCAGGTAGCATAAAAATTGATGGACTTGATTATGCAGATTTAACTGTAGAGAGCATTCGTTCTCAACTAGGTATGGTAAACCAGGAATCTATTTTATTTAACGATACCATATTTAATAATATAGCCTTTGCTAAGCCTGATGCAACTGAAGCAGAGGTAATTGCTGCAGCAAAAATTGCTAATGCACATGACTTCATCCTACAGACCGAAAATGGTTATGAAACTTATACAGGTGACAGAGGAAATAAACTATCTGGCGGACAAAAACAGCGTTTATGCATAGCAAGAGCTATTTTAGCTAACCCACCTATCATGCTTCTTGACGAAGCAACCTCTGCATTAGATACAGAGTCAGAAAAGCTTGTTCAGGATGCACTAAATAAATTGATGGAAAATCGTACTTCCCTGGTAATAGCACACAGATTAAGTACAATACATGGAGCTGATCTTATCGTTGTAATTGATAAGGGAGAGATCATTGAAACAGGAACTCATCAAGAGTTGCTTAGCCACAATGGACTCTACAAAAAACTAATTGAATTGCAAACATTTAGCTAATTCAAAAAGGAGAAATAAAACTCAATGGAAAAAGGAATTACCGTTATCATTTGCACATATAATGGCGCATCCAGGCTTTCTGAAACTTTAAATCATCTTGCCGCTCAGAGTATCCCAGAAAATCTAGCCTGGGAGATCATTCTCGTAGACAATGCATCAACAGACGGCACATCTGCCATTGCCACAGAAATATGGGGAAAGCATAACGTTAAAGATGCTTCCTTAAACATTATCAATGAAACTACTCCTGGCAAATTATTCGCTTTTCGGAAAGGAATAACTCATGCCAAATACGAATATTTTATAATTTGTGATGATGATAACTGGCTAAGCCCTGATTATGTGAATCTAGCATTTAGCATCCTGGATAAAGACCCAAAAATTGGAGCTGCTGGCGGAAAGGCTATTGCTGTGACAGAAGGTGGGGCTGAACTTCCTGAATGGTTTGAGGAAGCTAAAGAGGGTTATGCAGTTGGAGAACAAGCCAAAAATACTGGTTTTGACACTAGGAGAGACAGTTTATGGGGTGCAGGACTAGCATCACGAACACAACTCTATCTTGACACTTATAAAACCTTTCCCTCACTTTTAATAAACGACGACAACAAAAAAATACTAACTGCCGAGGATACAGAATATTGTTTAAGAATCGTTCTGAAAGGATATAAACTTTATTATGACTCCAATCTATCTTTAAAGCATTATATAACAGCAGGCCGACTGACACTAGATTATAAAAACAACTTATATAACAATTTTATTAATGCCAACTCAATTATGGAAGATTACTATCTGGCATTAAAATTTGGCCCTAATGGCCCACTGAATCTATTTAATAAGATAAGATTAACTATAATCACTCCCATAAGGTATATATTTTCTTCTGGCAAAAAGCAGTCAAAACAAAGAAAAATCCTTAGCTACTTACTACCATCTGTTATTAAGCCAGATTCTATTACCTCACAAATAAAAGCGCTTATGAAAAATAAATAAATCCTACCATCTACCCTATAAAAACAAGAGTTCAAAATATTATGCTTAAAAAGATTAAAAGATTTGCAGAAAACATAACTGCATTATCTAAATACTCTGAGATAACAACACAACTTTCAAAGAAAAGAAATATTTACTTTTTCTTTCCTTCCTGGTCTTTTGGGGGCGCAGAGCGTGTCCATGTAGACATAATGAATCTTTTTAATGATCCCAAACCCCTCTGTTTTATCACAGACAGATCTATAACTAATGGTTTCCAAAAAGAATTTGAAGCTGCTGCTGATGTTATTGAACTAGGCCGATGGGCTGAAAAAAAAGAGCTAAAAAAACATTTGTTCAAAAAGATAGCTAAGGCAATAAATGAACAGAAAAACCCGGTAGTTTCTGGTTGGTGCAGCAGGTTTATGTATGATATGATTCCACTTTTGGCTCCTCATGTTCAAATAGTAGACATCATGCATAATTTTACTGATGACGACAAAGGAATTGAGTGGTACAGCATCCCGCATGTACCCAGAATAAACAAAAGAATAATTGTAGGAAAGGTCTTGATAGAACAATTTAAAGAGCTATACCGTCTAAATCATGTTCCAGATATGTATTTGGAAAGGCTAACAGTTATTCAAAATAAAATCGCCTTTGATGGGTTATTTCCTTTAAAAGATTACGAAGGTGCATTGCAGATTCTTTTTGTTGCCAGAAATAGCCCAGAAAAAAGACCAAATGTACTGATCAGGATTGCAGAAATCTGTCACGAGTTAAACCTTCCTGTTGAATTTAAAATCATTGGCGACTTCAAAGCAGAAGAAACTATTGTTCCACCTAATTCATACATTGTTGGAGAAGTTCACAACAAAACTATATTAAACAACTATTACAAGGAAGGGCATTTGTTGCTACTTACCTCACACCGCGAGAGCTGGGGGCTTGTTGTTTTTGAAGGGATGAACCTGGGAGTTGTACCAATATCAACCAATGTAGGTGAACTTTCAAATTACATCTCCGGTCAAAAAGAAAACGGCATATTAGTTGAGAACCTTGATCAGGTAGAAGATCTTGCCAGGCTATTTATTACAGAGATTCAGCGCTTTGTAACTAACAGAGAACTCTTAAGCCAGTTTAGTAAAAATGCTTTTAATACAGTGAAGCAACTAGCCGAAGAGTGTGATTTTGATGAAGCTTACAAAAGGGAGTTATCCTTTGTGTCCAAATAATTACAATCACTCATAATCCTAGTCTCTCTTATCAACGTTACCTTTGTTTAGCATGAATCCAAAAATAACCGTTTTTATGGCTGCTTACAACGCAGCAAGTTATATCCAAGAGTCAATTCAAAGTATTTTAGATCAAACTTTTGAAAACTTTGAATTGCTGATCGTAAATGATGGTTCTACAGACGAAACAGTTGTGGTCATAAATAGTTTTAAAGATTCCAGAATCAGGTTAATTCACAACGATAAAAACCGGGGCTTAACCTATACTAGAAATGTCGTTTTAAATGAAGCAAAGGGAGAGTACATTGCAATATTAGATAGCGATGATGTTGCTATCACTAATCGTCTGGAACTTCAATACAACTTTTTTCAAGAACATCCTGAATACGCATTATGTGGTGGCCATGGCTCTGTTATCGACGAAGCAAGCAAACCGGTAGTTGATAACAGATTTACTGTTCCTATTGGCCCCGATAAAATAAAAATGACGCTTCTTTTTCAAAATACATTTATCAATTCTACAGTAATGTATAAAACTACTGTATTAAAAGAATTAAATGGCTATAATGATTATGCTCCAGCTGAAGATTATGAATTATTTATACGACTTTCGGACAAGTACCCTGTAGCCAACTTAGATACTATTTTGGTGAAATACAGAATACATGGGAGTAATACTTCTATCTTACAATCTGAAACTGGCAGATTAAAAGTTCGTTCCATCAAAGAGAAACAACTGACCAATCTCCAAATAAAGGCCGACAAAAAAATAATCGATGCATTTTTCAGTATATTGGAATGGAACTACAGGGCTAATTTCGCAGACTATCTTTCGTTATTCACTAAATTAAAGGCCGCTAATAAGGACTTGCATAAATATCCTGAAATCCCCTTCGAAAAGATGCTTTTTAACTACTGGTTTGAAATAATCTACACAAAAAAAGCTAAAATGAATGCACTTCCATTATTATTAAACAAGAATATTTTTAAGTGGTCTTACGTAAATTTCCGTCAGCTCAGAAAAGCATTCAAGCTTTCAATAAAAGGAATAGGCCAATTATCTACATAAAACAATTCAATGAAAATTATTAGATTTCTAGGTGGTTTAGGCAACCAAATGTTTCAATACACCTTGTACAAGTCATTGCAAAATAAATTCCCAAATACTAAAGCAGATTTGCAAGGTTATAATGATTATCCGCTACATAATGGGTTTGAATTGGATAAAATCTTTGATCTAAAAGTAAACACGGTCTCACCATTCACAAGTAACTTATATTACAATAAAAAGTGGATTTATAGAAAGCTTAGAAGATTGCTTGGCCTAAAGAATGCTTATACGGAAGAAAAAACACTGTTCTCATTTGACGAGTCAATCTTAAATAATCCAAAAACAGCCTACTATTGGGGTTATTGGCAAAATTTTAAATATTTTGAGAATATTGCCAGTGAAGTAAAAAACGATTTCAAATTCACATCTCCACTTTCAAAAGAGAACCAGGAAATTCTAGATCAGATAAAACTTAAAAATAGCGTTTCCATTCACATAAGAAGAGGAGACTACCTTAAAGATCCACTTCTTGGTGGCTTATGTGGCCCTGAGTATTATAAACAGGCAATCAGCCATATCCAAGCCAATTTAACTTCTCCTAGTTTCTTCATTTTTTCAGACGACATCCAATGGTGCACAGAAAATTTAACCCTTGATGATTGCACCCTGATCTCTTGGAACAAAGGGTCGGCCAGTTATATTGATATGCAACTAATGAGCGCCTGCAAGCATAATATTATTGCCAACAGTAGTTTTAGCTGGTGGGCGGCCTGGCTTAATTCTAATCCAAATAAAACGGTTATAGGCCCTAAAAAGTGGGTAAACCATGATGATCCGAATGTCTATATGTCATTTCCACAAACCTGGATTAGCTTGTAGTTGCTTTTCTTTAAATATTAACCACCAACAATCCATTTAGCCCGAGTTAGTCTAATCAATTTTACAAGAAAAAAACTCAAGCCATATACGATTAAAAATCGCGAAATGTGAATACCACTATTTACCCATACCGAATAATTTAAATAATCCAATTTCATCGGTTGAAAGATCAAAGGTAAAAGTCTTACCACTAAAACATAATGCACCAGGTATATACCAAATGTAGTTTGTCTTGGTTCCATCTTTTTCTGAAGAACCTCAATATTCCCTATCTTCAACAATAAAGCAAACATTCCGAAAGAGTAAATTATATTACTTACCCGAAGTGTATTGTAAGCATCCTTAGACCCCAGACTCAGCAATTCAAAGGATTCTAAAATCGCAAGCACAAAAAGAACAACTACAGTTAATATCATTATAGGCCAGGAAATACGATTTATATAGTTCATTACTCTATCAAAATATCTATTAAGAATAACACCAAGCCATAAATAGAAAATAAAGCCAAACAGCGCCATTGAATGATTCGTTACGAACCAATTGTGATATAAATTAAGGCTATAAACCAAAGAAACAATCCCCAAAACAACTCCAAACCACCAATTGTATAGATACTTCTTAAAAATAAGGAGTATACAAATACAGAGTAAAAAGTTTAGCACAAACCAACTGGACGTATAGCACAAACCAAAAACGAAATGATTCCAGGTAGTCCCTAAAAAATTCGTTACAACAGCGTCGTCACCACCCCTTAAATAAGAAACATACCTATCAATCATCATCAAGGCTACATATACCAACAGCCAAAATAACCAGGGCCTTATTGTGCTTTTAAACCTGTTCTTTAAATATTGTTTTGTGCTGTATTCCTGAAACTTATGATTAATAAGAAAGCCTCCTATAAGAAAAAAGGCAATTGTACTAAACTTAAACGACTGAATTAAAGAGCTTTCAACAGCAGTATCAAATGTTGAACTATAAATTCCGGATTGAATTGCAGCAGAGTGTTCAAAAACAATACCCATCATTGAAATGCACCTGATTGTATCTACAAAATCAAAATTTTTCTTTACTGTTTTTTCTTCTCTTTTTTTATCCATCCAAATTTAATTTGGCCAAAAATGGGCTTTTTTATGCTAAAAGACACATCCATTAACATCTCTTAACATTTAACACCAGAAGGATAGACAAGAAATTTATAAATGGTTTAATGGGATATCACCATTTTTTTTGAGAATCTGGAATTGGGCAACTCATAGTTGAGGATATAAATACCAGTGGGGTACTGTACTGTCGAGATCTGTTCTTCCTGATAACCGGCATTTCTAAAATCATCAAATACAACACCAACCCTTTGCCCAGCCATATTGTACAAAGTAACCCTAACCCTTCCCGCAGTATTTAATGTAAATCCAAGCTTGGTAAATGAATTTGCCGGATTAGGATAATTTTGTACAATATGGCTGGCCAAATGATTAGCAATTATATTTTGATTAAGTGCATCAAACCAAACCAAAGCCATTACATAATATCCTTTTGCATTTGGATGTACATCATCAGAATACAGTTGTTTATTCTTACTAAAAACAGCACCAATATCAGCTATTTCAATCCTCATTTCTTTCGCCAGTTCCTTATAACCTTTATTAATTAGATCTATTGCTCTATTTCTACGGTGAACAAGCTTGGTTGGATCCGGGTAACCAGGGATATCTCTAAAATATTGTAGGGTACCTAAAATTACATCCAGATTTTTACTCTTAGCCTTCTCAATCATTGTTCTCATATTTGCCAGAGTTGTACTTACCCTTGCCTTACCCTCGGCTATAAGTGTCGCATCATTAGCTCCCATCAATATCATCACAAGGCCGGTTCTTCCGGCTATTGCAGCATCAAATCTTAATAGTCCCTGTGTAGTGGTTTGGCCTGCAATACCATTATTGGCAATGTTAACAGGCTTATTTGCATAACAGTTCTCAATAAATGATTTAAGATGCTTTTGGAAGCCTAATGGAGCAGGAACTCCCTCAACAGTACTGGCGCCAAACGTAACTATGTTTATACTATCTCTATTATAAAACTGCGCATGAGTACCACATGCCGGCATTCTGCCTTGCGAAAATGCGGCAAAACCAATCAAGGTAAAGCAAATAAAACTATAAAACTTTATTATATTAATCTTCACTTTACACCTAATTCAGCGCGTTATTATTTAGCATTTTCTTTACTTAACAAAAAAAAGCGCCTTAAATTAAGGCGCTTTTCAATAATATTTTCGATGATTATAATTTTCTCTTAACCTCTACTTGTTCATAAGCCTCAACAATATCACCTACTTCAATATTGTTAAAGTTATGGATATTCAATCCGCACTCATAGCCTCTCGATACCTCTTTAACATCATCTTTATAGCGTTTCAACGAAGCCAATTCACCTGTATAAATTACCACACCATCTCTAACAATACGGATTTTACTATTACGTGTAATCGTACCATCCAACACCATACATCCGGCAATTGTACCAACTTTAGTAATTTTAAAGGTTTCTCTGATCTCAACGTTAGCAGTGATTTTCTCTTCAAACTCAGGAGCCAACATACCTTCCATCGCCGCTTTAATCTCATTGATTGCATCGTAGATGATAGAATATAAGCGGATATCTATCTGCTCAGCCTCTGCCAGTTTACGCGCACCTGACGACGGGCGAACCTGGAAACCTATAATGATCGCATCAGAAGCAGAAGCTAACAATACATCAGATTCAGAGATCTGACCTACAGCTTTACTAATGATATTGATTTGAATCTCTTCAGTAGAAAGTTTCAGTAATGAATCAGATAGTGCTTCAATTGAACCATCCACATCACCTTTAACAATCAGGTTAAGCTCTTTAAAGTTACCAATTGCTAAACGACGACCAATCTCATCAAGAGTAATGTGTTTCTGAGTACGAAGCCCCTGTTCACGCATCAATTGTAAACGTTTGTTTGCAATTTCTCTTGCTTCAACTTCACTTTCAAGTGCATTGAATCTATCACCTGCAGTAGGCGCACCTTGCATACCCAATACCTGAACCGGTACTGATGGGCCTGCTTTATCAACTTTTTGTCCACGTTCGTTAAACAACGCTTTTACACGTCCGCTATAACTACCTGCCAAAATAGGGTCACCAATTTTTAATGTACCTGCCTGTACAAGAACCGTAGTAACAATACCACGTCCTTTATCCAAAGTTGCCTCAATTACACTACCTGTTGCACGTTTATTAGGATTAGCTTTTAAGTCTAACAACTCTGCCTCTAGTAAAACTTTCTCTAAAAGTAAGTCAACATTTAAACCGCTTTTACCAGATATCTCCTGCGACTGGAAGTTTCCACCCCAATCCTCAACAAGGATATTCATTATCGATAATTGCTCACGTATTTTATCTGAGTTTGCACCTGGTTTGTCAATTTTTGTAAAGGCAAACACCAATGGTACGCCCGCAGCCTGAGCATGGTTAATAGCCTCTTTTGTTTGAGGCATCACCGCATCATCCGCAGCTACAACAATAATTGCAATATCTGCTACCTTAGCACCACGAGCACGCATCGCCGTAAAGGCCTCGTGACCCGGAGTATCTAAGAAAGTAACTTTTTTACCGGTCGAAGTAGTTACCATGTAAGCACCAATGTGCTGGGTAATACCACCCGCCTCACCGGCTACTACATTCGCTTTACGGATGTAATCCAGCAAAGATGTTTTACCATGATCCACGTGTCCCATAATGGTAACAACAGGTGCTCTCGGCAATAAATCCTCTTCAGAATCCTCTTCTTCAATAATAACATCGCTTTCATCATCCGGTTTAACGAATTGAATTTCGTAACCAAACTCATCAGCAACAATTGTTAAGGTTTCAGCATCCAAACGTTGGTTAATAGATACAAACATTCCCAAACTCATACAAGTTGCGATAATCTTTGTAACTGGTTCATCCATCATTGTAGCCAATTCATTTGCCGTAACAAACTCTGTAACCTTTAAAACTCTCGATTGCAATTCTTGTTCCATTGCAGCCTCGTCTGCTGAAAGCGCAACATCATCACGTTTTTGACGACGTAATTTAGCACGCTGAGCAAACTTACCAGATTTACCTGCTCCACTTAAACGTGCAAGCGTGGCTTTAATCTGATCTTGTATTTCTTTTTCCGTAGGTTCTTCTTTAGGACCACTGTGGCTATGACCTCCACCTGGTTTATTGTTCCTAAAATTAGGCCTGTTGGCAGTATTGTTTGTGTTATTTCTAAAATCCGGTCTGTTACCTATAGGGGCTGCAGGTTTTTGCTGACCCGGTTGCCCTTGTTGTCCTGCCTGTCCGCCGTGTTGGTTACCACCTGAAGGTTGGCCATGACCACCCTGACCAGGATGCCCTCCCGGAGTTTTTTTACGCTTACGTTTTCTCTTCGCATCAGCACTATCAGCAGAAGATGCAACAGGCTGAGATTTACGATCTGGTGTTGTAGGCAATACAATTTTACCTATAATATTCGGACCTGAAAGCTTTACTGAACGAGCCTTAATAACCTCTGATTCCTCAGGCTTTTCAACTTTAGGAGCCGGTGGAGGAGTAACAGGCGCAGCCTTAGGCACTACTGGTTCCGGGGCTTTCACTACTACTGGTTGTTCTGCAACTTTAGGTTGCTCAACCACAGGTTTAGCTTCTTCAACAGGCTTTACAACCTCTTGTTTTACCTCTTCTACTGGTTTTTCAACCTTCTCAACTGGTTTTTCTTCTTTTACAACTTCCTTAACTGGCTCTTCAGCAACCGGAGCTTTAGGCTCTGGAGCCGGAACAGGCGCAGGAGCTTCTTCAGCTTTAACCGGGCGCGTTTTAGAATTTAAATCATCAAGATTTATTTTTCCTACTATTTTAACACCTGGCAAAGAGCTTTCATCTGCTTTTTCTGCAGGAGCTTCCGGTTTAGCCGGAACTTCTTCCTTAGGCTTCTCAGCTGGAGGAGTATATGAATGAAGATTCTTTATTAAAACGCCTTCGTTTTCGAATTCAACATTTTTTCTAGGTGCCTCAGCAACTTTCTCAGTTACTTCAGGTTCATCACGACGAATTTTACCAATAACAATCTGATTGGCTTCTTCTTTTACGATTTTATCGCCCTGAAACTCTTTTAACAGCGCATTATACATGTCGCGAGAGAGCTTAGTAGTGGGTTTATTCTCAACAGAAAAGCCTTTCTTTTCCAGGAACTCAACGGCCGTAGCTATCCCTACGTTAAGTTCCTTAACTGCTTTAAATAAAATTATTGGTTTGTCGTCTGACATTGATATCCTATTTTTTCTTTAATTCTTATACAAAAGTAACGTTTATTCTTATTTATTTCATTGTAGGTCGTGAGTTTTTGTATTATTCAAATTCTGATTTCAAAATACTCATCACTTCCTTGATGGTTTCTTCCTCCAAATCGGTACGTTTAACCAATTCATCAACGGAAAGTGCTAACACACTTTTAGCAGTATCACATCCGATAGCTTTTAGCTCATCGATGATCCAGCTATCGATCTCATCCGAGAATTCTTCAATATCCACATCCTCATCCTCTTCACCAGCTTCACGGTATACATCTATTTCATAACCGGTTAATTTTCCGGCAAGTTTAATGTTATGACCACCGCGACCAATTGCCAACGAAACCTGATCAGGTTTTAAGTAAACTGAAGCATGTTTTGTTTCATCATCTAACTTAATAGAGGTGATTTTTGCAGGGCTTAGCGCTCTGGTTATATATAATGAAATGTTATTGGTAAAGTTAATTACATCAATATTTTCATTTTTAAGCTCTCTAACAATACCATGTATACGGGAACCTTTCATACCCACACAAGCTCCTACCGGATCAATTCTATCATCGTAAGATTCTACAGCAACTTTAGCTCTTTCTCCCGGTTCACGAACAATTTTCTTAATGGTAATTAAACCATCAAAAATCTCAGGAACTTCAATTTCGAATAAGCGCTGTAAAAACTCAGGGGCAATTCTGGAAATAATAATTTTTGGAGTGCTGTTCACCATATCCACTTTAAGGATTACGGCACGAACGGTATCACCTTTTTTGAAATAATCAGCCGGGATCTGTTCAGTTTTAGGCATCATTAATTCGTTGCCTTCATCATCAAGAACCAGTGTTTCTTTTTTCCAAACCTGGTAAACCTCTCCGGTTACAATCTCACCAACCCTGTCTTTATATTTTTTAAAGATTTCGTCTTTTTCAAGTTCTAATACTTTTGAAACAAGAGTTTGGCGGGCAGCTAAAATAGCTCTTCTTCCAAAACTCTCTAAAGTGATCTGCTCAATGTAATCGTCGCCAACTTCCATATCCGGATCCAACTGTTTAACCTCAGCAAGTTCAATTTCTAAATCATCGTCCTCAGAAAAGCCATCTTCCATCACTTTTCTGGTACGCCAGATCTCTAAATCTCCGTTATCCGGGTTAACAATTACGTCACAATTCTCATCAGTACCATATTTTTTACGCAACATACTGCGAAATACCTCTTCCAGCACACTAATCACTGTAGGGCGGTCGATGTTCTTAAAGTCCTTGAACTCCTGAAATGAATCGATTAAATTAATATTGCTCATTTTTATTTAAATGAAATTAAAACCTTTGTTTCTGTTATACTACTAAAATCTATTCCGGTTTCTACCAGAATCGCCTTTTTTCCTTTTTCTTTCACTTTTGCTTCTATAGTGATGCCATTATCATCTACAGAAAGTAACTTACCTTCTTTTATTTCGCCGGCAGCAAGTTTTACACTTAAATCACGCCCAACGTTTTTATCGTATTGTCTTTTCAGCTTCAATGGCTCACCTACACCAGGCGATGAAACCTCCAGATTATATGCTTTATCAATGGTGTTTTCTTCTTCCAAATGAAAACCAACATGTCTGCTAATAGCCGCGCAATCCTGTATTGTGATTCCTTGATCGCCATCAACATGGATAATCAGTTTGTTATTTGGCAGCATTTTCACCTCAACAAGAAACAACTCCGGTCTGTCCGAAATTTTTTCTTCTACTAACTCTGTTACTCTTTTTTCTATCTGCATAACCAATTCACCAATAATAGAAAAGAGGGGACTTTTGCCCCCTCTTACCTCTATTACCGTGCAAATGTAAGAAATATTTTTGCAAATTAAAAATGCTATAACACAATCACTTCTGTCTGTAAATAAGATCCTCTTTACATAATCACGTAGTTCTTCACAAGATTAGTGTTTCTTCACACCTCCTACACACATCCTTCACACCAAATACACAAACAGGTACCTTTTTGTGAAGGATGTGTGAACCATGTGAGGACTTGGTATTATCTGGTTAGTAATTTCTGCAAAGGCTTTACACTAACATGCACCTTCCCTTTCATTATATCCTCGGCATTGCCAAAGCGCGAATTCAGGTAAGTTATAACCAAATAATCTCTGCCTTTTACAAATGGTTTTTCCGGTACAAATACCAAACCTTCATCGTTAGCAGTTATCCTTCCATTCACAGGCATTTCTTTTATAAGGCTATCCTTTTCAGATGGAGTTTGCAAAACAGTAAGCACATCGTAAAAAACAGAATCTGCAGCAGGTGCATTTTTAAGCTGCAAAAGCCCTGCCTGATCTATATTTCTAAATACAATAGCCGAACTATCAACCGAAAATTCTATTAAAAGTGGCTTACTATTTGTTAATGTACATGAGAAAACAAGGGTAGTGGCACAAAATGCCATCAATATTTTAACAAAAAATTTAACCATAACACTAAATTAAGCTTTATGAAACTAATTGTAGAAATTTTATTAATGGGCCTTGCGGTATTTCTGGGCGCCAAAATTGTACCGGGAGTACAAGTAGATGGTTATGGATCTGCAATTATTGCAGCCGTATTAATTGCACTCGCAAATTCAACAATCGGATTTATTTTGCGTTTGTTTACTTTCCCCATCAACTTCCTTACTTTAGGGTTGATGTCGTTCATTATTACCGTTTTAATGATCTTACTGGTTGATTACCTAATGGCCGGATTTAATACTACAGGTTTTTGGGCCGCAGCATTGTTAGCAATTGTAATTGCCTTAATTAAGGCTGTGTTTGGAGCTATTGCAGGTTCTGATAAAGATTAAGATTAACCCTTCCTGTTGAAATTAAAAGGTTTCGACAGGAAGGGTTATATAGCTTTAAAGAATACTCTCCAAATCGGCTGGAGAGTAATTTACAGATTTTAAAGTCTTGTTATCTTTGGTTCTGTATACTAAAAACAACGAATCTTCTTCTTTGAAATAAGAATCACTATCGTCTTTAGCTTTGTAATGAGCAATTGTTTGGTTGGCTTCTTCTTCCGACTTACATGCCTTACTCATATTTGAACGGTGCACTTCATCGAAAAGGTCTTTAAATTTATGGGCTAGTCCAAACTCTAAAATAGCACCGGCCAAAACGTACTGTATATCGCATAAAGCATCTGCTACTTCAACAAGGTTATTGTCTTCAATTGCTTGTTGCAATTCCTTCACCTCTTCAACCAGCAACGAAACCCTTAAGTCACTTCTTTGTTTTGATGGAATAATTGGCGAATTCTCTATGGGGTGCTTAAATGTTCTGTGAAATTCGGCTACCTGATTCAATGAGTTTGACTCTTTCATGCTTTAATATTGATTTATAAAAATTTTTTAATTTTTTTCTTTTACGTGATCGGCTAGTTCATATCCGCTTTGCTCACTTTTATCTTCTAAAAACAACAGTACTATCAATGAAATGATAGGAATAAGGAAGGAGATAAGAAACCAGAACCAAAACTTCCTGCCCATACTTTTCGCAAGTATCCCAGCCACAATTTGCGGGATTAACATAACGCATAAAAGGAGAATTTCGGGCATATTTCTTTGTTTTTATAAACTACGATAAGCTTATAAAAACAAAGATAATAATTACGATTATTTAACGGATAATCTCTCTGGAGATTACCATTTTTTGAATTTCAGAAGTTCCTTCGTAAATCTGGGTGATCTTAGCGTCACGCATCAATCGCTCAACATGATACTCTTTTACGAATCCATAACCGCCGTGTATCTGAACAGCCTCTACCGTTACATCCATGGCTACTTTTGAAGCATACAGCTTAGCCATTGAGCCGGCAAGCGTGTAGGATTGCCCCCGGTCTTTTAACCATGCCGCTTTATAAACCAACATTCTTGCTGCTTCTATGCTGGTGGCCATATCTGCAAGCTTAAAAGCTATTGCCTGATGTTCTGCAATGGACTTACCAAACGATTTACGTTGTTTAGCGTAGCTTAACGCCAGCTCATATGCTCCGGATGCAATGCCAAGCGCCTGTGCTGCAATGCCAATTCGGCCTCCCTCCAGCGTTTTCATGGCAAACTTAAATCCAAACCCATCTTCACCAATTCTATTCTCTTTTGGCACTTTAACGTCGTTAAACATTAGAGAATGTGTATCAGAACCACGGATGCCCAATTTGTTTTCTTTTGGGCCAACCGTAAAACCTTCCATACCTTTCTCTACAATAAATGCATTTATTCCTTTATGCTTTAAAGCTTTATTTGTTTGTGCAATTACAAGATATGTTGATGCTGTACCACCGTTGGTAATCCAGTTTTTGGTTCCGTTTAAAAGGTAATAGTCGCCTTTATCTTCGGCAGTAGTTTGTTGCGAAGTGGCATCAGATCCGGCTTCGGGTTCCGAAAGGCAAAAGGCTCCGATCTTTTCGCCGGATGCCAGGGGTTTTAAATACTTTTCTTTTTGAAATTCAGATCCGTACGTTTCTAAACCGTAACACACCAATGAATTGTTTACAGAAACAACTACAGATGCTGATGCATCTATTTTAGATAGCTCTTCCATCACCAGCACGTATGAAATAGCATCCATACCGCTGCCACTGTATTTTTCTGAAACCATCATCCCTAAAAAACCCAGTTCACCAAGCTTTTTTACCTGCTCAGCCGGAAATTTTTGGTGCTCATCTCTTTCAATAACTCCTGGCTTAAGTTCATTTTGTGCAAAATCCCTTGCTGCCTGCTGAATCATCAATTGTTCTTCACTTAGTTGAAATAGCATAATTATATATAATAAAAAAATACCTACCGCCAAATTTAGTATTTCTCAACCAAATTACTATGGCAGCATAGTATTATTTTTACAATGTAATTACAGCCTATTTCAGCAGATGGTTATTATCATCAGGAAAAACTAATATTGGGTGATATTTTTTAGCTTCTTCTATAGGTAAAGATCCGTAAGACATGATGATCAGTATATCACCAACCTGAACTTTACGGGCTGTAGCTCCATTTAAACAAACGGTTCCTGTTCCCCTTTCACCTTTTATTACATAGGTTTCAAAACGCTCGCCGTTATTGTTATTTACGATCTGTACTTTCTCGTTTGCAATAATTTGGGCAGCATCCATTAAATCTTCATCAATGGTAATACTTCCAACATAATTCAGTTCTGCCTGTGTTACTTTAACACGGTGGATCTTCGATTTTAATATCTCGATAATCATAATGCAAAGTTAGATAAAGTTTGTGAATGAATGGTTTTCCGTTTTTCAGCTAAGTATCATATTATCTATAAGCCTTGTTTGCCCTACTTTGGCAGCAACAAGAGCTATAATATTCTGATCATTTTTATCTGTTTCGGGCAAAAGTGTTTGGCCATCGGCAATTGTAAAGTAATCCAGCTCTACTCCCGGGGTTTCTTCAATTAATTGCTTTGCCTTTTCTAAAAGCTCAGGAATACTTTTGTTCTTAAAATTTTCGCTTACATAAGTAAGAGCTCTACTTAATACTAACGCATTTTTTCTGTCGGTAGCATCAAGATGGATATTTCTTGAACTCATGGCCAATCCATCGTCTTCTCTAATAATCGGACAGGAGATAATTTGAACCGGAAGATTAAAGTAAGCAACCATATTCTGGATCATTAATACCTGCTGGTAGTCTTTTTGCCCAAAGAAAGCAACATCAGGACTTATGGCATCAAATAGTTTTTTTACGATTTGGGTAACTCCCTGATAGTGGCCTTTTCTGAACTCTCCTTCTAAAAGAAATTCTGCTGGGCCAAGGTCTATGTGCCATTTTTCTTCGGCTGGGTACATTTCCTTTACAGAGGGCATAAATACCACATCGCATCCGGCATCTTTAAGCATAGCCATATCATGCTCAAGTGGCCGTGGATATTTTTCCAGATCCTTTGGATCAGTAAATTGAGTTGGGTTAACAAATATGCTGCAAACCACTATATCTGCCTGCTGCTGAGCCATCTTTATTAACGATACATGGCCTTTATGCAACGCACCCATAGTTGGCACTAAAGCAATTTTCTGCTTAGCCAATTTAATTGGACCAAGCAACGACTTTAACGCCGCAATAGTATTTAGTACTTCCAAACCTGCTTATAAAATTTCAGGGGGCAAAGTTGGTTATTTATCCATTCCCAACAAAACATCTTGCGTATTATATTGATAAATGTTATTATTTTCCTTATCTTTGCCCCTTGATAATCTTTTCTTTAACATAAATTTTTATTTACGAATATGGAGATGGCCAAAACGAAGCTACTGATTGTTACACACGAGATGTCGCCTTTCCTTGAACTCACAAAGATTTCAGAAATTACCCGTCAGTTACCTCAGGCAATGCAAGATAAAGGATTTGAAATCCGTATCTTAATGCCAAGGTTTGGGAATATTAATGAAAGAAGGAACAGATTACACGAGGTTATCCGTCTTTCAGGTATGAATATCATTATTGATGACAATGATAACCCGTTGATCATTAAAGTTGCCTCAATTCCGGCAGCAAGAATGCAAGTTTACTTCCTGGATAATGAAGATTATTTCCAACGCAAGTATGTATTTAGAGATAAGGAGGACAAGTTTTATGCCGACAACGACGAAAGAACAATTTTCTTCTGTAAAGGTGCCCTTGAAACTGTTAAAAAATTAGGCTGGTCGCCGGATATTGTTCATTGCCATGGCTGGATGACTTCTTTAGTACCTGCATATATTAAAACAACCTATAAAAACGATCCTACTTTCAAAAATTCAAAAGTAGTGTATTCAATTTATGAGGATTGTTTCTCTGAAAAAATGAATGCTGATCTGTATAAAAAAGCTGTAATGAACTCAATGACTGTTGAGGACACCAAAGTATTTGAAAAAGCAGACTGCAGTGCCCTGCATATTGGAGCTGTAACTTATTCTGACGCGGTAGTTTTAGCTGATGAAAACATCAATAGTGATGTGTTAAAATTTGTTAAAGATTCTAATAAGCCAACTTTAGCTTTTAATTTAACCGAAAATTTCGAAAACTTCTATTCATTATATGAGGAGATTTCGGATGAAGAATTGGTTTCAATAGCTTAAACTCAGGTATTCTAAAATATGAAATTTATAAAACTAGACTTATTGACCCTGTTGATAGGTCTTTTTCTTTTTGCATCTTGTAAAGATGCTAATACTATTGGCCTTACGCCCGAAGGAGAAAATCCTATTAAAGGTGTTTTAGACAATACCGTTCTTGTTGATTCTAAGACAGTGCTTGATTCGGCTACTGCATCAATTGGATTGGCAAGACATCCTCTAGGTTATATTAGCGGAGATGCTACTTTTGGAACTACAGAAGCAAGCCTTTCTATGACGGTAAGCCTTCCTTCGAACAGCTATAATTTTGGAGGCATCCCGTCTGTGGATTCGGCAATTCTTGTTTTACCTTACTCAACTCAGTTTTATGGTGATACTACTACTTCGGTTTATAGCCTGAATGTGCATCAGCTTAAAGATGACCTGTCTTTACAAAAGATATTTCTAAGCAACAAAGTATGGCCTGTAGAAACTGAATTGGTAGGCTCACTTACAGCTAAGATAAAACCAAAAACTCCTTTTAAAATTACTGATATAGTAAATGGCAAACCTGATACACTTAAAACGGTTGCTCCGCAATTAAGAATAAAACTTAGCAATGCATTTATTCAGGAACATATTTTAAATGTTGATTCAGCTTTAAGATCAACCAATACTAAATTCTCAGCTATTTTTAAAGGCCTTCAGGTTAGTGTAAACAAAACCGCATCAACTGGTCCTGGTGGCATAATGTTCATTAATTTTGGCGGAACTGATGCCAATCTTCAGATATATTACAAGAAGCAGGTTGGAACCAGTGTTATCGAAAAAGATACGGTATCGGTTAATTTCCCAATATCATCAACTTCAGGTCCTATTGCAGCAACTGTTAAGCATGATTACACAGGAACACCCATCAAAGCACAGTTAGATGCACCTACAGCATCATTTGATGTTACGTATCTGCAGGCTCTTGCCGGAGTAAGGAACAAAATTTCTTTCCCTGGGTTAAATGCTTTTATTGAAAAAGTAAAAGCTGGTAATGCAAATGCACGTATAGTAATCAACAGGGCAGAATTGGTTGTTAACCTTAAGAGCGGAACAGACGTATCTCCATGGAATGCTGCACAGAGATTATCTCTTTACAGGCTTGATATTGCTGGTCAGAGAGCAAACATTCCGGATGGAGATGGACCTACACAAGCCAATCCACAACCGCTTGATACTTATGCAGGTTCTGAAGCCGCATTTGGTGGGTTTTACGACGTGACCAACAAGAGATATATTTTTACTGTGACCAGCTATCTGCAGGCTATAATTGACAATAAAACGAAAGACTATGGAACTTACCTGGCCCCTAGTTCACTTACCGAATACAATCTTTACCCTTCATTAACGTCTGGGGCAAGATCAATCATAAACACTGCTACTCCGGCTACAGGCGAAAAAGGTATTAAGCTAAATATCTATTATATGAGGGTAGACTAGTAAAACTTATTTATACACGATTGTGTTTATATCCTCCGAAATTAAATTTTCGGAGGATATTTTTTTTAAACCCTATTGCTTATTTCTAAGAATGGTTAAATATGTGATGGGTATATTGGTTTAAAATGGCAAATCGCCCGAAGTATCGTTTGGATCTATATAATCTGATTCGCTTTTTGGCGTACTATTCTCGCCAGTAGAAGGGGTCTGTTCAAAATCGCTCTTTCGGCCCAGAATTGTAAAGTTCTCAGCAACTACTTCAGTAACATACTTTTTTACGCGCTCCTTATCTTCAAAAGAGCGGGTCCGAAGTTTACCTTCAATATACACCAGCTTGCCCTTTTGCAAATACTTTGAGGCTACCTCTGCTAAACCTCTCCACAAAACGATGTTATGCCACTCTGTTTGCTCTATTCTTTTGCCATCTTTGTTATACGTCTCTGATGTTGCCAATGGGAAACTTGCTACTGTTACACCACCATCTAAATGTCTGACTTCAGGATCTTTTCCTAAATGCCCTACTAAAATAACTTTGTTAATACCTGACATGAATTCTGATTTTTCTAATTTACTGAATAAGAGCTTATAAAATTTGTTATCACTTTAGGCTGTGGCAATTCGTCCAACTCGCTTAGCGAAACCCATTTTATTTCTGCATTCTGATTAAAGTTAATGATATAATTATCTAAAGCAAAAAATTGAACATATATAGTTTGGTGGGTTAATAAATGTTTTTTTTGCTCTAAAGGAGTAACTGTGCATGTATTTCCAAAATTATTCTTTAGCATAGTCAGAAATTGCTCTTGCGCTTCCAGATAGTTGTCATCAGTTTCTATTAGAGGAAAATCATATAATTCCTGCCATATATCTCCTGGGTTTCGCTTATTTACCAAAATCTCATCTCCGTTAACACACACCAAATAGTTGAAATAACGGGTGCGTTTTTTAAGCTTTTTCTCCTTAACAGGAAGGACATTTACCAGATCATTTTTGCGGGCAAAACAATCGGATTGAATTGGGCAGGTTGCACAGGAAGGAGATTTAGGCTTACATTGAAGTGCCCCAAATTCCATTATAGCCTGATTGTATACGGACGGCTCCTGCCCTAGAATTAAACTTTGGGCAAGCTCTATAAATTGTTTTTTCCCTGAAGTACTGTTTATAGGTGTTTCAATCCCAAAATATCTTGCCAGAACTCGAAATACATTACCATCAAGCACTGGCTTCATTTCATTAGATGAGAATGATGAAATGGCAGCGGCGGTATAATCTCCAATACCTTTTAATTTAATCAGTTCGCTATAGCTAGTAGGAAATTTTCCATCGTACAGCTCCTGGATCTGTTTGGCTGTATATAGCATGTTTCTGCCACGCGAATAATAACCTAATCCCTGCCATAGTTTAAGTATTTGAGTTTCAGTAGCTGCTGCAAAAGCAGTAATTGTAGGGTAGCTCTCTAAAAATCTGTTAAAATACGGCAATCCTTGCTCTACTCTGGTTTGTTGCAATATAATTTCTGAAAGCCATATCACATAAGCATCATTTGTACCTCGCCAGGGCAGGTCTCTTTTATTGTTTAAATACCATTTTACTATTTCTGTTTGAAAAGCCATAGGCACAAAAATACGGCGTTCTTAATTTGTTTTCGGCAAAACTTGCAATTCTCTGATACAAACCGAAACAAATAAATCATCTTTTATTTTCCTATCTCATTAAAAAGCAATACTTTTGCAACCCCAAATCACTTATAAAGTATATAATACACTATAAATAAATAATAGAATATGACTAAGGCAGATATTATTTCAGAAATATCAACAAAAACAGGAATTGAAAAGGTAGATGTACAAGAAACCGTTGAGGCATTTTTCAAAGTGATCAAGAACAGCATGATCGGAGGAGAGAATGTATATGTTAGAGGTTTTGGTAGTTTTGTTGTAAAAAAGAGAGCGCAAAAAACTGCGAGAAATATTTCTAAAAACACTGCAATTATTATCCCTGAGCACTTTGTGCCAAGTTTCAAACCTGCAAAAGTGTTTGTTGACAAAGTAAAAAACAATTCAAAAAAAGTAAGCGTAGAAGCTTAATCAACTTATGCTAAACAATATCCGTTCAAAACAAATCATCGTAATTGGAGCAATATTATTGCTTGGAGCTTTTTTGTTTACACGGGATATTAAAGGTTTAGTTAAGCCAAAAGAGCAAACAGCCAATGTTCCAGCCGCAGGGCAGATGCAATCAGATATCCCTCAGCCAATTAGTTTGGAAGAAGTTTCGGCTTCTGGGAAAACACTGATCAGTCCTAACTTTGCTGCTGAAATCACTTCACTTGAGAACGCTTTTAAAACAGCTACCGATAAGGCTGCTGCTGCTAAAGTACTTGCTCAAAAGTGGAATGATGTTGAACAGAGTGCGCCAAGCGCTTTATACCTTGAGATTGTAGCCAATCAGGAGAAAACATTAAACAGCTGGCTAATAACCGGAGACCGTTTTTTAAAGGCATTTGACAGTTCAAGAGACAGTATACTACAACCTGCATTATTGCAAAGAGCAAATGCTGCTTACACTAATGCAATGAATATTGACTCTGCCAGTGCTGATGCTAAAACCGGCTTAGGAATTACCATTGTTGATGGAATGGGAATGCCAATGAAGGGTATTGCATTATTGATGGATGTGGTAAAAAAAGACCCAAAGAATTTGAAAGCGAATATGAGTTTAGGTACATTCGCGATTAAATCTGGCCAGTTTGACAAAGCCATAACCAGATTTAACAACATTATTGCCATTAAGCCTACTCCGGATGCTTACTTCTATTTAGCCACAGCTTATGAAAGCCTGGGCAAAAACGAAGATGCTATTGATGCTTATCTGAAGAGTAAAAAGCTAGCTGCCAATCCTAAATTATCTAAATTCATTGATGATAAGGTATTAGAGCTAAAGAGTAAAAAATAATAAACAGATTAAAAAAATATTTAAAATTCAAGACTATGCCAAGCGGTAAAAAAAGAAAAAGACATAAAATGGCTACCCACAAACGCAAAAAACGTTTAAGAAAAAACAGACATAAGAAAAAATAATTTTTCTTATTGAGTTGCACATAAAATAAGGCTACGACTAGATCCTAGCCTTATTTTTCGTTGCAATCATTTTTTTATTTGTCCATGTGTTAATAAGGCAGTTAATGCCTTAAAATCTGTAGCTTTTGGTAAAAGAATTAATTATAGATTCCTCTCCACTGGGAGTAACCATAGCTTTAGTTGAAGACAAACAACTTGTAGAACTTCATAAAGAACAGATCAACAACAATTACGCCGTTGGCGACATTTATTTAGGCCGCATTAAAAAAATCATGCCGGGTCTAAATGCTGCGTTTGTAGATGTTGGTTATGAAAAGGATGCATTTTTGCATTATTTTGATCTTGGTCCTCAAGTCCAGTCTTTAATTAAGCTAACTAAAATCAAGCGTAACGGCTCTGTTAATGGCACTTTACTGGATAATTTCAAGCTAGAGGGAGACATTAACAAAGCAGGCAAAATATCAGAAGTAGTAAGCAAGAATCTTGTTTTACCGGTTCAGATAGCTAAAGAGCCAATTTCAACCAAAGGTCCGCGTTTAAGTTCAGACCTTTCAATTGCAGGCAGATATATTGTATTAGTTCCTTTCTCTAATGTAATCTCTATTTCCAAAAAGATTAAAAGCAATACCGAACGTAATCGTTTAAAAAAGATTATCGAAAGTATTAAACCTAAAAATTTTGGGGTAATTATCAGAACTGTTTCTGAAGGGAAAGGTGTTGCAGAACTTCAAAAAGATCTTTTAGATTCTGTTGCTAAATGGGAAAACTTTATTAAAAAGCTTCCTGATGCAGAGCCATCTAAACGAGTTTGGGGAGAAATGGACCGGACATCAACATTGATCCGTGATATTTTAAGCACCGACTTTACAAATGTTTATGTAAGCGACAACAATCTGTTCGAAGATATCCGTTCTTATGTTCACGAAATCTCTCCTGAGATGGAAAAGATCGTGAAACTATACAAGCATAAGGAACCTATTTTTGAGCATTTCGGTATTGAGAAACAAATCAAGAACTCTTTCGGTAAAACCGTAAACTTAGCAGGAGGAGCTTACCTTGTTGTTGAACATACTGAGGCGCTTCATGTTATTGATGTAAATAGCGGAAACAGAACTGCCAGTAAAGAAAATCAGGAAGATAATGCTTTACAGGTAAATAAGGAAGCTGCTAAAGAAATTGCGCGTCAACTTCGTTTAAGGGATATGGGTGGTATTGTAGTAATCGATTTTATCGACATGCATAAACCTACTAACCGTAAAATGCTGTTCGACCATCTTAAGGATCTGATGTTGCTGGATCGTGCCAAGCACACCATATTGCCTCCAAGTAAGTTTGGCCTTGTTCAGATTACACGCCAGCGTGTAAGACCGGAAATGAACATTGTAACCAGTGAGAAGTGCCCTACCTGCGATGGTACGGGAGAAATTAAGGCCAGTATTGTTTTAATGGATGACATTGAAAATAACCTGACCTATATTTTGCAGGAGCAAAATGAAAAAAATATTACGCTTTGTGTACATCCGTATATAGAAGCTTTCATTAAAAAGGGCTTTATCTCTTTGCAGTGGAAATGGTTTTTTAAATTCGGACAGCGAATTAAAATCAGAGCGGTCTCGTCTTACAACCTGACTGAATTTCACTTTCTTTCTTCAAAAGACGAAGAAATTAAATTGTAAAGATTAATGTATCAACTAAACAAGCCCGATCTCTATGAGATCGGGCTTGTTTGTTTTAATAGAATTAAGCATAAATTAGCAGAATTAAATTATAATCAATTGGCTAAAACTAAATCAGCATATTTCTGCCAAAGCTGTGGATATGAATCGGCAAAATGGCTCGGAAGATGTCCTTCATGCAACGAATGGAATACCTTTGTAGAAGAGATTATAGAAAAAACGAGCGCTAAGGTCCCTTCCTGGAAAACAACAACCGGCACTCAACGTTTAAATAAACCATCTAAAGTTGATGACATTCAATCTATAAGCGAAGACAGAACTTTAACCGGTGATCTTGAGCTTGACAGGGTTTTAGGTGGCGGTCTGGTTGCTGGTTCTGTTATATTGATTGGCGGGGAACCGGGAATTGGAAAATCTACCCTCATGCTTCAGCTCGCATTAAACATTTCGGGAAAAAAAATTCTATATGTTTCAGGAGAGGAGAGTGAGCAGCAGATTAAAATGAGGGCCGAGCGAATTACCACCTCCCCTAAAGCAGATTGTTATATCCTTACTGAAACATCAACGCAAAACATTTTTAAGCAGATTGAAACACTTGAACCAGAAATAATTATTGTTGATTCTATACAAACACTGCACTCGGCTAATATTGATTCTACTCCCGGGAGTGTATCACAGGTTAGAGAATGCACTGCAGAATTACTCCGTTTTGCCAAAGAAACAGATACCCCTGTATTTTTAATTGGCCACATTACAAAAGATGGCACTATTGCCGGGCCAAAAATACTGGAACATATGGTTGATACGGTTCTGCAATTTGAAGGTGACCGACACCATGTATACCGAATTTTACGATCTATAAAAAACCGTTTTGGTGCAGCTGCAGAAATGGGAATTTATGCAATGCACAGTACAGGTTTAAGGCAAGTTTCTAACCCATCTGAAATCCTCCTGTCGCAGCGTGATGAAGAAATGAGTGGCATTGCAATTTCAGCAACATTAGAAGGCGCCAGACCAATGCTAATAGAAACCCAGGCACTGGTTAGCACTGCGGCATATGGAACGCCACAGCGGTCTGCAAACGGCTTTGACACCAAAAGAATGAACATGCTGCTTGCCGTACTGGAAAAGAGGTGTGGTTTTAAACTTAGTACCCGTGATGTTTTTTTAAACATAGCAGGAGGAATTAAGGTTGAAGATCCTGCAATAGACCTGGCAATTATGGTAGCCATAATCTCATCACATGAGGATATTGCTATTTCTTCTAAAATCTGTTTCGCGGCAGAAGTTGGCCTATCTGGAGAGATCAGGGCTGTTAACCGTATTGAACAACGGATCTCGGAAGCTGAAAAACTTGGATTTGAAAGAGTTTTTATTTCAAACTATAATTTGAAAGGACTTATTCCGGATCGTTTTAAAATTGAGTTGACCCCCGTAAGGAAGATTGAAGATGTATTTTCGGCATTATTTGGATAGCAAATTCTACGCCTACCGTGTATATTTTCCATTAAGTTTCTACACATTGGGGATATTATTTCCCTCTCAAATATTTGGCGCACATTTAACAAAAGCGTGCATTAAGCTATATATAAGGTAGTTATATCCTTAAAAGGCAGCTATTTTCAAATTGGCTTACTAATTGCAATTACCTACATGTTATCAGTCATTTATGAATGGTAATAAACAATAGGGATGATTATCCTCGTTATCGTAAGATAGCGAGGATTTTTTCATTTTAAGCTTAAGGAATCGTAATTTTAGAACCAATTAGAAAGGTTCTCCTTTTTAATATTGATTGATTAGACCCTGTCTTCTCCGAGACAGGGTTATTTACATTTTTCTTTTATTAGTTATAGGCTCAGAAATTTTAATATATTTAGATATTAAATAACCTCTTAACCCCTTAAATAATGATTATAGTTGCTATTATCATCGGTGTGCTGTTAATTTTCGGAATCAGCATATACAACTCACTTATTGGTAAAAAAAATCAGGTAGCAAATGCCTTTTCTGCCATTGATGTAATGCTTAAAAAACGTTTTGACCTGCTGCCTAATTTAATTGAGACAGTTAAACAGTATATGCAGTATGAAGGAGATCTTTTAACTAAAGTGGTAGAACTTCGCGCCAAAGCTGCCAGTCCAAATTTGAGTAACGAGGAAAGACTAGATCTTGACAAACAACTGGGTTCCAGTGTTAAAGGTTTAATGGTTAACGTAGAAAACTATCCTGATTTAAAAGCCAACCAGAATTTTCTGAATTTACAAAGTACATGGACGGAAAGCGAAGAACAAATTGCAGCCGCAAGAAGAACTTACAATGCTTCTGTTACTGATTACAACAATGCCATCATGATGTTCCCCGGAAGTATTTTTGCCGGAATGATGAACTATCAATCCATCCCTATACTGGCAAACACAGAAGAAGAGCGTAAAAACATAAGTGCAAAAGATCTTTTCAATAGTTAATGGCAGAAGAAATTGCGGTGGAAGCCTCTATGCAAAGTGCACTTAATGAGCTTGAAATACAGAGAAAAAAGATTTCAGAATTAAAAACAAAAGCCTATCTGTTCCTTGCTGCGGGAGCAATAATAATAGCTATTGGCGTTTTTATGAGCAGTCTGTTAATTGCGGCAGCCATAATTGGCGGGGCTTCAATAATTACCTCCGTTGTTTTTTTTAGTAACGCGGGGCAAAAATTCACCGAGTACAGACATGAATTTAAGCAAAGGGTAGTTGCCATAGCCTTAAAATCTGTAGACCCAAGTTTAGAGATTGAATATAAATATGGTTTGCCCGAGGATGACTTTATTAATTCCCAATTATTTACTCAGCAGCCTGACAGGTATAGCAGCCAGGATCAAATTTATGGTAATGCAGGAAAAACATGTTTTTCTTTCTCTGAAGTTCATGCTGAATACAAAACTGAAACACAAACAAAAAATGGCAGACAAGAGCATTGGCATACCATTTTAAAAGGAATTGTATTTTGTGCCGACTTTAACAAGCATTTTAATGGAATAACAGTAGTAAAACCAAAGGATATGGGAAGTACTTTGGGTGCATGGATATCCGATAAAATGCCCATCTTTTCTTCATCTAGTAAAGAGCTGGTAAAACTAGAGAATCCTGAATTTAATAAAGCCTTTATTACCCACTCAACCGATCAGGTCGAAGCCCGGTACATCCTTACTCCTACAATGATGGAAAGGCTATGCGAATTAAACAACCAAAGTAACGCCACTATTTCTGTATCTTTTATTGGCACGTATGTTTACATCGCCTTTCCTTTAGAAAAAGACTATTTTGAACCTCCTGTATTTAAAAGCCTGCTTACAACCGAATCATTAAACGAAGACCTTAATGTAATCCGTTTTATGTATGGAATTATCAATGAATTAGACCTGAACACAAGAATCTGGGGAAAAGAATAAAAGCAGCACAATAAAAAAGTCCCTTTCGGGACTTTATATTATTTAGATAAATACATTGATTTGTCTTTAACCAGTTTTCTGAAGTAAGGATCCTCAGTGTCTTTGATGAATCTGATGGCCTCGCCTGTCGACTTCATTTCCGGACCTAGTTCTTTTGTTACCTCAGGGAATTTATAGAAAGAGAACACAGGTTCTTTAATGGCATACCCTTCTAGTTTACGCTCTATAGTAAAGTCTTTCAGTTTATTCACGCCTAGCATCACTTTAGCAGCAATGTTAATGTATGGTACGTCATAAGCCTTAGCAATGAAAGGAACAGTTCTCGAAGCTCTTGGATTGGCTTCAATCACATATACTTTCTCATCTTTAACAGCAAACTGGATGTTTAACAAACCAATTACATTTAATGCTTTCGCAATCTTTTTAGAGTAAGTCTCCATATCGTTCATTACCTTTTCAGATAAACTGAACGGTGGCAATACCGCACTCGAGTCTCCAGAGTGAATACCCGCTGGCTCAATGTGCTCCATCAATCCAACAATATGCACATCCTCTCCGTCACAGATCGAGTCTGATTCAGTTTCCTCAGCTCTATCCAGGAAATGATCAATCAGTACACGGTTACCAGGCAAGTCACCCAGTAATTTTACGACTGCTTTCTCCAGGTCTTCATCGTTAATTACGATACTCATACCTTGTCCACCCAATACATAACTTGGTCTTACCAGTACCGGATAACCAACTTCATTTGCTACCACAATTGCCTCTTCAGCATTTTCTGCAACACCATATTTAGGATAAGGAATTTCTAGTTCTTTTAACAAGTCAGAGAAACGGCCCCTGTCTTCAGCTACGTCCATATCGTTGTATGAAGTACCAATGATCTTGATGCCTTTCTCATGTAGCTTTTCAGCCATTTTAAGTGCAGTTTGTCCGCCAAGCTGAACAATTACACCAATCGGATTTTCAAGTTCTATGATCTCACGTACGTGCTCCCAGAATACAGGCTCGAAGTACAATTTATCAGCCATGTTGAAATCTGTAGATACAGTTTCAGGGTTACAGTTGACCATAATCGCTTCAAATCCGGTTTCCTTGGCTGCAAGTAATCCATGTACACAAGAGTAATCAAATTCTATCCCTTGACCGATACGGTTAGGTCCCGAACCCAGCACAATCACTTTCTTTTTATCTGAAGGAATCGATTCATTCTCTTCTTCAAAAGTTGAATAGTAATAAGGTGTTTGTGCGGCAAACTCAGCAGCACAAGTGTCTACCATTTTATAGACACGTCTGATTCCCAATGCTTTTCTGCGCTCGTAAACCTCGTCTTCCGTTACATTTCCAAGCAAGTAAGAAATCTGTACATCAGAGAAGCCTTTCTGTTTTAATGTAAGCAAGAAATCTTTGGGGACATTATTCAGCGAGTAACGCTTCAATTCCGTTTCAAGTTGAACAAGTTCATGAATCTGTGAAAGGAACCATTTGTCTATACGTGTTACTTTTCGGATAGATTCCAGTGGAACACCCATTGACATGGCATCTTTTATTAAGAATAAACGGTTCCAGCTTGCGTGCTCCAAACCATTCATAATCTCTTCGACGTTTCTGTTGTGTTTCCCGTCGGCACCCAATCCTGCTCTGCCGATTTCCAAACTCTGACAAGCTTTCTGTATTGCTTCAATAAAAGTACGACCGATTGCCATTACTTCACCTACAGATTTCATCTGTAAGCCAAGTTCTGTATTTGCACCTTTAAACTTATCGAAGTTCCAACGAGGAACTTTTACGATTACGTAGTCAAGGGTAGGTTCGAAATATGCGGATGTAGTTTTTGTAATTTGATTTTCCAGCTCATCCAGGTTATACCCGATAGCCAATTTAGCTGCTATTTTTGCAATTGGATATCCCGTAGCCTTACTTGCCAGTGCAGATGAACGTGAAACCCTTGGATTAATCTCGATCGCGATGATCTCATCGTTATCAGGATTTACCGAAAACTGCACATTACAACCTCCAGCGAAGTTTCCTATCGCACGCATCATTTTGATCGCTTGGTTACGCATATCCTGATAGCAACGATCAGACAAAGTCATTGCCGGTGCTACAGTAATAGAGTCTCCTGTATGGATACCCATTGGATCGAAGTTCTCAATTGAACATATAATGATCACATTATCGTTGCTGTCTCTTAATAGTTCCAGCTCATATTCTTTCCATCCCAATACTGCCTGCTCAACAAGCACTTCGTGAGTTGGAGATGCTTCAAGACCACGTTTTAACGCCTGATCAAATTCTTCTTTTTTGTGAACAAAACCACCACCAAAACCACCCAGTGTATAAGAAGGGCGGATAACCAATGGATAACCAATTTCCTGCGCAGCCTCTTTACCTTCAAGGAAAGAGTTGGCAATTTTTGAAGTAGCTACGCCAACACCTATATCAACCATTAACTGGCGGAAGGCTTCACGGTTTTCAGTTTTCTCAATGGCAGCAACATCAACACCGATGACCCTAACACCATATTTATCCCAAATCCCGCGTTCAGATGCTTCGATACATAAATTCAATGCAGTTTGTCCACCCATGGTAGGCAATACAGCATCAATTTTACGTTCTTGCAAAATCTGCTCTATCGAATCTACAGTTAAAGGCCACAGATAAACATGGTCGCCAATAACCTTATCGGTCATGATGGTAGCAGGATTAGAATTAATTATGGAAACTTCAATCCCTTCTTCTTTTAAAGATAGGGCGGCTTGCGATCCTGAATAATCAAATTCACAAGCTTGGCCAATAATAATTGGGCCTGATCCGATAATTAGTACTGAGCGTATCGAGGTGTCTTTAGGCATAAGGCTTTAAAAAGTCTAAAGTTATAAGGGTAAAAAATGCAATTATTGTAGACTGGAATCGTCTTAGAGATTTCTTTGATATCATTAAAGATCCCCGACTCTTCTGTCGGGATGCAAAGTTACGCTTTTGAACGTTAAAAATCAGGTATTTTTTCAAAAACCCTAAGAAACAGAAAAAGAGGCTCAATAGCCCCCTTTTCAATGTTGAATCTAAAGAATTATTGTTGGAGTTTTATTTCCCCAACATCGGTTACCGTACTGTCAACCACAGCTACGTTCTCTACCGATGTATCTTTATACGGCGCTTTAGCTTTTACCCATACGGTATAGGTTCCCGGTTTTACATTATTTATGGTAAAAATGCCACTACTCAGATCTCCTTTTATGGTATCCGTACCTGAAACTGCAACAACCTGCAATGCACTATCTGCAGGAGAAACTTTACCTTTAATTCCGCCATCTTTTATGGTAACGAAAGCCAATAATAACAACGAAAACGCTGCAATTACCAAAAAATTCACACTTAACTTTTTCATAGGAATTTGATTTTGCTGAATAACATGGCTATTAAACCTCTAGTTACTCAGTATTATTTAACCATCATTTAGTTAGTATCATTATTCCATATCAGATTATTTATTTAAGCGCTATGTAATTACAAACAGATTAACCTAATTGTTTTTATAAAGTTCAAAAACAACTACACAAGCCTTCACTTCGTCTGAAAAACCTGTATATAATTAACTACAAAACAGCAATAAATCCTTCTTTTAACGTGATGGAATAACATTTGCATATTCTCAAACATGAAAAAGATATTGCCATTTTTATTCACAATCGCTGTAATTATGGTCGGTTGCGGAACAGTACAGTCAATTATTAAATCTACATTTCCTTACACTGCATCAATAGTTATTCCTGCCTCAAGTAAAAGTAATACTCCCATATCTGCAAAATCTGCGGCAACCAGTTTCGATGATGTTTTCGGAAATCAAAATGGAACCAATTATATTAAGGAAGTTAGAATTGCTTCAGCAAAAATGATTGCCAGCAACCCATCCAACAAAAGCATGGGAATGTTTAAGTCGGTAAAACTTTTTGTTGCAAACGGAAACGGTGATGAAGTCATGGTTGCGTCAAGAAGCGATATACAAGAGAACATTGGCTCTGAACTTGCATTAGATATAGACAATTCAAAATTCCTGGACGACTATATAAAAGGGACCAGTCTACGTGTAAGGGTTGAATATGTTTTAAGAAATACTACTAGTGCTGATGTGAGTATAAGAACATCTATAGGCTTTACATCATCGCCTAAAACACAATAAAAGATAATTAGTTTGTTTGGTTTACTATCCGACAGGGAGTTTCTTCCTGTCGGATTTTTTTTACTTTTGGCAAATGGTTGATGTTTTAAAGGATAGTTTTACACAGTTGTTTTTACAAACAGGTCTCCTGGAATGGCTAGGTGTTTTTACGGGTATATTATGCGTATGGCTTGCCGCCAAAAATAATATCTATAACTGGCCCATCGCAATAATTAGCGTTGTAATCTACATTTTCATCTTCTTCGAATCCAAGCTTTATGCCGATATGGGCTTACAGTTTTACTTTTTTGCCATGAATGTTTATGGCTGGTATTTCTGGAGTAAAAATAGAAATAACCCCGAAGCATCAAGACCAATAACTATTATTACCAAAAAAGAAATTATGCTCTCTATTTTAGGAGTAATTGTTTTCACATTAATACTAGGCTTTGTGCTAAAAAAGAACACTGATGCCTCCTTCCCTTTTTTAGATAGCTTTTGTACCGCATGTAGTTTAATAGCCCAGGTATTTCTTGCACGGAAGGTATTGCAGAATTGGCTGATCTGGATTTTTGTTGATATTATATACGTTGGCATGTACATTTCTAAAGATCTGTACGCTACAGCAATTATGTATGCTTTATATGTTTACATTGCCGCTGTAGGCTACTTAGATTGGAGGAGAACTTACCGTGAGCAAACCCATTAAAAAGATAGCTATAGTTGGGCCAGAGAGTACCGGAAAATCAACCATTACCCAACAGCTGGCAAAGCATTTCAACACTTTATGGGTACCAGAATATGCCCGTTATTATTGTGCTGCCCTAACTGAATCTTGCAATTTACAAGACGAGGTAAACATGTTCCATGGTCAATTAGCCCTCGAGGATTCCATACTTGCGATAGCTGAAAAGGACCTGATCTTCTGTGATACAACCTTCATTACTGTAAAAATATGGAGCGATGAGGTTTTTGGAGAAACCCCTCAGATTGTTCTGGATGCACTCCCTAAATACAATTATGATCTATACCTGCTTATGGATATCGATCTGCCCTGGCAGGAAGATCCGTTACGCGACTTCCCTCATAAAAGGGAGCATTTTATGCAGGTATGGCATCAGGAGCTTAAGGCCTTAAACGCATTATATGTTAAAGTTGGCGGTCAGGGAGAAGAAAGAATTAGCAATGCAATTACAGCTGTTCAATCGTTTCTGGTATAAAAACAAATTAAATCTATACCTTTGCGCTATCAAAAAGGGGTGCCTTGTTTTGTAAAAAACACAAAAGCAGGCTGAGAGCATACCCATTATATCTGTTTACAGATATATGCACCTGATCCGGATAATGCCGGCGGAGGGATTGGAGTTATGGAGTTTAACTGGGCTGTAAGTGCCCCTTACTTACAGCGGTTTAACTAAAAGAAACAATAAAGTGAAAAAATTAATGATCACGGCACTTGCTGTGTTGCTATTGCCGATTCTGGTACAGGCTCAATTCACCATTTCGGGTACAGTATCCGAAAAATCAAATGCCACATTACCCGGTGCTACCATTAAGCTAAAAAGTAAACCTGCCGGAACAACTGCCGACAAGCAAGGAAAATACGAATTAACTAACTTAAAAGAAGGAAATTACACATTATTAGTAAGCTACCTGGGCTTTCAGACCATCGAAAGGAATATTACTGTTAACTCTGATCAAACAATCAACTTTGTATTAACTCAATCTGCTTTACTTGCCGACGAAGTTATTGTAAATGCCACGCGGGCAAATGAAAAATCTGCAACCACTTACAAAAATATCAGCAAAGCAGATATTGAGCAAAACAACTTTGGTCAGGATCTTCCTTTCATTCTAAACAACACGCCTGGTGTGGTAGTTACTTCAGACGCTGGCGCAGGGGTAGGTTACACAGGCATCAGAATAAGAGGCAGTGATGCCAGCAGGATAAACATTACCATTAATGGAATCCCTTACAACGATAGCGAAAGCCAGGGCACATTCTGGGTTAACATGCCCGATTTTGCTTCGTCTGTTGATAATGTACAAATCCAGCGTGGTGTGGGTACTTCAACAAATGGCGCTGGCGCATTCGGCGGAAGTTTAAACATACAAACCTTATCAAGCTCAGAAAACCCTTATGCAGAAATAAACAACACCTACGGAAGCTATAACACCCTTAAAAACACTATTAAAGTAGGCACTGGCCTTATAGACGGCAAATGGAGCTTTGACGGGCGTTTGTCAAGAATTAAATCGGATGGGTTTATTGACCGTGCAGCGTCTAATCTTAAATCATACTTTCTGTCAGGTGCCTACCACGGAAAAACCGATATACTACGTGTAAATATATTTTCAGGAACGGAAGAAACTTACCAGGCCTGGAATGGTGTTCCAGAAGCAAGACTAAAAGGAGACATTGAAGCATTAAAGGAGCACTACACCAACAATCTCGGCTACCTGTACAATACCAAAGCAGATTCTTTAAACCTTTTCAATTCAGACAATAGAAAATACAACCAGTTCCTTTACAAAGACCAGAACGACAATTACAAGCAAAATCATTATCAGGCTTTGTATGCCAAGCAGTTTAACGAGCAGTTCTCGTTTAACGGGGCATTGCACCTAACGCAAGGTCAGGGATATTTTGAAGAATATAAAAACGATCAAAAACTTAAAAAATATGGACTCCCAGCGGTTGTAGTTGGTGGTACAACTATTGAAAAAACTGACCTTGTTCGTCGCCGCTGGCTAGACAATAACTTTTATGGTCTAACCTATGCCTTTAATTATCAACCTGAGTCTAATTTAAATTTCACGCTTGGTGGCGCTTATAATCAATACAGAGGTAAACATTTCGGAGAAATCATATGGGCTCAATATGCATCCACATCAACCAACGATTACCATTACTACGATGGCAAAGGTGATAAAGACGATTTAAACAGCTATTTCAAAGTAAATTATAATCCGGTAAGCCAGTTAAGTTTATTTGCTGATATGCAATACAGAAATGTAAAATACGATATTACAGGCACCGACAAAAATCGTAAGGGTTTAGATTTCCATAACAACTACAATTTCTTTAACCCTAAAGTTGGGGCTACCTATTTCTTAAATGATTTAAGTAATTTTTATACGTCATTTAGTGTTGCAAATAAGGAACCGAACCGTGATGATTTCACAAACCTAAAAGAAGGATTAGCTGTTCCCAAGCCAGAACGTTTAAACAATATAGAAGCAGGTTACCGTTTTAAAAACACCGATTTTAATGTTGGTGTAAATGCATACGGCATGTTTTACAAAGATCAGCTAATCTTTACAGGCGAAATAAACGAATACTCGGATGCTTACCGTCAAAATGTAGACAAGAGTTACAGGATTGGCCTGGAGCTGGATGCTTCATACATTATCAGTTCTCAATTTGCCATTAATGCCAATGCTGCCTTCAGCAGAAATAAAATCAAGAATTACATAGACTATGTATCTGAATACGACAGCGATTTTAATCTAATTAATGTTCAGGCTACAAACTATGCTAACCCAGACATTTCCTTCTCGCCAAACTCGGTGATCTTCGGTGAACTGGTTTATAAACCAATAGCTGGTTTTGCAATAGCCCTACAGAGCAAATATGTAAGCAAGCAATACATGGACAACACGCAGAACGAAAGCCGTAAACTGGATGCTTATTGGGTAAACAATGCCAGACTTGGCTACGATTTCAGCCTAAAAGGAATTAAAAATATAAACATCGGCCTGCTTGCCAATAATATTCTAAACAAAAAATACGAAAGCAATGGTTACACCTATAGCTCTATTTATCCATGGGGAACCACAACAGAGAACTTTTACTTCCCTCAAGCCGGAACTAATTTCTTACTTTCGTTAAATTTGAAATTTTAACCCTATGAAAAAGTTCATCGAAAAACTACATTTTATTACACACGATATTGAACAATTAACACATATTGAGCAGGTAGAAATTGCTTGCGAAGCCGGAGCAAAGTGGATTCAATACCGTTGTTTAACTAAAAATGACGATGAGCTTTTAGAAGATATCAATGTGATTGCTGAAATCTGTGACGATTGGGGAGCCACCTTAATCGTTACAGATCACATTCACCTTAACGGCAAAGCCGACATACAAGGGTTTCATATTGAAGATATGGATGCCGATTTCACAAAACTTAGAGAACAACTAGGCGAGGCCGTAACCCTTGGTGGTTCTTCTAACACCATTGAAGGTTTAATCAGACTTGCTGCTGAAAGAGCAGACTACGCCGGATTTGGTCCTTTCAGGGAAACCACCACCAAGCCTAATAATGCACCCCATATTGGATTGGAGGGATACAAAAAAGCTGTAGCAATCCTAAGTGAAAAAGATATTACTTTACCTGTTTTAGCCGTTGGCGGGGTTACCAGTAACGATATTGATGCACTTATAGAAACGGGTATATTTGGGATAGCAGCCTCAGCAGCAATAAATCAGGCTGAAGATATGAGAGAGGCATATCTTACATTTTATGATAAGATTATGTAATCTATCAACTACATTTGTTCAAAATATTTTTTCTTTTGGACAATACCGAAATCATAGAAAAACCTGATCCCTACGCCGCCCTGCGATACAGAGACTTCAGATCTTACCTTGGCATGCGTTTCTTTTTTACGTTTGCATACCAAATGCAGGCAGTTATTATTGGCTTTCACATTTACCATCTAACCAAGAATCCGCTTGCCTTAGGATTAATTGGCCTTTGCGAAGCCATTCCTGCTATCAGCATTTCATTATATGGAGGCTATGTTGCCGATAAATCAGAAAAACGAGGGCTCCTCCTCAAAATATTTTTTGGAGTATTTCTTTGCTCGCTGATAATGCTTGTTTCTACAACCAAGCAAATGCACACATATATCCCCACAAGTTATATTGTACCAATTATGTACCTTATGGTTTTCGGAATAGGTATAGCAAGGGGCTTTTTTAGTCCGGCTTCATTCTCTATAATGGCGCAAATTGTCCCTAAAAAACTATACCCTAACTCAAGCACCTGGAACAGCTCAAGCTGGCAACTGGCTTCAATATTGGGCCCGGCATTTGGCGGGCTAATTTATGGGTTCTATGGGATTACAGTAACTTATTGTGTAATACTCACATTTATATCCATTTCACTTATCTGCATCTTCTTTTTAAAGCCTCATCCACCCACCTATATACCAAAAGAAAGTATAGTAAAAAGCCTTACCGAGGGCGTACACTTTGTATTCAAAAATAAAATGATGCTTGGTGCAATGAGCCTCGATCTGTTTTCTGTATTTTTTGGTGGAGCAGTTGCACTATTACCTGTGTTTGCTAACGACATCCTCAAAGTAGGCTCAGAAGGCTTGGGGTTTATGCGTGCTGCCGCTTCTCTTGGAGCGGTACTAAGTATGCTGGTTATGACACGCTTCTCTCCAATGAACAAGCCATGGAGAAACCTGTTAATAGCTGTAACAGGATTTGGAACAAGCATCATCTGTTATGGTTTGTCCAAAAACTTCTATTTAACACTTGTGCTTCTATTTGCAGAAGGAGCCTTTGATAGTGTAAGTGTAATCATCAGATCCACAATTATGCAACTGTTAACGCCAGATGAGATGAGAGGGCGTGTATCAGCTGTAAACAGTATGTTTATTGGCTCCTCAAACGAAATTGGCGCGTTTGAATCAGGTTTAACCGCAAAGCTGATGAGAACAGTACCTGCAGTAGTATTTGGAGGTAGCATGACCATTATTGTGGCGGGTATTACCTACCTTAAAACCAAAAATTTGACCAAGCTAACCCTAAATGAAATAAACGAGCAGAATACTTAATCTTAAACAATAGATAACCTTTCGCCAACCTGCTGTCTCCACATAGCATAATATAACCCATTCTGAAGCACAAGCTCATCATGGGTACCTTGCTCAATTACATGGCCTTTTTCGAGCACATAAATCCTATCTGCATGTTTAATTGTCGATAAACGGTGAGCAATCAATATCGTCATATGGTTATCTATATCAGAAACCTCTCTGATAGTTGCCGTAATTTCCTCTTCAGTTAAAGAATCCAATGAAGATGTAGCCTCATCAAAAACCAGGATATCCGGCCTGCGCAATAATGCTCTGGCGATAGACAAACGCTGCTTTTCGCCACCCGAAACTTTTACTCCACCTTCACCAATCACAGTATCCAAACCTTTATCAGCCCTTGCCAGTAAATTCTGACAAGCCGCCTGATGTAACACCCTCATACACTCCTCATCGTTTGCATTTGGCCTTACAAACTGCAGGTTCTCTCTAATAGTTCCAGAAAACAACTGCGTATCCTGTGTTACAAAACCTATTTTTTCTCGTAATACATCCAGGTCTATATTTGTAGCTGCAACTCCATTATACTTAATCGCTCCGTTCTTAGGTTCATATAAACCAACTAAAAGCTTTACCAGGGTTGTTTTACCGGAACCTGATGGACCAACAAATGCAATTGTCTCGCCAATATTAGTTTCGAAATTAATACTATGTAAGGCATTAGTAGAGGCAGATTGGTGTTTAAAGCTAACTTCATTAAATTCAAGCTTCTTAATTTTAGCTATAGAAGCCGGATTATCAGGCTTCTTATCTTTTGGAATAGACATGATCCGCTCAAAATTATTTAGCGACACCTCTGTTTCTCTGTAAATATTGATGATATTACCTAGCTCCTGTAAAGGGCCAAAAATAAAGAAGGAATATATAAACAACGAGAAAAATTCGCCTACGGTAATTCTTCCTGCAAAAATGAGGTACATCATTAAAAAGAGTAAACCGTTACGCAACAAGTTCACAAACGTTCCCTGAATAAAGCTTAAACTGCGTATATATTTTACCTTTTTAAGCTCCAGCCCCAGGATTTTGGTAGTTGTTGTATTTAACCTGTTAATCTCCTGCTTTGCAAGCCCCAGACTTTTTACCAGCTCTATATTACGCAGAGATTCTGTAGTGGACCCCGCAAGGGAAGTTGTTTCTGCTACAATATTCTTTTGAACTTTCTTTATACGTTTACTTAAAAAAGAACTCAAAAACCCAAGTAAAGGAATGGCCGAGAAATACACAACCGCAATAACCCAATATACCGAGATGGCATAAACCGTAACAAAAATAATCCCTATTATACTGGTAAATAAAACATTTATTACCGCCTGAACAAGCTTCTCCGTATCAATTCTAACCTTTTGCAGTATACCTAATGTTTCTCCGCTTCGCTGATCTTCAAAAACCTGATAAGGTAATTCTAAGGAATGGGCAAGACCATCAGAATATATTTTAGCACCTAGTTTTTGCGTAATCACGTTTACATAGTAGTCCTGAAAATTCTTGGCTATACGCGATACCATTGCAGCACCCATGGCCAGCAAAATAAGTACCCCTGCTCCCTTTATAAACTCGTCGGTAGTAAAATGTTTATAGTTGGTAACGTATTTATCAATGATCAGACGAAAAACATATGGATCAAGAAAAGAAAATATCTGATTAACTGCAGCCAGAAACAAGGCGAGCACAATCAGTCCCTTATAATTTTTTAAATAGCTGTATAAGATCTTCATAAGTAAAATTTGTTAAAAATAAACAAAGGGAATGAAGCATTAAGCTCATTCCCTTTAATTTACCTATAGATTATAATCTTTGACTTAAACAGTCATGATATCTTTCTCTTTTGCTTCAGCATGCTTATCGATCTTAACAATGTAAGCATCAGTAATCTTTTGAACTTCAGCCTCACCGGTTTTAATCTCATCATCAGAAACACTTTCGCCTTTCAATTTTTTAACCTTTTCGTTAGCATCTTTACGGATGTTACGAACGGTGATGCGGCCTTTTTCAGCTTCTTCTTTAACTTTTTTAACTAAATCCTTTCTACGTTCTTCAGTTAAAGGTGGAACTACCAGACGAATAATAATACCATCATTTTGAGGATTAATACCAATGTTGGCTTCCATAATTGCACGTTCAATAGGAACTAGCAAAGCTTTTTCCCATGGCTGTATAAGCAATGTACGAGCATCAGGTGTATTGATACTTCCAACCTGGCTTAAAGGAGTTGGATTTCCATAATAATCAACCATAATACCATCCAGCATCCCGGCTGAGGCCTTACCTGCACGAATTTTCGTCAGTTCCGACTCGCAGTGCAAAATGGCTTTTTCCATGGTAGCCTGAGCATCTTGTAATTGTTTCTTTATGAGGTCATTCATGATGTGTAAAATTTAACCAAACTTATATAAAATATTGTTATTAGTTTTTAACAAGGGTACCAATGCCATCGCCATTAGCGATTTTCATGAAATTACCCGTTTTATTCATGTCAAAAACAATAATTGGCAGTTTATTTTCTTCGCAAAGTGTAAAGGCAGTCATATCCATTACATTTAGCCCATTAGCGTAAACTTCTTTAAAAGTAATTTCAGAATATTTAGTTGCTGAAGGATCTTTTTCCGGATCAGCGGTATAAATACCATCAACACGGGTTCCTTTTAAAACAACATCTGCTTTTATCTCAATTGCACGTAAAGCAGCTGCAGAGTCAGTAGTAAAATATGGATTTCCGGTACCGGCTCCAAAAATTACAACACGTCCTTTTTCAAGGTGGCGCACAGCTCTTCTGCGGATGAAAGGCTCACAGATCTGTTCCATTTTTATTGCCGTAAGTAATCTTGTTTTAAGGCCTACTTTTTCAAGTGCATCCTGCAAAGCCATACTGTTAATTACCGTGGCCAACATACCCATATAATCAGCTTGAGCACGGTCCATTCCAGATTTTTCTGCACTTAAACCTCTAAAAATATTACCACCACCAATAACAATTGCTATTTCAAGGCCTTTGTCATGTACTGCCTTAATGTCTTCAGCATACTGCTTTACAACCTCATTATCAATACCATACTGCTTATCGCCCATTAGCGATTCGCCACTTAATTTCAATAGGATCCGTTTATACTTCATGACTCCAAAAATAACTATTTGTTTTAATTAATAAGGCTCAAATGTTCAACTCCCTCAGCAAAAACTTTTAACAGATCTAATTTATCGGAAAGTAACACCAAATCAGCCTTGCTGCCAACCTTTAAACTACCTGTTTTTTCATTCAGTCCCATAAGCCTTGCCGGGTTTAACGTAGCTAAATTAATCGCCTCTGATAATGGAATATCACAATGTGCTACGCAATTTTGCACAGCTTGCAGCATCGTAATATTAGAGCCTGATAAAGTTCCATCAGGGGTAATGAATTTCTCGCCTGAAAGTTGATGCTGATAAGGACCGATATTACATGAGGTAACAGCATCGGTTATCAAAAACATTCTTTCTTTGAGCAACTTATAGCTCATTTTAACAATTTCAAAATCAACATGGTTTCCATCTGCAATAATACTTGCCATTGCTGTGGAGTGACTAAACACTGCTGCAGGTAAATTCGGAGACCTGTGATGTATAGAAGGCATTGCATTAAATAAATGCGTGGTGGTTTTAAAGCCTCTATTATAAGCGGTAGTGGCTTGTTCAAAATCGGCGTCGCTGTGTCCCAATGACAACACTATACCATTATCAACAAGATAATTTATTACCTCATCATCCTGCAGCTCTGCCGCTATGGTCATCATTTTTACCGTTCCATCCGCATATTCAAGCAATCTTTTTACTTCATCAAGAGACGCTTTACAAATGAATTTTTCAATATGGGCACCCCTTCGTTTCGGATTGATGTATGGACCTTCCAAATGTAAACCTAAAAACCCTCTGGCTTCGCTGCGATAAGCTTTTGCCGCAGCAATAGACAGATCAACAACCTCAGGTTTATTTGTTGCCACGCAAGCTAAAAACCCTGTAGTTCCTTTACTTATCAAATCCAAATCCATTTGCCTTAATGTTTCTGCAGTTGGATAAGCAGAAAAGAGATCCTTTCCGCTACCATAAATCTGAAGATCAATAAAACCAGGACTAAGGTAACTTCCCTCTGCGTCTACAATATTAAATCCGGAAGGAATCTCTTCAGTACTTATTTTCACTATCTCACCACCATCGATTAAAACATTATGGCCTGCAACCTGCAACCCATCGGCAAAGAACTTACAATTTTTAATAGCTAACATAGAAATACAATTATGCCCAAACTTATATAAAAGTTTTTAATAGAATGTTTCCTCCACAAAAAGAGGGTGTATCATGATCATGACACACCCTCTTTTCATTTATATTAAAAGCAATTAAGCTCCTAACTGGATACGTTTAAATGCAGTAACGGTTAAACCGTTAGCTGTATCATTTAAGAATTTACGAACATCTTTAGATGAATCTTTAACAAATTCCTGGTTTAATAAAGTACTGTCTTTATAGAATTTATTCAATTTACCAGCAGCAATTTTTTCTACCATTTCTTCAGGTTTACCTTCAGCACGGATTTGTTCTTTAGCGATTTCAGTTTCACGCTCAATAGTAGTAGCATCAACATCACCTTTATCTAAAGCAACCGGGTTCATAGCAGCAATTTGCATTGCAACATCTTTACCAGCCTCATCAACACCAGCAACATCTTGGTTTAAAGCAACCAAAACACCTAAACGGTAGTTACCGTGGATGTAAGGAACAACTTTCTCACCTGATACAGATTCGAATTTAGAGATACCGATTTTCTCACCGATTTTACCAGTGTTTTCGATAATGATATCAGAAACTTTCTGACCATCAATTTCTAAAGATAAAAGCTCTTCTAAAGAAGCAGGGTTTTTATCAATAGCTAAATCAGTAAATTTATTAGCCAAAGCAACGAAATCAGCATTTTTAGCAACAAAGTCAGTTTCGCAGTTTAATTCAACCACAACACCACGTTTGCCATCAGCTGTAGCTTTAGCAATAACAACTCCTTCGTTAGAATCACGATCCTGACGTGAAGCTGCTACTTTAGCACCTTTTTTACGTAAGTAATCAACCGCAGCTTCGAAATCACCGTTAGCTTCGATTAATGCTTTTTTGCAGTCCATCATACCAGCACCGGTTTGTTGGCGCAATTTGTTTACATCTGCTGCAGAAATTTGTACTGTAGACATTTTATTTCCTTTTTAAGTTATTATCAAAAATTATGGGTTGTACGTGATAGTTGTAAGTAAAACCTCCAACGCACAGCATACAACCCAAATTATATTATTAATTAAGCTTCTTCGCTTGTACCTTCTTCGGTTTCAGCTTCGCTACTTACTTTTTTTCTTCTTGCACCAGGAGCAGCAGCTTCAGGAGCATCAGCAGCAGCTTTAGCAGCTACAGCTTCTTTTTCAGTTTCCTCGTCTTTTTCACGTTTGCGCTCATCTAAACCTTCTTCAATTGCTTTGATGATAACATCAGTAATTAAAGAGATAGATTTAGTTGCATCATCATTCGCAGGGATTGGGAAATCGATGTTTGAAGGGTCAGAGTTAGTATCAACCATTGCAAAAGTTGGAATGTTCAATTTCAACGCTTCGCTAACAGCGATGTGCTCTTTTTTAACGTCAATTAAAAAGATAGCAGCAGGTAAACGGTTTAAATCCGCGATACCACCTAATAAGCTTTCTAATTTGATACGCTCGCGCTGAATCATTAAACGCTCCTTTTTAGAAAGGATTGAATAAGTACCGTCTTTAGTCATTTTATCGATGGTTACCATCTTTTTGATTGACTTACGTACGGTAGCAAAGTTAGTTAACATACCACCTAACCAACGCTCAGTTACGAAAGGCATGTTTACTTTTTTTGCTTGCTCAGCAACAATTTCTTTAGCTTGTTTCTTAGTTGCTACGAAAAGAATCTTACGACCAGATTTAACGATCTGTTTGATTGCTGAAGCAGCTTCTTCAGTTTTAGTTAAAGTTTTATTTAAATCTATAATGTGGATACCATTGCGCTCCATGAAAATGTAAGGCGCCATTTTTGGGTTCCATTTACGGGTAAGGTGACCAAAGTGTACACCTGCATCCAATAAGTCTTGATATGTAGTTCTTGCCATTGTTTTGTCTCCTTAAGATTAACGTTTACTGAATTGGAATTTCTTACGTGCTTTTTTACGTCCTGGTTTCTTACGTTCAACCATACGCATATCACGGGTCATTAACCCTTTAGCACGTAATGCTGATTTTTTCTCAGCATCTAACTCAACAATAGCTTTAGCGATAGCTAAACGAACTGCTTCTGCCTGACCTTTAACACCTCCACCTGCTACATTTACAGTAACATCATACTGACCAACTAGTTCAGAAACTTCGAACGATTGGTTAACGATGTATTGTAATGGTAACGTTGGGAAATATACTTTATGGTCTTTACCATTTACGGTAATAGTGCCGTTGCCTTCTTTTAAATAGATACGTGCAACAGCTGTTTTTCTTCTTCCTGAAGTATTTGTAACTGACATTTCTTCTTTAATTAAAGTTTAATGGTTTTTGGTGATTGTGCCGCGTGAGGATGCTCTGAACCTGCATAAACATATAAGTTGGTGTATAATTTAGCACCAAGTTTAGTTTTAGGTAACATACCACGAACAGCTTTCTCGATAACACGTTTTGGGTGTTTTGCCAATAACTCTTTTGGAGAAATGAAACGTTGACCACCTGGGTATCCGGTGTAAGAAGTATAAATTTTTTCTGACAATTTATTTCCTGTCAACTTAACCTTGTCTGCATTAATAACGATAACGTTATCACCGCAGTCTACGTGTGGGGTATACTCAGGCTTGTTTTTACCACGGATGATCATTGCGATCTTCGATGACAAGCGCCCCAAAATCTCGCCTTGTGCGTCAACAACAACCCACTGTTTGTTAACAGTTTTTGCATTGGCAGAGACAGTTTTGTAACTTAACGTATTCACTTGCTTGTATTTAATTTGTTTAACAATTATTTATTCCCCCTAAATTTTAGGGACTGCAAAGATAGTGTAATATCTTTAATTGTCAAATAGTTGAAGAAATAATATTATTATAATAACAGGAAACTATTGCGATCAATTTTTTTCCAGGCAATGTTTATACAATGTTTATACAATCAAAAACCGTTTAAACGCTGTTTTATCATTTTATAATTTACCCCGTTTAACGGGTTATCTTACCGATCTATAACCAAGTTCCGCACCCCCGCTAATCGGTAAAATTGTTCCTGTAATAAATCTTGCTTTTTCCGAAAGCAGAAAAACACAGGCATCAGCAATTACATCTCCTTCAGGGCAATAACCCAAAGGGTGGATATCATCAAGATATTGCTCAATTGATGCTGTATTTGATTGCTCCTTACTCCATTGCCTTAACATTGGGGTCCATACTCCAGCTGGCAAAACAGCATTTACCCTTATTTTATACTGAGCATAATCCAATGCCATGGATTTGGTAAGCGCATTCATCCCCCCTTTAGTTGCTGTATATGCTGCATGATTGTCCTGTCCAATCTCCCCAACAAGGCTGCTTGTATTTAAAATACATCCTTTTGATTCCTTTAATGCTTCAAATCCAAATCGGGTTGTATGCAGTACACTCTTCAAATTCACATTCATAAGTTGCTCCCACTCCTCATCACTGGTTTCGTGCAGGGGTTTAGAAGGCGATGCAATACCTGCATTATTGTGTATTGCATCCAGCCCGCCATAATACGCCAGGGTTTGCGCAATAGCACTTTCAACTTCATTAGCTTTCGATACATCACATACAATTCCAAGATGCGAAGAACCTAATAGACTCAGGGCATCTGCAACAGGTTGGGCCGAAGATGCAGCAACAACCACATTAGCTCCAGCCTCAGCATAAGCCTTTGCACACTCTAAACCAATCCCTGTCGAGCCTCCCGTGAGAAAAATAACTTTACCGGATAATAATTGCATGTTTAATACTTTCTATAAATTTTAATTATTTACTATTTAAAAGATCACCGTTTTAATCGGTATGGAAAACCTCTTCCATATTTGTCCAGATCTGCTTTTTGGCTGCCGTTTCTGGTAATGGCTGCTGGCATGGATCTGTTTCTTTCCACCATTTTTGAGTATTTGGATCATCTGCCATCTTTTTCATATCAGCATCAAAATTGGCTCCCGTGTATTCAAAATAGCTAAACAGATAATATGCATCTCCTATTTTTTGCAGGTAGATAGAGTAATTCCTGATGTTACATTCCTTTATTTTTTTCAGAACAGAGGGCCAGGCATTGGCATGCAATTCCTTGTAGTAGTCCATTTTTTCGGGTTTTAACCCTGTTACCGAACCAAATCGTTTTACATCAACCGATTCTGTTTTCTCTTTACAGCCCGCCAGAAAAAGGCCGGCAAAAAATACAATAAGAAGATATTTTTTCATTTTATCTGAATATATAGTACAACACCCCGGTAACTAACAAAAGTAAGCCCGACAATACTTTATAATTTCCTAACCCTTTCCAGGCAGGGCCTCGAAGAGGTTCCAATGGCGATTTCCAATAGAGCTGGGAACTTTCTTCTGTATGCTGCACCGGATATATGTAAGAAAAACTTATCTGAATAATCACACAGGTGCAAAAAAGATAGAATGCCATCATCATAAAAGGTATATGACCGATAAGCGTTTCAGGAAATATTTTGTTAATGGCGAACACCACTACACCTAAAGCTGAACCTATCCACAAAGTTAATTTAGCCGATTGGGCTGATGCACCCTTCCAAAACACTCCTAGCAAAAACACACAAGTAATTGGAGGCGCTATATGGGCTATAACATCATTAATACCGCTAAATATACTTTCATACTTATCAAGCATAGGCAGTAATGCCAATGAAAACACCATGGCAACACCTGCTGATATTTTACCTATCCTTATCAATTGTTTATCTGATGCTTCAGGTCGATAACGCTGATACATATCGTAACTCACCATGGTTGAAATGGAATTCAGTGCTCCTGAAACCTGACTCATCAAGCCAGATAAAAGTGCCGCTACCAAAATGCCAATTAGTCCTGATGGCAATAACTGGGTTATCATCAGCGTATAGATCCCTTTTGAATTTACATTCCCCTTATCATCCAGGCCTAAACTACTTACATCTAAATGTCCTGATTGCGCTAAAGTATAAGCCAGTAGCCCAGGTAAAACGAAGATAAAAACGGGTAATATCTTTATAAATCCGCAAAATAAAGGACCTATTCTTGCATGGTTCTCATCTTTAGCACCAAGCACACGTTGCACAATAGTCTGATCAGCACACCAGTACCAGATTCCCAAAATAGGGTAGCCTAAAAATACGGTATACCAGGGCATGCCGCTGCTATCGCCATGCGGGCGCATCATCGAGAGCTTATCCAATTCACCTTTGCTTTTCAACACTTCGGTCATTGGCCCCCATCCGCCCATTTTATGGAAGGCAGCATAACTAATAATAAAGGCCCCGGTAAGTAAAACCACGGTCTGAATAGACTCGGTTACTACCACTGCTTTTAGTCCGCCTATAATGGTATAAATAGCTGTAATTATACAGATAACGATTACGCTTACATACATGTTTAGTCCAAAAAGCGTTTTTAGAACAATACCTCCCGCCAGCATAGAGAACGCGATATGAATAATTATTGCCGAGACTACTGAAATAATAGCCAGCCAGTCGCGACTGGAACGATCATAGCGTTTTTCCAGAAAATCTGGCAGGGTAGCCACGCCTGATTTAATATAAAATGGAACAAAGAACAGCGACAACAAGATAAGTGTAAAAGCAGCCATCCATTCAAAATTACCATTAAGCAGGCCACTGTCGAATCCGCTTTGCGCCAGGCTTACCAAATGAACAGTAGAAATATTTGTAGCAAAAAGTGCCAGACCTATTGCCGGCCACTTTAAGGTTTTACCTGCCAGAAAATATTCACCGGCAGCATTTGCCTTGCTTTTACGCCGATGGCTGATCCCTGCCCATAAGCCTATGACTAAAATGCCCAGGATATAGAGGATAGTAATACTTAAGTCTAGTGATTTTAACATTCCTAATTTCTGAGGTTTAACTTAATGGCTTCAGGTCACTGCTACTGCCAGGTTCCATTGGTGTTTTATATACCCCGCCTTCTATAATTACCGGATTTACAAAATGCTTTTGCAGATGTGGAATATGCTCTAGAAACAAAGCCTCATGCCCCATTGTAATGTGGTTAAACAATACCAGGTGCTGATGAAGCTGTCCCATATCGCCAACATGTGGAACTACTGGAATTCCATATTTTCGGCATAGCAGACTTACGGTAATAAATTCACTTACTCCACCCACTCTTACTGCATCTACCTGCATAAAACCAGCAGATCCGGTTTGCAGATAGTTCTTAAAGATAATCCGGTTTGGCACATGTTCTCCTAATGCCAGCTTAGTTGGGGCAATAGCATCGGCAAGTGTTTTATGTGCAAGCACATCGTCAGGGTGGGTTGGCTCTTCAATCCAATAAGGGTTCATACCCTGTAGCTCTTTACATATTTTTAGCGCCTGTGGTAATGTCCATTGCTGGTTTGCATCAAGCATCACCTTCACATTATCGCCCGCTACTTCACGCACAATGTGCGATCTGCGGATATCTCTTTGAGGATCTGTACTCCCTACCTTCAGTTTCATTGCAGTAAACCCCTCTGCAATGGCCTTTTTACAATTTTCACGAACCTTATCATCTGAATAATTGAACCATCCTATTGAAGTGTCATATCCAGGGTAGCCCTGCGCAGTAATTTGCTTACGCGATTCCTTTCCCGGTTCATTATCAGTTAATAGCTGTAAAGCCTGGGCAACCGTAAGTTCATCTTCCAAATAAGACAGATCGAGTGTATTAACTATTTCCTGTGGCGACAAATCAGTTAATAATTTCCAAAGTGGCAGCCCTCTCTTTTTAGCCCAAAGGTCATAACAGGCGTTGGTAACAGAGGCAAGTGCCAAATGTACAATACCTTTATGTGGCCCTAACCAGCGAAACTGCTGCTCGTTGGACAACTGATTAAATACATTTCCAAAATCAGACATCAATTCCTCAATATCTCTTCCTTTAAGCTGCTCTGCATAAAACTGTGCAGCTTTGCATACAAGATCATTTCCCTCTCCAAGAGTAAATGCAAAACCCGTTCCCACAAGACCACTATCATCAAGCAGATTCGTTACTGCGTAAGAATATATGGGGTCGCGATGTATGGCATCGCTGCCTGCTCCCTTGGCTAATGGAAACCTTGCATCCTGTATATTTATCTTTTTAATCATAAAGCTAAATTAGCGTGTTAACCTTTTTTAAACAATGAATTATACTTCTGTTTTAATGAATTATTCTATTGCCTTAAATAATTCTTCATCTTATTGTTTATAACAAGTCTAAATAAACTATATTTGTCGCCTAATCACAAATCGCCAGAGCATTGTCAGACAAAAACACTACAGATTACGGCACCAATCCTCTCCGGATCGACGAACAAATGTTCGAAACCGTATATAATCTGTATTGGGAAAAGGTTTATGCTGTTTGTTATAACAATATCCGCGAAATAGAACCTGCAAAAGAAATGGTTCAGGATATTTTTAAATCACTGTGGGAAAGGCGCCATGAGTTAGAGCTTGAAAAAGTAAGTAACTATTTAATCAGGTCGGCCAAGTTCAAAACATTCGAATACATCAGAAATAAAGTTAGCAGGCAGAAACACGTAACCATTAAAATGCAATATTCATGCTCATCAAGCAATTGCACAGAGGAACATGTTTTATTTAATAATCTTAAAGAAAAGGTAAATATTCTTGTTGATACACTTCCATGTCAATGCAAAAGAGTTTATAAGATGAGCAGGGAACAAGGCCTTAGCAATAAAGAGATTGCATCAGCTCTTTTAATTACAGAGCGCGCGGTTGAATACCACATTACCAAAGCAATGAGCGTACTTAAAATTAAATTAGCTCCGTTTAATAATTAATTTTCAATAAAGCTTACGGAAATTATACTGTTGCGCTACTTACATTTAAAAGCAGTAATTTTATATAAGTTATATTACTTTTACCAATAAGACCTAAAATTTGGGTAACTGTAAACTATTATGAATATCAATCAAGAACTGATAGAGAGATACCATAGAGATGAATGCACCGAAGCAGAACGCAAAGCTGTAGAAGAGTGGTTGTTTTCAGACGACTCAGCAGATGAGCTTGATCTTCCTGTTGGTGAAGAAAAGGCAGCACACAAAGCTTCTATATGGAATGAAATTGCGCCTGCCCTTCCTAATCAAAACGTTACCAAAAATCATTCACTTTCGTTCTGGAAAGGAGTAGTTGCCGCCTCATTGGTTTTCGGGGTATTGGGTTTCGGTTTTTATCAGTTTAAGCTAAAAAATGACTCTCCTCAATCTGTATCAGTCGACAATACCTCGGCAATAAATGTTAGGCATCTGGATTCTAAAGGATATAATATTTCTGTTGGCCCAAATACATTTGCCAAAATAAACTATGCAACCGGGTCGGTTGATCTTTCAGGCAGCATGCTGATTTCGCCTAAAAAAGATGTGGAACTTAAGTTTAAAGGAAGTGACAAAAAAATACATCTAAAAATGGGGCAAACCTATATTATCCTTAACGGCAAAACTGATGGAGATAAAATTATTGTAGTTAGCGAAAGAAACCTGATGGACTTACCGCCTGTATTACAGAAACAAATTATTAATCAGTTCAGCATCTAACTCTTACATCACCATTGCAACAAAAAACTCCATACAAATCTTTAAAAAGGGCGATTCTTTTATTTGTTCCGGTTATTTTATCGCTATGCCAATCGTGCTATCAGAAGCCAAACAACAATCCTGACGGCAATAGTTATAGCCTGTATATTCTTGGTAAAGATGGCAAAGAATACATTATTGAAACCAATTCATTGGATAGCGGAAAGATATTACCCGAAAAACAAGGTGCAATATTAGATGCTAAAGCAATGGATAGGGACATCATTGTTAAAAATGGCAGCTATTACCACCTAAACAGAAAGAAAGCTGAATTGTCTAAGTACAATTTACAGAATGGAACGCTGAATAGTGTTGCATCTACCCCGCTTAGAGATTTTTCTATTGAAAATTATTTCTGGGCAGGCAAAGATTCTTTGCTGCTAACGGGGCTAGATGTTAAAGGTTTTAAACAAGCAAAATATGTTCTTATAGAAACCAACAAGATGAATCTGCTTTCATCAGGCACTCTGGCCATTCCTCAACCATCCGGTAAATTTACTTCTATGTCAATTGGCTTTGTTGAGTTGCGTAAAAACAATCTTTTTATTGGTTATACCTATCATCACCAATTAAGCTCATCCAGTTATACCACCAGCGATACTACTTATATTGCTGAATTGGACTATCCGCAAATGAACCTGATAATGGTTGACAGGGACACCCGTTCAACCTACCCTGGCGGCATAAATACGGTACAATCTTATAGCTTTAACGATGAGCAAAACAATTATTATTTTATGTCGTGCCCGGGAATAGCATTAGGTAATCGTCCTGATTTGCCAACCGGAATATTCAGAATTAAGGCCGGAGAAGAGCATCTGGATAAGGATTACTTTATTAACATATCTTCTTCAATAGTAAATAATCATGCCTATGGAATGTGGTATCTGGGCAATAACAAAGCTATTATACGAAGCGAGAGGAAGGATCTTTTTAAAGGAATAAGTGATCATTACAGCGCCGCTCATTTTGAATTTTATTTAATAGATCTGGCCGCATCAAAAGTTGTTAAAAAACTAGACCTTCCGCTGGATAAAGGAACAAGAAGAGAGTGTGTTATTGTAAAAGGCAACATTGCTTACATTGCCGTAAACTCAAACACTGAGGGAAACTTTATATGGACATACAATATCCAAACCGGCATCCTAAAGAAAGGCCTTGAACTAGCCGGAAACACCGATTTTATAATGCGCATTGACAAGCTCAATCCCTAAAGTTTAATTATTTTAATATTTTTTGCTTCCCCACCTACGGGAAGGTTGTTGTTATGCTACTTACAGTATAAATACACAATATTAAAATAATGCTATATCGTAAAATTCTACTTTCAATTCTCTTCGTCTCTCTATCTTCTTATGTGTTTGCACAAAATTCTTCAATCTCCGGATTTGTAAAGGATAGCACCACCACCATATCAGGAGCTTCAGTTATTTTAAAAAATACAAAAACAGGGATCACAACTGATTCGAAAGGGTATTTTGAACTAACTGGCCTTGCAAAAGGAGCTTACATCATTCAGGTAACTTACCTGGGTTACATTGCAGAACTGAAACGGGTGACGCTAAAGGAAAACGAAAAGCTTAGTATTAATTTTTCACTAAAAAGAGACCTTAGACTACTAAATGATGTGGCTATTGACGGGAAGACCAAAACACGTGAAATTAAAGAATCTGGATTTTCGGTAAATGCAATTGAGACAAAGAAGTTTGCAAATACTACTGCCGATTTGAATCAGATTCTGAACAGGAGTACAGGTGTTAGAATCAGGGAGCAAGGCGGATTAGGTTCCGATTTCAAATTCTCTATCAATGGATTATCAGGAAAGCAAGTAAAATTTTTTATTGATGGAATCCCAATGGATGTAATGGGAAGTGCGATGTCATTAAATAATATTCCTGTTAACCTTGCAGAACGCCTTGAAGTTTACAAAGGTGTTGTACCGGTTCAATTAGGAGCTGATGCAATGGGTGGCGCAGTAAATGTAATTACAAACCAGAAGGTAAGTAACTATCTTGATCTAAGCCATAGTTATGGATCATTTAGCACCAACCGATCAGCACTTACAGGTCAGTATGTTCATGAGAAAACAGGGATTATTGTAAAAGGAAGTGGCTTTTTAAACTCATCTGTAAACAACTACAAAATGAAAGATGTTGATGTTGTTGTTGGGGGTGTAAGAGAGGGCAATTACATTTCGGATGTTACCGATGCCGAGTATGTTAAGGCAGATGTAAGACGTTTTCATGATAATTATCTGTCGGCGCTAGGCCAGGTAGAGGTAGGCATTACCAATAAAACATGGGCAGATGTTCTCTTTATTGGAGCCGGATATAATGAAGGACATCAGGATCTGCAAACCGGCTTTGACCAGAACACAGTTTATGGAAAAGTTAGAAGAACCAACTATGCAAAAAGTGGTACGTTAAGATATAAAAAGGACAACTTATTTACCGAAGGTTTGAACTTTAGTGCTTTTGCGGCAAGATCCAAAGACACTTACAAAACAACAGACACTTTGTTCCGCAATTACAATTGGGATGGAACCTGGTATGATAAAGGTTATACGGAAATGGGCAACGGTATTAAGACCATTGCCAACATTGTACGACCGCGCACTTATGCAATGGGTAACTTAAGTTATGTGATTAACAGCAAACACTCATTAAATCTTAACTATACACTTGATCATTTAAAAAATGAGAATTTTAATCAGTTACAGGTAGATCGCGACAGCCTTCCGGGCCTAATAAATAAACAGATTATAGGTTTTGCTTTTCAGCAGAATCTGTTAGAAAACCGCTTGGTAAATACCTTTTTTGGCAAGTACTATCATCTTGGATTAGCAAGAGCTAAATATATTAACGGTGCTTATGCACTAATGGATACTACCTTTGGAAATTTTGGATATGGAGTAGCTTCAAGATATAAATTAACACAGGGCCTGGGTATAAAAGCATCTTATGAGCATACCTACAGGCTACAGGAAGCAGAAGAAATGTTTGGCGATGGATTAAACCTTCAGGGTAATCCGGATTTAAAACCTGAGCGTAGCGACAATATTAATTTTGGTGCGTATTACGGTTTTAAAATTAACAAGAGTTCCTTTTTTATTGAGGCTTCAGGGTTTTATCGCAATGCAAAAGATTTCATTTTCCCGGTGCCTGACGTACGCTCTAAACTGCTAAAAAATGAAAACCAATCAAGCGTTCGTATTACAGGTTTTGAATCTGAAGTAAGATATAATTACGCCCAGCTTCTTTCCCTCACATTAAACCTTACTTATCAAAACGCAATAAATACAACAAAATTAGGTCAGACAGAGTCTTACTATGTTGAAGGAACCTATAAAAATAAAATCCCTAATCAACCCTGGTTGTTCGGAAATGCTGACTTTACAATTGGTAAGGACAATTTACTTGGAAAAGATACCCGCTTGCAATTTAACTGGTTTACACAATATGTAAACTGGTTCTATCTGACCTGGGAAAGCAAGGGAAATCCAAATGGAAAATCAGATATTCCGACACAATTTATCCATAATGCCTCTCTAAGCTATTCATTTCAAAAAGGCAGGTATAACATTTCTGCAGAATGCAGAAACCTAACAGATCACCTTGCATACGACAACTTTAAACTGCAAAAACCTGGTAGATCATTCTCAGTTAAACTCAGATATTTCATTCAATAAATTAATATTTCACAAAGTAAACATGAATAAATTATTTCACTGTACCTCAAAGCTGTTACTGGTTGCATTAATACTTATATCAGTTAGCGGATGCGAAAAAAGAGACATTGGTAACGTAGAAGAAGGAACCAAATATTCTGCAATTCTATGCGTAGGTAGCTGGCCAAATACCGCTTATTACATTACCAGCATCCCTTCATTAACTAGCGGAACAATTAGCTTAAAGGGCAATGGCGCAGAAATGACCGGTAAAGTATATGCACAGGATGTAGTTCAGAAAGATGGATTTTACTATCATGCAAATGCCAATAGCGGACGTTTAGGAAAATATCATGTAGAAAACGGATCATTGATCATAGATAAAGAGATTCCCTTTGCATGGTTAAACTGGAGCTCTTATACCTGGGCTGACAACAATACACTGGTTATTTTTGGAGATGGCAATGGAGAAGCACGTTATGCTGTAGTCAAAGTAGATAAAATGACCATTAAAACCGGTACGCTTGATCTTGAAGTTATCCCTTCTGGATTTCAGACCTATAACATTGGTTTTGCAGAATACAGGGATAATAAGTTATTTCTGGGATATGGTTTTGGGTCTAACGACTGGACGCAGTATCCAAATATGCCTGTTTACCAGAAATCATTTGTTGCAGTTATAGATTACTCAACAATGAAGGTTGAAAAATCATTATCAGATATCCGTACCACAGGACCTGGCGGGCCAAATGTTTACGCTCCATCATCTTTTGTTGATGAAAACAATGACCTGTACTTTATTACAGATCCGGTAAATGTATATGATTATAAATCACCGGCAGTAATGTACCGGATTAAAAACGGACAAACAGAAATTGATCCCACTTACTTCTTTAACTTCTCTGCTTCCACTAACAATGAAATGGCGCCTGCAATGTGGTACATCGGTAATGGTAAAGCTATAGTAAGATCGCGCATAGCAGGGCAATCTATTGATGCTGATCATTACTTCACCGTTATTGATGTGAAAAATGGTTCTCTAATTAAAAAGTTAGATCTGCCTGCAGATAAGGGCGAACGAATGGTAAATGGAGTAATTGTTGAGGACGGAAAAGCCTTTATTGCGGTTAACGCTGTTGATAGAGACTACATATGGGAGTATGATCCGGCTACTGAGAAATTGACAAAGGGTGTTGAATTTATAGGTGGTATTGACTACATACTTCGTATAGAAAAACTGAAATAGTAGATATAACTTTTGACTTTATAAATGGTTTTCAAAAAAATCAACGCCTGGTTTCATTTGTGGTTTGGATTAGCATCCGGAATTATAGTATTTATACTAAGCATTACTGGCTGTGTTCTGGTGTTTAAACAAGAAATAAAAAGCTTTAGCTCACCGTGGCTACATGCCCAAAAAACTATGGAGGCGGATAAGTTTCTGCCGCCTTCAATACTTTACAAAGCTGTTCAAAAAGCTTTACCGGGTAAAGAAGTTGAATCTATATGGTATTATGGAGAAAACCGGACTGCACAACTTAGCATTCATGAATCAGACTCTATTGTTTATGTAAATCCGTATACTGCAAATGTGGTTGCTATGGTTGATCATGAAGACATCTTTCATTTTTTTGAAGATGGACACTATTATATGTGGTTGCCTCAAAAAATAGGCCATCAGGTAGTTGGTTGGGGCACATTTGTTTTCTTTGTACTATTGATTAGCGGACTGATATTGTGGTGGCCAAAAAAGTGGAATAAAAAAGGGCGCGATCAGAGCTTCAAGATAAAATGGCGGGCTAAATTTAAGCGGGTAAACTACGACTTGCACAATGTACTGGGCTTTTATTCCCTAATTGTAGCCGCTATCCTTGCCTTTACAGCCCTAATGATGAGTTTTACCTGGTTTAACAAAAGTGTATACTGGATGGCCGGTGGAGAAAATAAGCCACGCATAGAGGCTTTGTCTGACACTACAAGCAACCCCAACTCAAATATGCTTACTCAGGTTGATAAGGCCTGGCATAAAGGTATAAATGAAATTGCTGAACACGAACGTCACGATATTCTGATGCATTTTCCTGAGAAAGCCTCAGATCCAATTTACGTTTGTACGGATATGTACAGAGGAACATGGCGTGATGTTTATCTGGACCAACACACCCTTGCAGAGCTACCTGCTTCAAATAAACGATTAAGGGATGAAGACGCGGCATCATGGATTCGCCGGTCAAACTATGGTCTGCATGTAGGTGCATTTGCTGGCCTTACAACAAAGATCATCTATTTTTTTGCCAGCCTCATTTGTGCCAGTCTACCCGTTACTGGCTTCTACGTATGGTGGGGCAAAAGAAAAAAAGCAGCAAAAAAGAATAAACTCGTTCCGATACTTTCTTAAATAAAACCTATGAAAACATATATTTTAGAAGGCCTAAAGCTTTCTACAGGAATTCTTTTACCTTATATTTTATTAATAATACTTACTTCGGCCCAACTCGATGGATATGCACAAACCAGCGGAAACATATCCGGGAAGGTAGTTGATAATGAGGGGGCTTCAATAGAATATGCTTCTGTAGCCTTGCTCTATGAAGATGGAAAAATGATAAAAGGAGCATTGAGCGATTCGACAGGTAAGTTCTTGTTTACGGCAATTCCCGACGGAAAATATCTGGTAAAGATCAGTGGGATTAGCTACCATTCTCTTACTACTGAAATATTTGTAATATCAGTAGAAAACAGAAAGCTTGATCTGGGTCTTTTAAAATTAAAAGAAGACAGTAAACTACTAAACGCTGTAGTAATTTCAGCTCAGAAAAAGCTAATAGAGCAGACTATAGACAAAACGGTAATAAATGTAGAAAACAGCATTGTATCAGAAGGTAACACAGCTCTTGAGCTTCTTGCCAGGGCACCGGGTGTTAAAGTAGATGATGAAGGCCAGATTTCTTTAAAAGGGCGATCGGGTGTATTGGTTATGATTAATGGCAAATCTACTTACCTCTCTCCAAAAGAGTTAAGCACTTTATTAAAAGGAACAAATTCATCTTCTATTTCGAAAATTGAAATTATGAGCAATCCATCTGCAAAATATGATGCTGCAGGAAATGGGGGAATCATCAATATCCAGATGAAGAAAAATATGAAAACAGGTTTAAATGGTTCGATCTCTTTAAACGGTGGCGCCAGCAGAAATGCACGTTACGGTAGTGCCACAATCCTAAACTACAGAAATGAAAAACTGAATGTATATGGAAGCTATGATTATGGCTATCGTGGTGAAACAGAATACCTGGATTTTGTTAGACGTTTTTATGATAATGGCAATATTGGAAGTACCCCTACGCGAACGTCTTATCAGGATACGGAAACTGACGAACCACTTCACACAAACAATTTCAGACTTGGTCTTGATTATGAATTAGATAGTTCAAACACATTAGGATTTCTTATAAACGGAAATGTAGGTAAGTATACTCATGACAGCAAGACCGGAAACAGATTAATTTCTGGTGATGGATCAATAATCAACCAGATGGCTACAACAAATTATGATCAGCAAAACTGGAAAAACTTAACTTACAATGTTAACTATCTTCATAAATTTAATAAGGAAGGTCGAACATTCTCTGCTGACGCTGATTTTGCTAGTAATAGCTTTACTTCAAAGCTTAACTTAAAAACAACAATGCTTCAGTCTACTGACGGGCAAACGGGCGCAATCACCAGCAGACGTGGATATGTACCTGCCATAACAGATGTTTACCTTGCTAAGGTAGACTATACAGATCCTCTTAATAAAACCATTAAATTAGAAAGTGGTTTAAAAAGCAGTTTCATACAGTCTGACAATAACCTCCGGTACGACATTCTAAACAATGGGAACTGGGAATATGATACTAATGGAAGCAACCATTTTAAGTATAAAGAGCAGATACATGCTGGCTACCTAAACTTTAATCAAGAATTTAAAGGGTTTAGTGTGCAGGCTGGTTTAAGAGGAGAGTATACAAGAACAGAAGGGCACCAAATAACAACTGACTCTTTATTAACCCGCAGCTACTTCCAGCTGTTTCCAAGTGTTTTTGTTAGTAAACCGCTTGGCTCGAATCACCTGATTCAGGCGGCCTACAGCAGAAGAATAGAAAGACCCGATTACGGAGACTTGAATCCTTTTAGAATGTTCAGAGACCCGCTTCTTTTTTATCAAGGGAATCCCTTTTTAAAGCCTGAGTTGATCAATACATTTCAATTGAGCCACAGTTTTAAGGGAAAATATACTACTGCGTTAAACTACAATCGAACTACTGATGTGATTACCTGGCTAAGTGGTCAGATAGATTCATTAAATGCTACTTTTGAATCTCCTCAAAACTTAAGCAAACTGATCAACTATGGCGTTAGCTTCACCGCTTCTACTACATTTTTTGATTGGTGGAATGGAACTCATTTCGCAAATATTTTCCGAAATGAATACAAAGGAAATGTACAGAACAGCACATTTAATAACAATACAACAAGCTTTAGTTTTAATTCTCAAAATTCGTTTAAAGCAGGAAAGGGCTATACACTGGAACTAAGCGGTTTTTATTACTCAGGCTCTGTTTATGGTATTTCAGAATATAAGGGTAGCTATGCTATATCAACAGGTGCACAAAAGGCTGTGTTAAAAGATAAAGGAACCATTAAACTTATGATAAATGATATCTTCCAATCTGACAGATACAGAGAGCAAACAAAATATCAGAACATAGATATGTATACCAATAAAAGACCAGATAGTCGCCGTGTTATGCTTTCCTTCTCTTATCGATTTGGCAATCAAAATATCAGCAAAAAAGACCGCAAGACAGGTAGCGAGGATATTCAGAACAGGGTTAAGGGCGGTGGATAAACAACGTTATAATTTGAATTACTATTCCTGCAATTAAACCGGAACTAATGGTAATATACAGCCAGCTATTACCAAAATAGTCATGTTCAAAAGAGGAGAGAACTACATTATAGGTCCATATTGCCAAAAAAAAGGCAAACAACAATACCATAACTGCAAGTACAAGGTGCAAGGCTGTAGGTTTTATATCCTTCTCTGCATTCCTGATGGTCAGTGCACTAAAAGTAATTAGTATAAAAACTCCAATTATTGCATAAGATGTACTGTTTAGCAAGTAGAACAAAAAGTATACAATAGCCAAAGCAATATTTATAAATGATATGGATCTTAACATCCGTTAAAGATACCGAATCAATTATAGCTTTCAGATTAAGAAAAATGTAAAACAAGAGAACCATTCGGCTCTATTTTTGTTTAACTTTCATAAAAGAACATCATTATGAAGAAAGAAACTAAAATAATTGCAGGTATATTGGCAGGAGTAGCTCTTGGCACAGCAATAGCAATAATACTATCAGCAGATAAAGAAGGTGAAATGAAAGGCAAAGTAACCGATTGGTTCTGCGATTTATTAGATTCTTCTAAAGATAAGTTTGCAGATGTTTCAGGTAAAGTAAAGGACACTATTGCAAAAGTAAGAGCATAATATATTTTTAATGAAAATTGCTTTTCATGGTGCAGCACGTGCTGTAACCGGTAGTAAACACCTTATTACCCTAAGTAATGAAACTCAAATTCTATTAGACTGCGGCCTTTTTCAAGGAATGGGCGATATTACCGAGGGCTTGAATGAGTCCTTCGGTTTTGATCCTGCAAAAGTTACGTACATGATTTTATCTCATGCGCATATAGATCACTGCGGATTACTACCGAAATTAGTTTCTGAAGGCTTTAAAGGCACCATATATTGTACCCCGGCAACCAGAGATCTGGCAAGGATTTTATTATTGGACTCGGCCAAAATACAAATGCAGGATGCGGAATACGCAAACAGAAAAATTAAACGGGTAGAAGATCAGGAAATGCCCTTGTACACAGACAAGGACGTAAACCAAACCCTCAGCCAGTTTAAAACCGTTCCTTATGATCAGGACTTTATAATAGACCCTACCATAAACCTTCGTTTTACTGATGCAGGACACATAGTTGGAAGTGCTGCTGTCCATTTAAAGATAAATGAAGATGGGAAAACTACGCACATTACCTTTAGTGGAGATGTAGGACGCTATGGCGACCTGCTTTTGAAAAGTCCGCAAACATTTCCTCAGGCCGATTACATTATAATGGAATCAACATACGGCGATTCTTTGCATGTTGATCTGGAGCCTATAGAAAATATGTTGTTGCAGATCATTAAGAATACCTGCGAGGTTAAGAAAGGAAAAGTAATTATCCCTGCCTTTAGTGTTGGCCGTACGCAGGAACTTCTTTATGCCCTAAACAGCCTTGAGCTGAAGAACCAATTGCCAAATGTTCGATATTACGTAGATAGTCCCCTTTCACTTGAGGCCACTCAGGTATTAAAAGACCATCCTGAAGTTTACAACAATGGCGTTAAAGAGGTTTTTAAAGTAGACAATGACATATTCGATTTTAAAGGCTTAAAATTTATAGAGAGTGTCGAGGAATCAAAATCGCTGAATGGTGATGACCGCCCTTGTGTGATTATATCCTCGTCTGGCATGGCTGAGGGTGGCAGGGTTAGGCATCATATCAGAAATAATATCATTGATCGAAAAAATACCATTTTAATGGTTGGTTACGCAACAGCAAATTCTTTGGCAGGCAGGTTAATTGCCGGTCAAAAAAAGGTTTGGCTATTTGGTCAGGAATACGATGTGCAAGCCGAAGTCCGCTCTATAAAATCTATGAGTGCACATGGTGATTACGAAGATCTGTTACAATTCTTGTCGGTACAAGATCCTTCAAAAGTTAAACAGCTATTTCTTGTTCATGGGGAGTATGAGGTACAGCAGAAATTTGCCCAGCGCATACTCAATAATGGTTTTAAAAATGTAAACATTCCCGAATATCATCAGGAGTTTCAATTATAACAGGCAAAGGTTTTTATCTTTGCCTTTATGGATGTTTTCGGTGAAGCTTTAAAAGACCAGTTTACAAAACCGCCCGCAGAAACTTTATGGGTGCACAACTCTTATGATGAACCTGAAGAAATGCCGGTTGATGTTTACTTCAGAGGTGAGGATGAAATGCCAGAACTGGAGCTTACAGCTTTAGCCATGTGCAAAGGAAAAGTGCTTGATGTTGGTGCCGGTGTAGGCAGCCATGCTCTTATCCTGCAAAAACGCGGATTTAATGTTACAGGTATGGATATTTCTACTCCTGCTGTTGCCATTATGAAACAACGTGGACTAAAACAGGCCATAGAAGGAAACATACTTACCTATAAAGAAGATACTTACGACACCCTTCTGTTTATGATGAACGGCATTGGCCTGACAGGATCAATTGCTGGGCTAAAGGCGTTTTTACAACATGTAAAGGGGCTGATAAACCCCGATGGCCAATTGGTATTTGATAGCTCAGACCTATCATACCTTTACCAGGAGATTCCCTTTCCGCTTAATGGTTATTATGGCGAGGTAAGTTTCAGATACGAATATAAAAGTATTAAAGGCAATTGGTTTAAGTGGGTTTATGTAGATCAAAAAACACTTATAGATATTGCCCGGCAATCTGGCTGGGATGCCGAAATAGTTTTTGAAGATGATCATGATCAATATTTAGCACGGTTAACACTAAGCAAATAAATAGTATGCTTGAATTTATTAAACAGCCCTGGCCATGGTATATCTCGGGCCTGACAATCAGTTTTATAATGATAATTCTGATCTTTTTTGGAAAATCCTTTGGCTTTTCATCAAACCTGCGAACCATGTGCAGTATACTGGGAGCCGGAAAATGGGTGAGCTTTTTTAATTTCGATTGGAAAGCACAGCGATGGAATCTGCTTTTCCTGCTAGGGTCTGTAATAGGGGGCTTTATTTCTGCAAATTGGCTTCAACCGGATGTTCCTTTAAATTTATCACAGCATACAATTCAGGACCTCCAAAAAATCAACATCCGGTTTGATGGAAATATAGTCCCTTTGCAATTATTTAATTGGGATTTTCTGGCTACAGGAAAAGGATTATTAATGTTTCTTGGGGGTGGCATTTTAATTGGCTTTGGAACACGTTATGCAGGTGGCTGTACATCAGGTCACGCAATTAGTGGCTTATCAAACCTGCAACTCCCTTCGCTGATTGCAGTTATCGGCTTTTTTATCGGCGGCCTGATAATGACCCACTTAATTTTTCCACTCCTTTTTTAACATTAAGCCATGATAAAGTCAGTTAAATTTATCCTTGCCGGCATACTGTTTGGCATTATTATGAGTAAATCAGAAGCCATATCCTGGTATCGCATTCAGGAAATGTTCAGATTCCAATCGTTTCATATGTTTGGCATTATGGGTACAGCCTTACTAACAGGCATAATTGCAGTTTGGCTAATGAAAAAAATGAAAGCCCGTGATGTTGAAGGGAAGCCAGTTTCATTTACTGATAAAGAAAAAACATGGCGCCGGTATTTAATTGGAGGTACCATTTTTGGGTTAGGCTGGGCACTTACAGGCGCTTGTCCGGGGCCAGTGTTTGTACTGCTCGGACAAGGCTACCTGGTTATGATAGTTGTAATAATTGGCTCACTATTGGGAACGTTTGTTTACGGATTATTGAAAAACCGTTTACCGCATTAATCTATGCCTTTTCCTCCCAAATTGAGGCAATGTTAACAATGGTTTGAACTGCCTTTTCCATGTCTTGTACCGAAGCCCATTCTTGTTTACCATGAAAAGCGTGCTCTCCGGCGAAAATATTAGGACAAGGCAAGCCCATAAACGAAAGACGTGAACCATCAGTACCCCCTCTAATACTTTGTTGTTTAGGTACAATTCCTGCTCTTTTAATAGCTTCAATGCCATATTCAATAACCTGAGGGTATTGATCAAGCACCTGTTTCATATTGCGGTATTGCGGAGTTATTTTTAACGTATAAGTTGAGTTCGGAAAATCCTCAATAATATTCTGAACCGTTGCATCCAATAATTCTCCATTGGCACTTAGTTCTTCGTCATTAAAAGCACGAAGGATAAAGCGAGCTTCAGCCTGCTCAACACTTCCCCCAAAGGTAACGGGATGGATAAATCCCTCCTTAAGCTCTGTCGACTCAGGAGAGAGACAATCTGCCGGCAATGCACTAATTACATCAGCCAGGATCTTTATTGCACTTTCCATTTTTCCTTTAGCAAACCCCGGATGTGTACTTACTCCATTTATAGTTAATACCGCACCATCTGCAGAAAATGTTTCATCCTCTATTGAGCCTAAAGTTTCGCCGTCAATAGTATATCCAAAATCAGCACCAAGTTTCTTCAGATCTGCTTTATCTACACCTCGTCCAATCTCTTCATCTGGCGTGAATAAGATTCTGATTTTTCCGTGTTTAATTTCGGGATGTGATATTAAAAATGCTGCTGCCTCCATAATCTCGGCAACTCCAGCTTTGTTATCGGCGCCAAGAAGTGTAGTTCCGCTTGCGGTAATAATGTCGTTCCCAATCTGATCTTTTAAATCAGGATGCTCTGCCATTTTTAAAATGATGGTCTCATCGTCAGGAAGCACCAGGTCCTGTCCCTGATAATTGGGATGAATAATAGGTTTTACATTCTTTCCGCTGCAATCAGGAGAAGTATCCATATGCGAACAGAAACAAATTACAGGTACCTCCTTTTCTGTTGTAGAAGGTATAGTTGCATAAACATAACCAAAGTCGTCAAGATGGGCATCTGTTATTCCCATTTCTAAAAGCTCCGCAACAAGCACCCTACCCAGGTCCTTTTGTTTCTCTGTCGATGGAATGGTCTCCGATAATGGATCTGATTGCGTATCAATCTGAACGTACTTTGTGAACCTACCTTGAAGTGTTTTGTTATTATTTTGATATTTTAGCATACTCATATAGAAAAAACAAAGTTATATATAAGATTATTAAATAGGTTCGAAACTTAAAGAAGAAACTTTGAAAACAACATTTATCTCCATTCTGGCTACTTTACTTTGTTTAACCGCTACAGCGCAATCTAATTTTTATAAACTTAGCCTCGGTGGTGGTGGTGGACTTACCCAGTCGTTTATGGACTATGAAAAGCACAAGTTTGGAAAATCTATTTATGGGGTTGGCGAATTCTTCTTCACTCCGTTTATTAGTCTGGGAGGAGAAGGACAGATAGGTAGGATTAAAGGAGAAGGTGGTAATCTTGATAAAAAAAGCTTTGTCAATTCTTACAAATCATTTACGATAAATGGGAAGATATATTTAGGAGCTGTAATTGACTACAGAAGAAATAGTTTTTCTAATGCAATGAAAGGGCTTTATCTGGGAGCTGGCTTAGGTGGAGTATTAAATAATGTAAGCGGTGCCGAAACACCAAAAACCAAAGACATTATTATACCGCTTAATATTGGCTACACCTATTATTTCCCTGATAAATCCGGATATTATAGATATGGAATAAATGTAAACTACCAAACTAACCTTAGCCTTGATGATGGCCTTGATGGCTACGAAGAGTTTTATTCGCCCCCTGCCGGTGTAGACAGAAAACCAAATACTTATACGGATATATATACCTATTTTTCTATTGGTATCAGGTATCAGTTTGGACTAATGGGACTTTCCAGAAAAACATTATACTAAAACAGGATTCGTCCCAGCTATAAATGAAGCACTATCTTATCCTCTTACTTTTAATAACTGCAATGGATACATCAGCACAACTAACGCCTTATGAATTAAGCGGCAAAAAAGAAACTGCTACTTACTACCAAGCCATTAAGCATTATGAGCAATTAGACAAAACATATGAACAAGCAAAGTTACTTAGCTACGGTAACACAGACTTTGGCAAACCTCTGCATCTTTTGGTTTTATCAAAAGATAAAATATTTGATCCCGTTGCTATACGAAAAAGCAACAACCGTATTTTACTAATAAACAACGGAATACACCCCGGAGAGCCGGAAGGCATAGATGCCAGTATGATGCTGGCCAGAGATTTATTGAAAGGAGATTTGTTACCTAAAGATGTAGTAATTTGCATCATTCCGGTTTACAACATAGACGGCAGTTTTAACCGAACAGGCACATCAAGAGCAAATCAAAATGGCCCCGTAGCTTATGGCTTTAGGGGAAACAGTAAAAATTACGACCTGAACAGGGATTTCATAAAAACAGATTCCAAAAATGCGTACTCTTTTCAGGAGATTTTTAATATCTGGCAGCCCGAAATATTTGTAGATACACACACCAGTAATGGTGCAGACTACCAATATGTAATGACACTTATACCTACTCATAAGGATAAGTTAAATCCTGTATTATCGGAATACATGACTAAAACTATGTTGCCAACCCTTTATACCGAAATGAAAAATTCAGGTTATGAGATGATCCCCTACGTAAATTCAGTTGAAGAAACACCTGATGCCGGCATTACCGGTTTTTTAGAATCAGCAAGGTATTCTACCGGGTACACAACTTTACACAATACTATTGGGTTTATGCCAGAAACCCACATGCTAAAAGATTATGACAAAAGAGTTGATGCCACATATAAGCTTTTGCAGATCTATATTAATGTTGTAGTACGAGACGCAAAGATAATCGGAGAGAACAAACGAAAAGCAGATGAACAGGTTGCAAAACAAACTACATTTCCAATAACATGGATACTGGACGAGACTGTTTCAGAAGATCTGGAATTTAAGGGATATACAGCAAAGCAAAAACCAAGTGAAGTAAGTGGAATAGATCGTTTGTACTACGACAGAAATGAACCACATACTAAAATCATTAAATACTGGAATACTTACAAGCCATCTGTTTCTGTTACAAAGCCCATTGCTTACATTATACCAAAAGCATGGGATAAAGTTGTTGGGTTATTAAAGCTTAACAATGTGAAGGTACAGCAATTGCAAAAAGACACTCAGATTGATGTTGAGTCGTATTATGTTACAGATTATAAAACAATGAGTAGTCCGTTTGAGGGGCATTACCTACACTCTAACGTAAAAGTTAATCCTATAAAACAGACTTTGCAGTTTTACGAAGGCGACTTTGTAGTCTATACAAACCAGCGCGTTAACAGATATATTATTGAAACGCTTGAACCACAAGCTATGGATTCGTTTTTCAACTGGAATTTCTTTGATTCGATACTAGGAATGAAAGAGCACTTTAGCGCTTATGTTTTTGAAGACACTGCAGCTGAATTATTAAAGAAAAATCCTGAAATAAGAAAAAAACTTGAGGCTCAAAAAGCTAAAGACAGCAGTTTAAGTAAAAATGCTGAGGCACAGCTTGACTTTATCTATAAAAATTCTGATTATTACGAAAAAACGCACTCCCGATACCCCATAGCTCGTCTGGTAAACGACACTAAAATAACACTTAAATAAGAATGGAATACCTTCAGCATACTCCTGTAGCCTCAATAATCTTTGTTTTTACAATTATAACCAGTATATACGCTTTTAATGACCATGGGTTATTTGGCAAATTCATGCTGCACCCTTACAGTGTAACTCGAAAACATAAAATTTATACCCTTTTAACGAGTGGGTTGATCCATGCAGACTGGATGCACTTGATTTTTAACATGATGACCTTCTTCTTCTTTGCTTTTCAATTGGAAGCGATGATAGGTTCATGGCAGTTTGCTATAGTTTATTTTTTTGGTTTAATTTTAAGTGACATACCATCTGTTATAAAACACAAGAACGATATGTGGTACAATAGCCTGGGTGCATCAGGGGCAATAAGTGCTGTATTATTTAGCTACATCTTATTTCAGCCCTTCTCTTCAATGATTATATTTCCATTGCCTATTCCGATCTGGGCAATCATATTTGGCCCATTATACCTGGCATATTGTGTATATGCATCTAAACATTCCAGAGACAGTATAAACCATGATGCTCACTTTTTTGGTGCGCTTACAGGTTTAATTGTTACTGTACTTATTGTTCCGGGAGTAATTCCTCACTTCTTAAGTCAGCTGCTTACAAAAATAGGCTAAGTAGTAGCGGGTAAGCTAGATGGATTAAAATAACTGATTGGATTTGTAGGATCTTTAATGATCTCAAAAAGAGTATGATCCCATGGTTTCCAAAAATCCTGTAAAACCTGGGCATAAGTTTTATGTTGCCAATGATCAAATAGAGCCTTATTTAGAGTGCCCCTTAATGGCATTGCATCGATATAAATAGATCCTTCAACCGGCAATATTGCATATTCAGGCAACCTGTTAAACAAATAGGCCGAATAAAAGAACCTTGCACAAAGTTCTTCAAATTGCTGTGGTGAGAGTGCGGTATTACCTATCTGATCCAGCAGTTCATGATGGTATTTTTTATTTGTGCCATTATCCTGCAAACAGGCTATAATCCCAAAGTCCTTTAATTTCAACGAAAAGGTCATCGTGTTGATTTCGTCTCTAAAACTAAAGGCCGTATCATGTTGTTCTAATGGAACCACAACTATTGACCATGGTGTAAAATCTTCAAATACCACATCAGTATAAATCCCCTGAATCATGGTGTGAAGGTTCCCGAATTTATGCATCAGTCCCTGTGACATATTTACGCCGTCGGCACTTAATTGCTGTTGGCGGACAGCCGCATGCATCTCTACATAAATAAGGCTATACATCATCTTACCTATCCACCTGAACAGATCAACTTCGTCAAGTTTAGAAACACCTTCATATCCCTTTAAAAACGCATCATGAATCTTCTCTTCCAGAGGTTCAATGAAATGAGTTAATACTTCAGTATTGCATGGAACTTTTAAGCTATTGTATGACCGAATACTTTCATCAAGCAGTTTAATTTGCTCCTCTCCACTAAAATTAGCTACTCCTAACAGCCATTCTGGCAAAATACCTATCTCAGTTATAGGCGTAGAGAATGTATCTCCGCTAAGAAAGCAGTTTTTATACTTAAAATCGAAGTTTTTAAACGGTTGATATATCGTGCTATTCATACAAGGCGCAATATTAGGCATATTATTTTTACATTAGCTGCAGCTCCTATTTTTTTAACTTTGATATTACTTAAAGCTTTTTTAGCTCATGCAGGTAAACTCCAAACCCTATCAACTGGAATTAAAACATCCATTTTCTATTGCAAAATTCTCAAGAACTAGTACTCCTATTATGCTCATCAGTCTTAATTACGAAGGAATTATTGGTTACGGAGAGGCATCAATGGTTCCTTATATGGGCGAAAGTATGGAAAGCGCCAGTGCCTTTCTAAACAAGGTAGAGTGGAAAAGATTTGCCTATCCTTTTGATTTTGCTGGAATCATAAAATATCTGGATGAAATTGAACATGGCCACCCCGCCATAAAAGCAGCGATAGATATTGCTTTTAACGACATAAATGGCAAGATTTTAAACAAACCTTGTTATGAAATTTACAACGCTGACCCGAAAAAAATGCCTGTAACTTCTTATACCATCGGTATTGACACCCCAGAAGTTATAAGAGAAAAAGTAGCGGATGCCGAAAGCTTTAAAGTACTAAAAGTAAAACTAGGCCGCGAGAACGATAAAGAGCTGATCAATACAATTAGAAGCGTAAGCAACTTGCCTTTGTATATAGATGCCAATCAAGGCTGGGCAAATAAAGCTGAAGCTATTGACATGATTTACTGGCTGCACGACAAGGGAGCGTTACTAATAGAGCAGCCAATGGACAAGGCAAACCTTGATGGGAATGCCTGGCTAACAGGCAGAAGTCCAATACCTATACTTGCTGACGAGGCAGTGCAGCGCTTAACAGATCTGGATGGCCTAAAAGGTGCTTATCACGGCATTAATGTAAAACTGATGAAAAGTGCAGGCATGTATGAAGCTCACCAAATGATCCTAAAAGCGCGTTCGTTTGGAATGAAGGTTTTGATGGGTTGTATGAGCGAAACTTCATGTGCTACTCAGGCAGGGATTGCTCTTGCACCGCTGTGTGATTGGGTTGATTTAGATGGGCCATGGCTAACCAAAAACAATCCTTTTAAAGCTCCGGAAATGGCCGATGGCAAGTACTTATTAAAATACCTCCCTGGTCTGGGCCTGGAAGGTATTCCTAAAGATCTTTTTACTTCTTTTTAAGGTTACTTCGCATCTCTTTCATAAGCTGTAGCTTTTGATACAGAAAAAATCCTGCAGTAGCCACAAATAATGCCACAACTAGATATTTCTGATTATTAAAAGCCCAGAATACGCCGTAACCTGATAGGATAATCCCCAGGTTATAAAAAACGTTTAAAGCTATTTTCTTCCACATATCCTAGTAAACAGGCATATCAGGATCAAACGCTTCTTGCCATGCCAGGATACCACCTTTAAGGTTATACAAATTGGTTAAACCAAGTTGTTGTTCCAACTGCATTACAGCCGCAGCACTTCTTTTGCCACTTCTGCATTGCATAATTACCGGTTTATCGGTAGCAACTTTATCTGCTTCAATTAAAATACCGCCTAAAGGGATATTTAACCCATTAAGGTTCGACGTTTCGTATTCAAAGGGCTCTCTCACATCAATCAATTGAAAATCTTCGTTATTATCAATCTTTGCTTTAAGTTCCTCAACTGTTATTTCCTTAATCATATTATTTTGATTTTTTCAAACTTAGATAAAGTTACGCAAGTATCTATAATTGGAGAAAGAAACATTACAAAAAAGTGAATAACTGTAACAACTAAGTATGTCAGGCGTTTAATAGTAAGTCTTTGCTAATTTTGGTTTAAATGTCATGAATTCAATTTCACGTTTCTTTTGGTTTTGTTCAGGAGTACATATCCCTACCCTAGAAAAACATCCTACTGAGCACAATAAATATCTTGGCATTGGAGCCACCATTTTCTTTACCGGATTGTTTGCTGCGCTTTCTGGTGGTTATGCCATGTATTTTGTTTTTAAAGGGGATTCAACAGCACTCCCATTTGCCTTCCTTTTCGGCTTAATATGGGGTCTCGCCATTTTTAATATGGATCGTTATATCGTTTCCAGCATCAATAAAAGTGCTTCTACCGGTAAGCAGTTGCTGCAGGCAACTCCGCGTATTTTACTGGCCATCATGATAGGGATTGTAATCTCACGTCCGCTGGAATTAAAAATATTCGACAAAGAGATCAAAGAAAAATTAAAGGTTACTTATTTAAACAATCAACGCGCTAAAATTGACACGTTAAATGTCGCATTTAACAATAAATATAAAATTGAACTTGCTAAGCTTAAAGAAACAAAGGCCCAACGCGACTCTTTGGAAAGCGGAATAAAGACAGATAGGCAAAAGCTAAACTTTGAAATTTTCGGGAACAAAACCACAGAAACATCCGGTATCATGGGTTATGGGCCTTACGCCAAAAGAAAAGAAGGAGAATTGAAGCAACGGGAACAAGATCTCGACACACTATCAGCCGGAGTACGAAAACTTGAAGATTTTGTAGATGGCAGGAAGCAATTTGATGGCCTGATGAGTGAGAAATTATACACCAGTAAACAGCTTGACAGCCTAACAAGTATAGCTGGCTTTGCTGACAGGAATTCTGCACTGGGACAGTTAAGTATTAACTCTAATGGTAAAAAAGATGTAAATACTGCACTGGCTATAACATTTATTGGCTTGTTATTTATTTTCTTTGAATGCTTACCTGTTTTTGTTAAATTGATGAGCAGCAGAGGCCCATACGACAGATCTGTAGAAAACATAGAAACTGCACAGATGTATGAATCTGATAAAGACAAAGATTATGAAATAACTGTAATTGATGGTGTTCACGACACGCGTGTTTCAACAGAGATAAACAGAAGAAAAAATGCATTGAATTCTAACTAACATATATGAGAAAAGTTCTTTACTTCTTTTTTGCACTTCTTGTTGCCCAACAGACAAAGGCACAAGACATTAACAAAATAATCACAAAAGATTATGTCGATCGGCTAATCAAAACCCTTAGCAGCGACGATATGCAGGGTAGAGGAACGTTTACTCCTGGCATAGACAAGGCTGCAACCTTTATAGAATCTGAATTTAAAAGCATTGGACTAAAGCCCCTTACAGGAGAGACCGGATACCGCCAGTCATTTTTTAAATATCAATTGAAGCCTGAAACCCCTTCAGTTACAATTGATGGGTCTGCCATTGAGCCAGCAAACGTTCTTGTATATGGCAACACCTCTGAAAACCTAACTTTTGACAATACAAATAGTGACGGGTGGATTAAGCTTGACCCATCAAAGGCTTTTATAGATCAGTTCAGACAAATCAGCAGAAGCGGAAAGAAACAATTGATATTAGTTGATGCAAAATTTGCAGATGCCTTTAACAGAATCAAAGGGTATCTTGATAAAGGTAGTATAATGGACGAAAAAGATATAAATACCAAGTCAGCTGCGCTTGTTTTTGTGCTTGATAAAGACACCGTTAAAAGCAACTTTAAGGTTATCCTGAAAAACTCTTTCGCAAAAATGCCATTATTTAATGTGGCAGGAATGATCCCCGGAAAATCAAAAGCTAAGGAATTGGTAATCTTTTCTGGGCATTATGATCATCTGGGTATTATTAAAGCTGATGGACAAGACAGCATTGCAAACGGGGCAGACGATGATGCATCGGGCACAACTGCAATGATCGCTTTAGCCAAATATTATAAAAAATTAAACAACAATGAACGCACCTTAATATTTGTTGCTTTTACCGCAGAAGAAATTGGAGGTTTCGGGGCCAGGCATTTCTCGGAAAAACTAAATCCGGATGATGTTGTAGCAATGTTTAATATAGAGATGATTGGCAAGGACAGTAAGTTTGGTAAAAATACGGCCTTTATAACAGGCTTTGATAAATCAGATTTTGGCCAGATCTTACAGAAAAACTTAAAAGGAACAGAGTTTACTTTCCATCCTGATCCTTATCCACAGCAAAACCTTTTCTATAGAAGTGACAATGCAACATTAGCAGCCCTTGGCGTACCTGCGCATACTATCAGTACAGATCAGATCGATACTGATAAGTTTTATCATACCGTAAAAGATGAGTACAACACTCTTGATTCAGACAATATATTGTCTACTATTAAGGGTATTGCCAAGAGTGCAATAAGTATTATAAAAGGTATTGATACACCAACAAGAATTCCAAAACTAGAAAATAATTAGATGGTTTTCTCCATCACAAAGTCATCCATAACGAAACCGTTGCCAATATCAAGGACAACGGTTTCTTTTATTATAAACCCTGCCTTTTCATAAAAATCCTTTGCCTTATTGTTCTTGTTAACATTTAACTGAAGAGATTTAGCTCCTGCTTTTTTAACCAGGTTAAAAACTTCATTTATTAACAGCTTGCCTACGCCCTTTCCATGTGTTTGCGGCAAAACATACAGTTTATGTAATTTATAGGCATGAGTTTCGGGCTGTATAATTGAAAAACCTGCAAAACCAAGATCTTCATTATCTTCTTCAGCAATCAAAAAAGTATGTCCCTTTTCCAATTGCGAAAGCAACTCTCCACGGTTATACATTTTCTCTAACATATAATCAATCTGCTCTGCTGATAGGTATTCAGCATAAGTAATTCGCCATGTTCTATCAGCAAGATCCTGAATGGTAGCAATATCCTCTTCCTTTGCTTTTCTTAAAATTATCATATACAAGCGTGTTAACTAATTACAACACCTCACCAATAAAAAGATATGGCACATTGAATATGAACTCAACAAACCCATCGTTTATTACCTCGAAAGAATTATCTTCGGTTTGCTTTAAATTGCTCGTTTCAAAATAAGAGACTACCTCAATATTAAAAATAGTGCCTTTAGGCTTCCATACCTTAAAGCCTGATTTAATAGCATACGACTTTTCAGTTTCTGTAAATACAACAATATTTATTTCCTCAATATAACTACCCAACTCTCTGAGTTCGCTTTTCGAATTAATAACATTTACGGCTGAATATTTTTCCGAAATCAAGTAATCTAAAACAGCATCCAACTCTGCTGACTTTGCATGGATTACCCTGGTATTCTCCTGAAAATCCTGATCATTTGAACTGACTACAACATCCACCTTTAAGCCAAGGCTGATAGCCTTTTCATAAACCGCAGCGCTAACTATTAAAGTTGGACTCCATTCAAGCAGCTGACCTAAATATTCTTCATTAAAAGACCCTAAATGATGAATATATAGTGCCGGCTCTTGTTTCTCCCTAATGATATGATGTGATGACATACAGCAAATATCCTAATATTTTTTTTATTTAAGTTTCAGATCAAAGACATGCTTTTCATCCAGAAAATACACCGCCCAAACCATTCATCAAAAGATGGGGCAGTTAAAAACCCATGCTCTCCTTTGGCATAAATATGCAATTCTCCAGAAACCTTATTTTGCTTAAGGGCCCTATAAAACTCCACACTATTAGACACTGGCACAACCTGATCAGCATCTGAATGAATTAAAATAGTTGGAGGGGTTTCTGGAGTTACCTGTAACTCGTTAGAAAAAAGTTTTATCTTTTCTTCTGTTGGAGAAGGTCCAAGAAGATTATTTCTGGAACTAATATGGCCAATCTCGTTGGTAAAAGATATTACCGGGTTTATAAGCATCATAAAATCTGGCCTAAGACTAGTTCCTTGTAAATTTTCTATAACAGGCCTATTAAAATGTGTTCCAGCGGTTGCTGCAAGATGCCCCCCTGCCGAAAAACCCAGAATACCTATTTTTTTCGGATCAACACCCCATTCTTTAGCCCGCTGTCGAACTATCTTAATAGCCTGTTGCGCATCTTGCAAGGGGCCAATCGATTTATCAACCATAGTTTGGTCGCTAGGCAGCCTATACTTTAATACAAATGCAGTTACCCCCATTTTAGCAAACGCTTTGGCAGCATCACTGCCCTCTCTTTTTGTAAGCAACACATGGTAACCCCCACCCGGACAAATGATAACTGCTGTTCCATTTGCTAAACTCTTTGGTGGCAAATAAACGGAAATAGTGGGCACAGACACGTTAGAGGTAAGGCTATCTACATCTGGGTTAGCTACACGTTCTTCTTTGTTGGTTACAGACCTTGAGTTGGGTACATTATCCTGATATAATGATATCACCTGCTGTGCCCTACAGTGTGGAACCAAAAATAACAGTGATAAAAGCACAATATACTTTACCATAAGATCAGCTATTCAAAATTGATCCAGTCTACACTTATCAAATCGCGATTTGGAGGAGTACTCTTAATGAATACAAAATACAGATCATGCTTACCTCCAGGATTTTTTATAGAAGCGCTTAACTCAGTATACTTCTCCCAATTACCCGTTGAACTAAAATTAACTGTACTAATTACCTCACCTTTTGGCGAATCAATGTGCACCTCTATGGTTCCGCTGTGATTTGCGGAAGCATAATAATAAGTGAGTTTATTAATATTTTTAAGATCAATATTTTTAAATGCGATGTACGATTTGTTGTGAATACTGCCAACATAACTGTCGCCTTTATCAACGTTATTAAAAACATCTGCATCCTCTGCCTGTACTTTAGCCGGGCGCAGTACAATCGTTTCCTTTTTTGTTAATGGAGTTATTGCCCCGCCCTTATCTGTATACGAAGCAGAGAAAATATACCTGCCCTGATCCTTATTACCCAAATGCTGTTTTAACATTATAGTCCCTTGCTGTGGCAATGCGGCACTCTCTTTTTTAGCATTTAAACTTAAAATATATTTAACAATCTCAGTTGCATCATCATTAGAAATCTGTGGATGCGCACTCATCGCGTGCTCTCCCCAAACACCTCCGCCACCTACAATAATCTTCTTAGCTAAACGCCCTACTGCATCCTTGTTACCAGAATATCGCTTTGCAACCTGCATAAATGAAGGCCCTACTGATTTGCCATTTATCTGATGGCAAGCTTTACAATCACTTTTAGCAACTAATGATTTACCAAAATTATAGCTTGGTGAAATCTCCTGATGGCCAACCAAAGCCTGAGTACTCTCAACCTTGGCAATAAAATCAAGGTTTACCTTTACTTTTTTTGCATCTATAACTTTATCCTCATTGTCTTTCACATCAACCTTGTAATTAAAAGCACTTGCTTTAGGGAAGAAGAAAGAAGTATTACTTGTGGTATTTATTGCTACCTGAGGCATGGTGTTACCCACCTTAATCACAACTGTATCAAGGCTGCTTTTCCCAGCAGCATCAGTTACTTTTAAAATGGCATTATATATCCCATTCTTTTGAAAAGTATAGATAACATTTTGATAAGTTGATGCCACCTTATTTCCTTCAAAGCTCCATTCGTACGATAACTTATCATCATCGTCATTATCATAGCTTTTTGAGGTAAAAGCAACTTTATATGGCGCAACTCCTATTGTATCTTTTGTTTCAATTTTAGCAACAGGAGCACGGTTTCCGCCATTATAATCGATACGAACCAAGCGGGCATCAACATTATCTATACCATATACCGATCCATACTCTAACATATAAAACGAACCTTCCGGTCCTACCTCTATGTCAATAGGGCGCCTAAAATCGCCATTAGTTTCCATAAAAGGCTCCATGCGTACATAATTTTGATTCTCATCCAGTCGAACCGCAAACACCCAATTCCTCATCCAATCATACATAAAAAGTGCCTTATCATAATATGCCGGAAACTTAGTGTCTGATTTAAGTGCAGCATTATAATGATATACAGGCCCTCCCATAGCACATCTTCCTCCCTGACCCAAAGCAGGAAACTCTTTTGACATGTTATAAGGATACCAAACCATAGCTTTCTGTGCCGGAGGCAATATTTGCGTTCCTGTATTGTTCGGAGAGTTATTTGCAGGTCCATTTACATCAAAGAAATCTCCAACCTTTTTGGTTGCAAAATCATACTCTTTATAAGCTTTATTATCTCCAACAAAATATGGCCAGCCAAAATTACCGGCTTTTTTTGCCTGATTAAATTCATCATACCCACGTGGACCTTGTAAACCATCTGAACCAGAATCCGGTCCAACCTCTCCCCAGTATACAATAGAGGTTTCCGGATCTACCGACATCCTATATGGGTTACGACAGCCCATTACATAAATTTCAGGCCGTGTTTTTGGAGTCCCTTTAGCAAACAAATTGCCCTCAGGAATAGTATAGCTTCCATCGGCTTCAGGATGGATACGTAAAATTTTACCGCGAAGATCATTTGTATTACCAGCCGATCTTTCTGCATCAAAAGTTAAGCGGTTATCTCTTTTATCTATTGGAGCAAAGCCATCAGATTCAAAAGGAACAGTATTATCACCAGTTGATATGTACAGATTCTTGTATTTATCCCAGGCTAAAGAACCACCTGTATGCGCACTTACTTCAAGATCAATTGGAATTTCAATCAGAATCTGCTCAGATTTAAGATCAAGCTCATTTTCCTGGCTAATTTTAAAGCGCGAAATATGTTGTTTGTATTTATCCCCTGTGGAAGCAGTGTAAAAGAAATACAAATAGTTGTTTGTTGCAAAATCAGGATCAATAGTCATCCCCAACAAACCATTAAGGTATTTATCTACAGCCTTCACAGGGAATTTGTAAACCAATGATGTTTTACCATCTAAGGGATTGTAAACATAAAAATTACCGGCACGCTCAATAAAAAACACCCTGCCGTCAGGAGCTACAGATAATTCCATAGGCTCATTTAAATCATTAGATAGAACTGTTTTAGTAAAACGGTTATCCTCTGGTTTTTTAACAGCATATGCTTTTGAATAATCCAGCGTTACATTATTACCAATTGCATATTTAATGCCACCTAGCAAGTGCGTTAAAAATAAAGGCTCACTAAAACTTTCATCGGTATGCCCACCACCAGTATAAAAAGCTCTGCCACCATCATATTCATGATACCAGGCAATAGGATGATGCTCTCCGTTTTCACCACCTTCATAAGTATCCTCATCCAGCTTGGCTACAACTTTTATATCGCCTTGTATGCTCTTGTAATTATACCACTCGTCCGTACGCTCCCATCTTTTAGGAAGACCTTTTGTAGATATATGAGTTGTATCAATAACATCGATGGTTGCCTTACGCACATTAGGATTACCCGGATGGCTTTTAAAGTATGCTCCAACAAGTTTATTATACCATGGCCAATCGTATTCGGTATCTGCCGCAGCATGAACACCGGCATAACCGCCACCAGATTGAATATATCGCTCAAAAGCTACCTGTTCATCTGCATTTAAAACATTCATTGTAGTGCTTAAAAAGATTACAGCACTATAATTTTTTAAACTATCCTGAACAAAATATGCTGAGTTCTTTGTGGTGTCTACAATAAAGTTATTCTCTTTTCCCAGCTTTTGTATTGCAGCAATACCTGCAGGTATAGAGGTGTGATAAAAGCCCTTGGTTTTAGAAAACACCAGAACACGGGCAGGTTTTGCAGGTATAGCAACAGTAGAAACTGTAGTAGCAGTGGTTTTAGACCCTACAGTTTTACAGGCGTAAAATATAACAGACAAACAAACTGTTGAAAACACAGCAAGACAGGTATTAAAGTATTTAGTTTTAAGCATAAAAATATTTGTAAAGTAAACTTAGCAATTATTATGAAAAGGAGAAACATACGCATTAAATATACTGACAGATAAATAATTACATGAAAATTTAACACACTAATTCTGATATATTCATTACATTAGGAAACATTTAAATATAATCCTATGCTAAAAAAAACTCTTGTAGCAGGCATGGCATTTTTAATGCTCTCTTGTGGTAATCAAAAAAAAGAAGAAGGTGATTCAGGTTCCGGCAGTGTCATCGACAAAGTTAGTAACCTGAATAAAATGGCCAATTCCGCCGATAAAATGGAAGAATTGTCTGCAAAGCTAAAAAAGCTTACTCCATTAACCAATGATGAATTAAAAGCCGCTGTTCCAGAAACACTGGACGGATTGAAAAGAAAAAGTTTTAGTGCCGGAGGTTATGCTGTAGCGGGCATGAGTACTATTGAAGCCGAATATGGTGATGATGCAAAATATGTAAAAGTTGGCATCATTGATGGTGCAGGGGAATCAGGAAGCGCTATTATTTCTTTAATGGCCATGACATTAAGCATGGACAGAGAATCAGAATCTAACGGAACTGTCTCTAAAAACGTAGATGTTAATGGCATTCGTTCCATAACAGAAGAAACGAAATCCGAAAACTCAATTAGCTCATCTATAAAATTCCTATACAAAGACAGATATTCAGTAAATCTTGACGGCACTCAATATACCCTGCAAGAATTAGAAACATTCCTTAAAAGCCTAAAGCTTGATCAACTAAAATGAAAAAACTATTTGCTTTCCTTATTACTCTTGTCTTTCCGTATTTACTATTAGCACAACAACCATCTTGCAACTGCCTGGAAAACTTAAATGAAGCAATTACTAAAACAGAAGCCAATTATGCCGGGTTTCCAACTAAGGTAACAACTACAACCAAAGCGGCTTACGAAACTTTGATAAACAATCTTCGCACAAAGGCAGACAAAGAAAACAATGAGAAAAACTGTTTCAACATCGTAAAGGACTACATAAGATTTTTTAAGGACAAGCATTTTTCATTAACCTATCTGAATAAAGATGACAGTGATAACGAGATCGTAAACCTGGATGAATCTTATTTTAAGACCCAGAAACCTTCTAAAGATATTGAAGGCATATGGACAAATCCGGACAGCTCAATTACCCTGGGAATTAAAAAATTCCCAGGAAATGAATACAAGGCTATTATTCTTAAAGCCAAAGACGAAAAGCTACAAAAAGGATTAGTCTACTTTAGTTTAAAACCTCACAAAAAAGGCTATTTACTTAAACAGTACAATGTTTTTAATAGCATAGATTTTTATGCCAAACAAAGAGGGGACCTTCTGCAATTATGGAATTTTGCCCTTTTTGGAAGGACTTTTCCAAGAGAAATGACCGCAGAAGAAAAAAGGGAGCTAAATACCTGGAAAAATAATAACAACGGACTGGACTTTAAACAGCTGGATAAAGAAACCAGCTACATCAAAATTCCAACCTTTTTTAACAACGATAACAAGATTGAAAAACTAGTTGCAACAAACGACAAGGCTATTAGAAATAGTAAATACCTCATCATAGATCTTCGTGGAAATGGAGGAGGCAATTCTGGCTGGAGTTTTCTTTTACCCTATGTAATAACCAACCCAATTAAACAAGACAATCCATTACTGCGCATTTCAAAAGATAATGTTCAGCTCAAAAGATCAGAGCTTGAAGCCTTTGTCAAAAACCCTATGCCAGAAGATGCAAAAAAATACTTTCCTGATGAATATGTAGCACGGCTTAAAAAAATTTACGACGAGCTCCCAACGACCAAAGATACCTTCTATGAAATTCCAGGTTTAACTATTCCTGTAGACTCCGTTTTAAGTAGCCCTGCCAAGGTAGCCTTAATTACCGATGACCTTTGTGGAAGCTCAACAGAATACTTTTTTCAATTAATGAAACAAAGCAAAAAAACTACACGTTATGGTGCAAATAGTGTGGGAATGATGGATTATGAAGGCCCTACCTCAACAACACCACTTCCATGCAAGGGCCTTATTCTGATGATGCCTATTTCAAAATCGAGTTGGACTGATAAAAATCCGATCGATGAAAACGGCTTCACTCCTGATGTTAAACTCAACATGCAGGGAAATCAATGGGTTGAATACATCATCAAAGATCTTAAAAGGTTATAAATTGGAGGTACGAGTACAGCCAACTGAATATACACGGCGATTGAAGAGGGAATATAATTTAGAAAATGTACTTTTAGGCTTTCCTAATACATATTAATCCAAGCGCCTTGAAAAATATCATCTCATTGGTTTTATTAACCATCAGTATAAATTTCTCATTAACTGCCCAAAACAGTACAAAGACTTACAAGTTAACAGACTACGGAATAAAACCCAATACCGGACAAAATATTACTCCACTACTTACCTCAGTCCTCGAAAAGATCAAGGGTAAAACTTCTGCAATGGAGGGGGTTGTTATTCAATTCGAAAAAGGAAGATATGATTTTTATCCCGAAGGAGCGCTGAAGCGAACATATTACATCTCCAATCATGATCAGGACAACCCAAAAACTGTAGGTATAGAAATAGAGCATTTTAACAACGTTACCTTAAAAGGTAAAGGCACTGATTTGATGTTTCATGGACGTATGCTTCCATTGGCGTTAATTGAAAGCAGCAATGTGAAAATACAGGACTTGAATATTGACTTTGAAAGGCCTCAAATTGCCCAGGTAAAGATAATCTCAAATGACACAATTTCCGGTAGTATCGTATTTGAAACTGCACCATGGGTAAAATATAAGATAAAAGACAGTACCTTTTACAACACCGGAGAAGGCTGGGAAATGCAACCAACCTCTGGTATTGCGTTTGAAAATGCTACTAAACACATCATATTTAACAGCGGAGATATCAGGGTTGGGACAAAAGGTGTTAGCGAACTTTCAGCTGGAAAAATCATAGCACATCATTGGAAAAATAAAAAGCTGATTCCCGGAACTGTGATTGCTATGAGAAGCTGGCATAGACCTGCTCCAGGTATTTTTGTGCACAAAGGCAAGAATATCCGCTTCGAAAATGTAAAGGTACATTACGCAGAAGGAATGGGACTGCTGGCACAGCTAACAGAAAACATCTACATGGATGGCTTTGGTGTTTGTTTGCGAGGCAAAAACGATCCACGATATTTTACTACCCAAGCCGACGCGACACATTTCTCTGGCTGTAAAGGAGAAATTGTGTCGAAAAATGGATTGTATGAAGGGATGATGGATGATGCAATCAATATCCATGGAACTTATCTTAAAATGATAAAAAAACTAGATGATCGTACCGTGATCGGTAAATATATGCACGAGCAATCTTATGGTTTCGATTGGGGAAACATTCAGGACACGGTGCAATTTATAAAATCGAAAACAATGGATCTTTGGGATGCAAAAAATACCATTGTGTCCATTACGCCTATAAAATCGAACAGCAATGATCCAATTAAGGAATTCAGAATTGAATTTGCAAAAGCACTGAACCCTGAGGTTGATCCTTCAAAAACAGACATTGGAATTGAAAACCTATCATGGACACCATCCGTGATTTTTACGGGCAACACCATCCGCAACAACAGGGCTAGAGGTGCATTGTTCAGTACACCAAAACCAACATTAGTAGCCAATAATTTATTTGATCATACTTCTGGCTGTGCAATATTGCTATGCGGCGATAGCAATGGCTGGTATGAAACTGGATCGTGCCGAGACATTACCATCCGCAACAACAAGTTTATAAATGCCCTGACAAGTATGTACCAATTTACCAGTGCAGTGATTTCTATATATCCAGAAATCCCAGATCTTGCAGGTCAAAAAAATTATTTCCATTCAGGTATCAGGATACTGGACAACCAATTTGAAACATTCGATAAACCCATTCTATATGCAAAATCTGTAGACGGGCTGATATTTAAAAGCAATCAGATTAAAACAAACAAGGAATATCCGGCATTCCATAGTAACACTAAACGTATCCTTCTTGAACGCGTAACTGGCACAGATATTAGTAACAATCAGATAGATGGGAAGGCCTTTCAACCAATGTAATTTATTGTTTCTTCCCAAAGCTCCCTTTTAAAATCGACTCCATTATTTTTAGTGTTTCGGCAGATTTAGCATCTCGTTGCTTTTGCTTTTCTATCGCATCAAGACGATCCTGCTCTTTTCGCCTGGCCACTTCTTCATCCTGGCGTTGTTTTTCGGCAAGGATCTGTGCCGTTTGCAGCTCACTAGCCACTTTATCTCTAAACCAAATCTGATCAAAGTTACCTGGATAGCTTACAGTTTTCCCATCCATTTTCATTTCGTAAATATACTTTGATCTAAATTCGCTGCTCAGGTATTGTGCCATCATGTTCTTCATGTAATCCATATCCGATGAGCCTATATAAATCCTTGTACTCTTATTAAAAATAGGATTATTATAGTTAAAATAACATCTCGCATAAGCATTGCTGGATGTTGCGTAGTAAAAGTCAAATTTATCTCCAACTGGATCAGGAATCAATATGTTTTTTACGGTATCTACTTTTATCTGGTTCATGTAAGAACTTGTTATAGATTCTGCTACTTCATCTGAAGTTCCACTCTGATATAATTCTACCAGCTCATTAAAGGTTGGAGCAGATGTATTTTCCAATCTTGTTTTAGTATCCCCAGGTAAAGGATTTATTCTAAAAACTATATCTTTCCCATATGAAGAAACAATTGCAATTACGTTATCATGATTGTAGTAATCATCATCATTTTCGTCAGATTCAGTTTTTTGCCATTGCAAAACTCCCAATGTCTTTTTTAATTTTGAAAATGTAATAGGGTCACTGGAGTCTATGAATATAAATTTTAATTTTCTGGCTATTGAGGTATTAATGGTAAGCGAAACACCATTACTAAATTTATAATCACAGGAATAATTCGAAAGGACTTCATCTAAAGTGATCGGCCGATTTTCATTTTTGTAAAGCAAGTTTATACCTATTTTTTTCATTAGCTCTACAATTGCATAACCGATATCCTCAGCATTGTTGTATACATTCAGGCTTGTAGGATCAAATGGCTTAAAGTTTTTTGGCACATAAGTATAAGGCACTATTCGCTTAATTAGTACAGTATAGCTTTCATTAAGCACTTCTCCTTTATCATTTTTGTTGATGTAACTCGAAGAATTTGCAATTATATCGCCATTCTTATAGGTTGTGTCATTATCAGCCAGCGCTACTTGAGGCCAGCCACCATAAGCCATCATATTTCTTACAGCTTTTACCTGTTTTGTATTTCCCGAATACATCGAAAATGAAACCTCCTGGATGAGGTCGTCTTCATCCGAAGTTATAATTGCCTGAAATTTATTGTCGAAAACCAGCGTTCTTGAAGTAGAAAGTAAATCGCCTCTTTTGCCAGTAATGTCATAATAATAAGAAGATTCCTCGTTAATATCATTAAGCGTTATCTTAAGCTTCTTCAGCTCGTCATTTAGCGTTTGCACTGCATCATCCGGAGATAAACTAAAGAAATCAATTTTGCGTAAAACAGGTTCCTTTGTTACAGTAATTGGTGATTTGGATTTTGCAGTTGCCGTTTTAGGTTTTACAACTGGCCTCTTTACCTGGGCATTTAACTGGCAACCGAAGACAGCTGCACCTAATAAAATGCCAATAAAAATGATCTTTTTCATTTTATTATTCCTAATAGTGTGATGGTTCAAATAGCCTTATCACTCCCTTGCTATTTACTACTATTAATTTAATCATTTTTTATGAAACAAACATTAATTAAGATTTATTTTTATTTCATAATATTTCCGAATGGTTAACCCATAATGGAAAAACTATTTAGCATTCTTTCATTTCAAAATTACCACTCATTTAAACCTATTCGGTCTGATAAGCCAGAAGTTTTCTAATCTGGTAAAAAAACCTCTCAATTAATCTTAAATCTTGTGTTACAATTTCAGCGTTGCCCTTCAGTTCCTTGTCAAAAGGCAGCGTTTTTTGATAAGAGGTCCTTAAACCTTTAGGCAGCAAAACATCTTCATAATAATTTCCTTCTTCATCAGGTGTAAAAGATATGTTTTGAACTCTCCCTTCTACAATACCATATTCCTGAAAACGATAGTTATCCAATTTAATTAAAATTTTTTCGCCTTTGGCAATTTTTCCTGAATTGGAGACACAAGTGGTAGTTTATATGCGATGGATATGAACCTAGATTCGTCAATTTTTTACGCATATTCGTTAAAACGGAATAAAATAAAATACCGACATACCAACCAATACTGTAAAAAATATTTATGGCTATATTTAACAGGCGAACTAATTCTATACGAACTATAATTGAAAGCAAAGTTTTATCTTATTGTCTGTATTTGCATTTTACTAGGTTTTAATACGCTTTTTGGGCAAAAGAATGAAAAGCTTAACAAATACCTTGAGATGTTTAACATACAATACTCAATGCCTAATGGCTATCTTGAGTCCGATTCCTCGCTGGTTATTTATAACAAATCTGGGCATAGAGTTGGGAGCTCAGTTTATAAGTTAATAGCTCAAAAAGATAGCATTGCAATTCTTTTTAGGTTTAATGGCCCCATAGATACGAGTAAAAATCTAACTGGTTTTATTGGAGTGGATGGCAAACAATTCGATCCAAATAAGAACTATAGGCCATCCAAAACAGAGTACACAACCTTTAGCGATTCATATACCACTAAAATTTATAATGCAGATGTCTCTGGAACCTATAATCTTCAAGTATCCGAAAAAAATCATATTTTAAATTCTGGTGAGAAATGTAAAGTAATATTTATTCATAAGGATAATAAAGTAGATATAGAGTTATTTTATTTTTACAACAAAAGCAGCGAACCCCAACTAAACAAGCATTTAAAAAGAACAAGAAAAATGCTCCGGTTTAAAAATTAGTCATTAATTTTTAAACCTTAGTATATTATAACTGCGCCTTATGTTCTTTTTTAAATTTACTGCGCTTTTATCTGTATAAAAATAATACAATTTAATATCACACATATCGTTTTTATGAATAAAAATCCCTTTACACTTTGTATAAATCCCTCGATAAGCATATTGAAGTGGGTATTCCAATTCAAACATTCCTGAATCATGCGCATTAAATTTTCTGCGAGAGTATCCTGCTGAAAAATGAATAATAGGATGCTTTATTGTATCTGTGTTCAGGTTCAAATAACTTTCATTAACATCAAATTCCAATCCCCAACTTTTTAATTTATTATACATCGCCTTAGTAGTATCTATATGCTGTATTGTAATGTACAAAAGAATACTATCGTCATTTGTTTGCAATTGACACATTGATGCTGATAAGAATATAACCCCCATTCTTGCATTGATATCTTTAAAGGTCTCATTGTATCCATTAGGCAGCCTATATTCGAGGTCCTCGTTTTTAAGTGTCTTGTGAAATATTTGCTTTACATCTGGGTTTTCATCAAGCAAAGACTGAGCTGATACCGAAAAGCATGCAAACAAGAATAAAAACAGAATATACGTAATTTTCAGTATCATTAAAATCTATTCTATTTAGCAAATCATCATTTTTTTTCTTATTTTAAGTTCAACTTAAGAAGCAAGTCTATACATGACCCGAATAGAAGCGTTTGATAAGACTACTAAATATAATTATTTAGTAGGAAAAAAAATTGGTCAAGATGTTATTGCCGCAATTATGCCAATACCAATCACTCCAAACTTATCCGTGGAACAGATGTTTACTATTGCTTTAAATAATCTTCCTTACGACAAAACTTTTAGTAATTTCTCTGAATTCAGAATAGCAGTAATGCTTAATTACCAACAATTTCTTGATAAGGGCCAAGTCATTTGGAAAGACATTAATGAGGTTTTGGAGATACTAGGGATAGAAGAATGATCTTTGGAACTTAACATAGCTATCAAATTGCATAGAGAAAAATAATAAATCTTATATTTACTATTAAACATTCTCAATCAATATGAAAACCTATTTAACCCTCTTAATTTCGCTAGTAGTAATAACTAACGGCTTTTCTCAGCAACTTCAAGTTCCAAAAAACAAGACTTTCGAAATAACCAACAGAACTATTGATACTTTAATTGGCAAATCAGATGAGTCATTTACTTATGCATTTCGCTCATTAGGTAAAAACGCTGAGGGTAACAATGTCTTTGAATGCAAAATCGTAAAGGCCCTAATTAAAAATAACAAAAAGCTATTGCTGAATACTGACTCGCTGAGAAAGACCAATTTCATGTCAACAGGCGTCCTATTCCCCATTGCCATGCTCAACAAACCCTTTATACTAACCTTAAACAATAGTGGAAAAGTAATTAGTGTAACCCATTTGCAGGAACAATTAAAATCTGCCCTTAGCAAATGGAACTTAAATCCTGAAATTGAGCAGCAACTACTTAACAACGCCGATGGTGGTTTTACTGCTGAAATACAAGGCTTATTCTACCAATTTCCCGACAAAGCACTCGCAACTCAAACCACCTGGGAAAATAAAGAAACAGGAACCAAGTTTAAAGTTGTTGCAAATAAGGACGGAGTACTAAAGCTAAATACTGCCGAAACGCGTAAGGATGGATCGACCAACAATTCCAAATATTCCTTTGATTCAAAAACAGGTTTAATGCTCAGCCAAATCTCCAAAACAAATTTTACTTCTAAGACCACGGATCTGTCATCTGGTGCTGAAAGGTCTCAGAAAGGAGAAATTATCAATATGAAGAAACTAAATAAAGCCAATACCGTAGTCAAACCAGATTCAAACTGGATAAACATGGCCGTTAAATTTAGCTATTGGAGTAATGAAATGAAAACCGGTGGAGAATATGATTCTTTAAAAGTCAAAAGAGCTATAGAACAACTCAACCCTATATTCAAAAATGATGCTTATTATGCAGTAAGTAAACTCAATTTAATTCAGCAAACCAGAAATGATCATAATTACAAGGTGTATTGGGAAGCCTTGATGGAAACTCCAAACGAATACCTTAAAGATCAAAGCAGTCACCTCCATAACAAGCAAGGGACAGCATTGGATAAAGGAAGCGCAGCAGATGCTTACGCAGTAAGCAAATATTTTTATAATACGCCCTCGTTTACAGGCTGGGTTCAACAGTCGTTTGCTCAAAATTTTATAGGCGAACACGATTATCCTGGGCGTAAAGAAATGGACAGAAAAAGTGCTGAACTGATTCAGATGTTTGCATCCGATAAGAATCAAATTTACCGCCAAAAAATAAGAGCTTTAAACTTATGGGTTAAGGCCAAAGCTGATTCGAAAAATACTGCGCTCCAACTAGAAACCGCAACAGCCTTTAACAAAATGAGCGATCAGGAGATGAAAGAGGGCAATGGTGGGCGTTATGCATTACTTATGTACAACTTACTGCTTGATGTAAGCAAAAAAGGCGCCGCCGATTCTTTATTAAATTCTGCAATTACAAAACTTCAAAAATACACGGCCGATAGCCTAAACAAAGAGCGTTATGAAAGTCAGAACATGCTGGCTCATGCTTATTACTTAAAATTTCTTTCGTTAGCAAAAACGGATTCTGCTAAAGCAATTGGTTACCTGGCCAAGGCAGCAGAATACTCACCAAAGAACAACAAAGAAAAAGCTTATGCCAGCTTTTACGATCGGGTCTTTTTAAAATCTAAAGAAAGCTATCGCGATGATTATATCGACCAGCTACTAAATGCAGGCAATGAGCAAGAAGCCTTGAAATTATTAGCTGTCCAAATTAATTCAAGTCCTGAAACATTGACCGATATGCAAAAGCGTTTTGAAACAACATTTCCCAACCGCAGCTTTAAGACCTTTTTTACAGAACACATTATTAGTACGTGGCAAAATGCACCAGAGTTTACGGTAAAGAACATTAATGGCAAGGAAAACAGTCTATCAGATTTTAAAGACAAATGGCTGGTACTCGATTTTTGGGGCACCTGGTGTGGGCCCTGCAAGCAAGAACTTCCGGATGTTAATAGATTCTATACCGAATTGACAGAAGGCAAACATGGAGATTCAAATTTCCTCAGTGTAGCCTGTTATGACACTGAAGAAAAAGTAAAAGACTTTTTAGCATTGAACAAGTATACCATCCCGGTAGCGATGTCTGACAATAAGATACAAAAGGATTATAAGATCACAGGATACCCTTCTAAGATCATCATCTCACCTGATGGACGTATGCTCAATGTTCAATTCGGGAAAGACTGGAAAAGGATTCTTAAGAAGTTTCACGAAATATATGCGAGTAAATAAATATTTTAACGCTCTTTTGCTTAAAAAATAATGGGGTGTTAGGATCATGAGAGATAAATTAATCATTAAATTCGGTAATACATGACTATACTTTAGGCTCTTTTGTAAACATTGACCTTGCATCTTTTCTTGTAATAATAGGACTATTCACAATGATAGTTTTTTATTGCTAAAAAGGTTTTTTTCAAGAAAACTTGGTCATCAAAAGAAATCTGTTATTAATATTTATTCCGGGATATTCAGTCTACTGTTCACTGTTGTGGTGATTCTAGTGATGCTGTACTGTTTAATGTAAAAAAAACCTCATAAAGACGAGATTGCGATTTCTTTTGCTGTACATTTTATACATTCTGTCGTATAGGTGTATTTTATCTCCCATTTAAATTTCCCCTTTTAAGTTGTTATGAGATCAAAATTAACTTGTCTAAAATACCTATTAATCCCTTCTGACTTAGAATCTGCTCATAAGCAGATTCTAAGTCAACTTTCGTTGCCTTTTTACACGGACGCTGGAGATAAGCACCGCGGAAATCCCCCTAAGAGATCTACATCATTACCCCATATTTTACAACATAAAAATGCATACTAACAGATAAAGGTATCTTTGACTATGCAAAAAAACATTAAGTAAAGAAAGGAGCTCGCCAATAGCGCATATGGTAGTTAAAATGCTTTATCACTATTGCTTTTTAAATACATAACGCTCTCCCCCCTCTTCATCTTTCCACTCGAAAAGATACCAAGGGGGATTTTGTGATAGTAAGCCACTTGACCCTGAGATCAAAATTTGAGTATCAAACTCATCCTCTTGATTTAAGATTTTGTTGAAGTTCATAGATATTTCCCACCAACCCTGCCCTTTTTTTAATAGCCATTTACCACTCCCATAAACTTTCTTGCCTTTATGCCCTTGAGTTTGACCAAAAAAATGCTCTCCAGGAAGCATCTCCCCCTCAAATGTTCCATTGGCTTTAAACCTTAACTTCGAACCATCAACGCCAATCCATTCTCCTATAATATTTTTTTTAGTAGGCACAGCACTATTACACGAATGGAAAAAAAATGCTAGTGCAACAATTACAATATTTACTAATCTGATATTTTTCATTTTAACCTTATTCTTTCTATCCAATTATATGTTTAAGTTGTTTTTGATAAAGGACCACTTAAAAAAAGTTATTTAATGGCTGCCCTATATAAGTGTTCTACCAGGAAGTACAACCTACGACCGGAGGAAGGGTTGCGGATTCAATCGTCGGTCTCATCGCGCTTTTTGTTAAATTCAATTTTACCTTTCTCTACTTTATCAAAAAAGTATCCGCTTGACACGATTTCAAATCCATTTGCATTAATATCAAATGTGATAAAGGTTTCAGTTTTTTGGCTAATCCGATAACCTATTGTTCTAAGTTCAGATTCTATTTTTTCCACAACAGTTTGTGTATCTGAGCTTACTAATTGTTCGATTTTAAATTTCAGCATAATTCTAATGTTGTCCGTAGCTATTAATGTAATTATTTGTAAGGTGGCTTGGCGTCGGTCCAATATATATTGGTGAGCCAATTAAAGTAGTAGATTGAAACAAATGTACATGCTTGTGATCCTCATACGGAAACACCAATTTTTCCGCTACCCGCAGATGCTCCGAAACCAAGTCCATTCCAATCAGAAAATATAGGTTGATATCCTTTTTTAGCTGAGACCAAAGTGCCATTAATACGCTTCATTATTTTCACTAACAGAAATATACATCGGCCCATAAGCTGGTAATGATTCTAAAATCTCGTAACGAAGTATATGTGACATCCTTATTTATGTTACTATTGAAATTGGTTTCAGTATAAATATCGTTTAATTTACAGAAAGCTCATTTTCTTTTGAGAGAGTAACGAAACTCACCTCTCTGGACTTAGCCTTGGCTTAAATAGTGTTCATCTTTTTCGGACAAGAAAAAGTGGTTAAAACGTATGATTAAATTTAGTTTGCTCTGCCTCTTCAATTTTTATCTTTTTAATTGTTGAGTTGTTCAGCTCAGGATTACTATTCCATGTCTGTGTGCCTCAAATAGTACCTTCAATGGTCTGAACTTGATTTCATGTCTTTCTCATACCTCAGTTGAGCATTGCTCATCTATTCTCTTTGTGATTTATCATTATTCTGGGATTAGTACATAAATTAAAGTCATTTACTTACATATTCCTATACAATGGTTCTCATTTCCCCTCGGCGGGTAAATGAGGTAACGTTGATGTCGTGAGTCGAACACTGGTTACACAAAAACCAAACAATTCGTACAGCATCAAAGAAATCTGTCAAAAAGGTATTTTAAAATAATTTTTATCTATACAGAAATTAAATTTCTTGAGCTCTGAACAACGTATTTTGATGAAGCTAAAAGATTGACCTCAAAGCTCAAATTAAATCATTTGAAGACCAATCATCTTCAAATTTACTCGCCCTTTTTCTAGCCTCTTGAGGCAAAAAAGCCAGCAGTTATGTATAACTACTGGCAAAGTAAGTGGTCTCAAAGACACCAATTTCAAACTCTTTTTTGGAAGATTTACAGGTAATTATTGACATTCTAGGTCATGAAGGAGGATTTTAAATATCTCGACGAGATGGATTTCAAACTTTTTTAGTATTGCAGTATGTTTTAAACCGCTCGTATCTATATGTCCAGTTTTATGAAATAAATGAACAGATGATGGTTTTATGTCCACTTACTTATTCTTTTTCACAACGTGTTCATTTTTTTTGAAAAACTGAACACGTTGTGCTTATATGTCCAACCACTATGTGTATATTTGTTTATAACTTCAATATCATCGAAAAACTGAACATATGCCATACGATAGAACACAGCCTTTCAACGATCTTCCATTTCTACCTCCACTTAAAAATATGGAAGAAGATGTTGAAGTGATGAAGAAACTCGTCACTGCTTCCCGTGCTTTGGCGACTACAAATTCCAGTATCCATAGGCTTCCAAACCCTACCATGCTCATCAATACCATTGCACTTCAAGAAGCACAAACCTCTACAGCAATCGAGAACATATTTACCACCGAAGATGAACTTTACAAGGCGGTGTCAGAAACAATTCGGGAAGAAAATATAAAACCAGCTACAAAGGAGGTACTACGCTATCGGGAGGCATTATGGGAAGGATATAACATCACCCAAGAAAAAGGGAAGATGGACATGGATAGTATCATTAGCACCTTTAGACAGATTAAGAACTCTACAGCTGGAATAAGGCCACCACAGACCCTTACGGTGATTAGACGAGGGCAAAGCGAATTCAGATCGGGCGAGGTAATATATACTCCTCCAAGAGGGGCGGGCATCATAGAAGCCAAGATGGAAAATCTGATCGAGTACCTAAATGACGATAAGAAATACCCTACCGACCCTCTGATCAAAATGTGCATTGCCCATTATCAGTTTGAAGCCATACACCCATTTTCAGACGGAAACGGAAGAACCGGTAGGATTTTGAACCTTTTATACCTTGTGAACAAAGGCCTATTAGGACAACCAGTACTCTATCTTTCCAAATACATCATGATCAACAAGGACGACTATTACCACCATCTGAGCGGGGTTACCCAGCGTGGTGCATGGAAGCCATGGGTGATGTACATGTTAGATGCTGTAGAGAAAACAGCAGAGCTGACCAATCAATTAATCACAAGTATTCTCAACCAAATTGAGGCGACACTTGCCCATGGCAAGACAACCATTAAATGGTACAACAAAGAGGTCAATGAGGCGGTCTTCAGCCAACCCTACATCAAGCCAAAATTCATAGGAGAATTATTGGGCATTACCTCAAGAACTACGCTGACTAAATACTTCGGCGAACTCGTTGCCGCAAAGGTCTTGAGCCCAGCCAAGGATGGAAAAGAAGTATATTACATCAACGACGACCTTATCCAAATTCTGAAGGGCTAAAGCAAAGTTGATGCGCGACGTATAATTACGTTATTAGATACTTTTGGCAGGTTCCTAAAAGAAAAAGGCTATGAACATTAAATTCACAACCTTTTAAACCGTGTTGGAGTTATTTGTGGTCCCGACGAGAATCGAACTCATATCTAAAGTTTAAGTAGTTTCTATCTATCCGTTGAACTACTGGCACTTTTTTAGACTCCAGTCATCACTTATATAGCTTGGTTGTCGGTTTCGTTGTCGCCAACAGTTGCTAAAGGCTTATATAAAATAGTAGGTAACCTTGTTAATAAATCTGTTAATTTGATTCTAAGTTACGTATCTGCTTAAGAGATATCAAGTAGTATCAACATAGTCACTATAAGAATCATCAATAGCGGTCTCTTGTCTGTTCAAAATGCTTTGTGTCATTGGTCTGGTATTAATTATAGCACCCAAACCAGGCTTTCCAAGAGACTAAGTAAAGAGGCAACGGAATAAATGGGCTGTGCGCCTGCTGTTGTGGGTTTATGCCGGAACTTCTTTCAACGTGTCGATTGGACAAGCTTAACTTTGTGTAATGATTAATACACTCGCCAGTTCAATATCCACGTTTTATACTGAACGTAGTCTTATAAGGTTGAATAGAAATCAAACTGTAAGGCTCGGTTGTTGTTTGTAACTCGGAACAAGAATTGCATAGCGACACCAAGCGATATCATTCCTATATCTTGTTTCTGATTCTAAGAGAGCTAACAACATCGCGTTGGACTTTTGGATTGTAAGTATCAAGAAGTGCATTAAGGATGACTAGATTACTTTCGGTATGCTTGGGTCCTAGTAGTATTTGCATACCTTCGAAGGCATCATCTCGAATTGGAACATCAATGAACTTTTGTTTCATTTCAATTGAAGTCCTATATTTTCCGTTCCCGTCTGGCTTCACTCCTCCAGTGGGATGTAAAATGATGCGATACCGAACCTCTTCCTGAAACGCCCAACAATCGTCTTTAAACTTCCCTAGTCTACCAAGATGGGTAATCTTGTTATGCTCATCTATCTTTTCGACTATAACTGGTGTTTGTATAATGCTTGAATGTAAGTATTCGACATCAATCAAATATCTCTCCCCCCAAGGGAACTCAGATGCATCGTCAATATAACCATCCTTTAATATCAATGAGTCTTGAAATGGATAGCTTTCGATGCGTTTAGGGTTTCCAAGAAACGAGTAATGTAAAAAAGGATACTTGGGGAGAGCGATACGGACCCCTCCCATGTCCTTGCCGTACATATTCCATTGTGGGATACTTTCTTTTGCATTCTTAGTCCAGCAGCTAACGAATACGAATTGACCATAACCATCAACGTCATTAGCCAAGCCCTCGTCCATGTCGTCGACATTATCCAAAGACGTAAATCGGATTGTCCTCCTTTTTAAAATGAGAGCAAGGCTTTCTATTGATGTGTAGTGATAGAGGTAGTCCATATGTAAATATAATAATTCCGTGGGGAGAAGAGCAGATCAACCGATCGACAATAGCATCTTTATCGCCGCCCTGAACCATTACAGCAGGTACAAACCGAACCAGAGGCATTCAGTACGTGACTCTTTTGAATTAAATCAGGCAACTCTTTTTGTATGTCAGTATACCACCACCCCTTATTTGCGGCAAGGTTGGAATTATATTCTTCTAAAGCCTTCTTAGCTTCTCTGATCTTCGTCAGCACTTCATGTTCAGTCATATTATATTATCGTTTGTGTCACAGTTGCAAGGTCAGTATCACTCATATCTCTATACGCTTTGCGTATTTCGCTTGTTATCAAACTCCTACATGACTTGTTCAGGCCAGGAACGAGCGAATCCAGACTGACCAGTTTATCATAGATATCTCGATAAGGTGTCCAGTATGTTTGGTATAGGATACTTTTCTCTATCACATCGTGATTCCACAGAGAAGCAGTCAAAGCTAACGCGTTCACCGCCTTGACGACGTCTGGTCCTATCAAAGCGACTGGGTCAACATCGTTGACGTTTTGCCAAGCCATATGAAGATCGATTATCCCTTGACGCTTGAACATATTTTTATTTATTACCGAGGCCCTACCTGCCATGAATATCGCAACCACGCTAACTGCAAAGGCAAGGAATGTAAATACGAGCGACAAGGCTTCATAAGTAGTCATTTTGGAAAGGTCAATCATTCATTAAAGCTAATTTAAAAATCTAACTTTGTCAAGTTTGTAATGCATATCCTAGCTCACCACCTACTCATGGAGTGAAGTTAATTAGGTCAGCATTCATGTCACTTCATACCGAAGCTACAGCCTTCTAGAAGCTTTGAAGGACTCCTGTCTATTAAATTTTTTAGACTTGGACTAGCTCGGCGAGCTTGGCCGCGAGTTCTGCCATTGGTTCTTCTGCAGTGCTTAAGCCTCTTCGTGACCCGAGTAGAGGGCTGACTTCACGTAGGGCTTCATAGGTCGTGTTGTGCACGATGGGAACCAGCTGATCACGCGCAAGCAATGCTGAAAGCTCTTTGTCGGCAATGCCCTCCTGTGGGAGACGGCGAAGTAGTGCAGGAGTTACCAACACAAGCCCGATTCGCGAATTCGCTAATCCCTTGTCGATGGCGCGCATCAATGGAACACCGAGTCCGACATCTTTCTCGCTGAACCAAACGGAGACCCCATGCGACACAAGCAAATCGTGCAGCTCCTTAGCGGCGCCCTGCCTATCATCCCAAGCGTGACAAAGAAAGACATCCCGAAGATCAGGTTGCACCGCTCTCTCTTCAACTGTGCGGCGGATTGGCGTGAGCGTCTGCACTTCGGTGGGCGTGTAATACACTGAAGAACCTGCTCGCGACCAGCGCGGCTTTATGCTTCGGCTGCTTCCGCCACCACTACTACGGCTGCTTGCACTGCTCACTGGCGAGGAATAGGGCGTGGAATAGGACGGGTACGAATTGTAGCTACGATAGCTACGACTACTACATGCAGGGCATGCTGCTGCCCCGCTTGCTGTGCGATGACCATATCTTGGTGCTGTACATCTCGACATATTTTTAAGTTTAAGAGGTTAACGGACACCAAACTAGCACTTTCTTTTCATAATTGCAAATGATGTTGCTCACCGTCTGCGAATGGAGTGAAGGTGTCAACTGGAAGAGCGCAAAGCGCGGCAGTTGACTATGTCTCGACACAAGCAACTGGCAAAGTATTTGAAAGCAAGGGATGGTGCGCAGGATTATCAAATGGTGTGACAGTTGTGCAGACTGAACGACCCGCAGGTGAGCCACACTGAGAACCGCGAATAGATTTGTTAGGGATGAAACTTTAGTGAGTTGCTAACAAAGATATAAGGAGTGGTTCATGAGCTGCGCCGCTTGCTGATAGCCAAAAATGATGACAGATTGCATGTGGGTAGCTTAAGCCAGGCTGCTAAGCCTAGCTGAGTGCTTTGGGGCAGTTGAGTGCAGATGTGCTTGTAAAAGCTTATCAAACGAAACGACATCTGGAACCATTTTATGGCCAGCATAGTAGCGGCTCATACGTATGTTCCTGCGTCTTGCTTTGTCCAGAACCTACAGGCTTATGATAGCACGAATAGTCCGCAGTTGCATATGTGAGCTGTTCTGTACCAATGTTCACCTTGTAAACAAATGACTGGACTTAGGCTTCGCCTCAGTTAAGCCCCCTCTTTTGAGCGAAGCCTGAGAATAGGAATGCCGTTCCTATTTGCTCTTCTCAAACACAACCCCCTCGCATTGATCAGGATCACCGATACTTATAGGAATTGAGATTTTTTCATCCTTTTTGCATAGTGTTACTACGCAAATCCCTTCCAATTCAATCATGCAGCCATATGACTCTGCGCAATCTGTATACCATCGTCCTGCCTTTATAAACGTCCCATTTTTACTATGCTCGTTCATGATTTCAGATGGCCCATCTGTCAGAAGGTATTGGTGTTCACCTTTCAATTCAAGCTTTGTACGTTTCAGGCTATCACCGTTCAAGTCTGCTATAGATTGCTCTGTTAAATAATAAACTCCAATCATTTCGTCCTCCGCAGGTTCTGAATCAACTGGAGAGTAGCCCTTATTCCAGAAGCATACCCCAAGATTGCAGCTTGGTAGCATTACCATCAGACATAGCAAAAGAAGGAGCGTGGGAGATCTCAGCATAAGCTTGAAGTTAAACAAAAAGAGCTACATCTCTGTAACTCTTTTCAATTTCTAACTCAGTAACCTATTTACACTCATAGGTAAACTTATACTCTGATGTAAAGCTATCGGATGTCCCACTTGATGATACCATCTTAACTGATGTTAACTTACCCGAAGCATCACTTGTATAGGTAAGATTCGCTGTTGTCTGATCTGCTCCTGGCTCATAAATAATCTTGCTTGGTAGGTTTTTAGATAGCTTACCAATGAATGGTGCAACACGATAACCAATCTCATCATAGTCTAACAGTTCACCAAATACCCAAGCGTAAACAATCGAGTTCTTCACCTCATTACCACCGTAACTTAAACTCATCCATATCTTTGCATCATAAGAAGAGGTAACTAGGTTACCGTTTAAATAGGTGAAGGTTTCAATGTCATCACCAGTTCCAACCTCGATTAGTTGACCATCAGTGTTATACTTGAATTTCAAGATGTCATCACCTTGTACAACAGTTGTAATCCTTCCATTGGCATCGAGGTTGTACACCTCTACATCTCCATCAACACCTTTCCATGTTACTTTATTCGCTGTGTAGGTGAAGGTTTCAACCTCATTGGATTGCTCCTTACCATAGTCAACACGAGTTATTCTGCCTTCTCCATCATAACTGTAGTAGTACTTATCAGTTTTGTTTCCGTTACCACTTGTGTAGGTGTGTTCCACCAGTTTAACCTTACAGGTTTGTTCTTTGTCTGGCTCAGGGTCGTTCTTGGATTTAGAGCATGAGGCTACGATCAGCAGGCATACCGCTGAGAGCGTTAATAGTGATTTGTTCATTTTATATATTGTTAGATTAGAATTTGAGCATTAATGACATTCTTGATGATTGTGGTGAGTCCCTTAGTACGTGGAATAGTATCTGCCTTGTGTCGTTACCTTCGAGGTAAATCCTGTATTGGTAGATTCTGTGGCCAGGCTTGTTCTCAATCTCCACAGCATTGAATTTGTCTTCGAAGAAGTTTACAAGGTGCGTCCATTCATTCGCGTCACGAATCACATATGTTATAACAACGTCCAAGTCGGCGTTTCCTCCTTTAGAGATCATGACACCTTCTTTGATTCCCCATATATCCTTTTTAAGGTTGTATTGGATCACACTTGTAAACTGCGGATGGCTCATTTGAACATCAGAAACAGCCTTAGATTTGATGTAGCGTTCAAAATCATTGAAGCTACATCCCTCTTGAAAGATCTTATTGAAGATCGGCGCACAACTAGCCTGAGAAGGGATTTTGATTTCAGGGTTGAGGAAGTGATTCGGTTTATCCAGTTTAGAATTCATAGTATGTAATGCCCTTTAAGTTCCAATTCGGCGCGTTAATAAACACTAAAGCGTAGGGAACTGTGCCAATCCTGCATTCAGAGGCTCCTAGGAGGGCCCATTGCAACAGGCGGACAGCACCTACGCTGTAGCGTAGGCGTGACCACTCTGTTCTTGTTGCAATGTTTGAATGTTCCTAGGATTCCTGATATGCAAGAACTGATAGCTACGCTATATTTCTTAATAAGATATGTTACTGTCTAGTCTCTGTAATTGGCTTTGTTCTCCTTGTTTTAAGTTTGTGTAAAGTTATAGAAATGTAAACGAAAAGAAAAGGGCATTACACCCTTTCTTTCTCTACAGTCACTAGTTCATCAACCGTAATAGTCGTGTAGTCATTATCTCCTTCCATTGTACGTTTATAGAAGAAGTTCCTTATGTCTTTTGTGTTGGCATCAACTCTAATGCAGGATTCAATGTTAATGACTGTCGCTTCCTTCATTGTATGCCTCATAACCTCACGTAGCAATTGGTTATGCAACATCGATCCAAACCGCGCTACGGATTCTGTATCAAACCCAATGTAGATAACGAGTAATGAATTACGATTGCGCGTGAGGGTGATGTTAAAGAAATAAGAGAGGTACTCTTTGATTAAACTGTTACTGCTGTTCTGTAGGTGGTCAATCATTACTGAGGTGCGGTACTTCTTCGTTTCGAAGTTGCTGACCACTCCACGAGCTGATTCGGTGATAAGGTGGAACACTCTGATTACCTCTCCGTTGATTTGTTGTTGTGCTGTGAGCTCTTGCTCTACTGTTGTTGCTTTCTTTACTTTCATCTTGATTATGGTTTTGTGTTTTGAATAGTGGCTTGTCATTCATTTAAAAGGTAAGATGCTTACAGGTGAAGCCTGTTTGACTAGGTTACCTTGTAAACAGAAAGGCCTGTCGTTGACGTTGACAAGCCTTATAGTGGATTAGAGTTGATGTATAAAACGGTCTGGCTGTACCTGCAAACACCGTTGAAAGAAGGCAGGATAATCGGGTTGATTAACAACCTCGGTGCTGTAGCTGCGCATGGAGAATGCGTTGATGAGTTGTTGAATCTCTTCTTCCACAGGGCAGTTATGGAACTGGTATTCTATCCTGTACTGGTTGGTGATCGAACACTCTAGGTAGAAGAAAAATGTTGGGGTGATGAGAGTAAACAAGCCATGTGAGTCGGTTGGGTCAAGCTCGTTATTGAGTTCGATGATGACTCTATCCTCCTTGTTTGGCAGCTTACTGTACAGCTCTTTCACCTTGTTAACTATCACGTGGTAGAATCCTGAAATCACTGGGTTCATGGCCTTTTGTGAGGTCGTACCGTTGAGCTTGGCACGGATAGAGTTCTTATAAACGCGCTTAGTCGAGCTCAAACGAGCCTCAATTTGCTTTAGTGCCTCTAGATTTTTGTGATTAGGTGGATTTCTGTTGAGTTCTGGTCTCATTTCTTGTTGTTTTAAAAGGTGAATTCTTCTGAGTTGACTTCTGTTGAAAAGCGGTTCTATGTAGCTGTATATCGCTTGTACTATCTTTTTGCTTTCCTCAAGAGCAAGATTCGGGGGTGAGTGTCCTACCTGCCTCTCTGAGCACTTTATAGATAAAATTTCATTTCTGGGCACTAAGTTTAGAGAGGTCGGTCTAACGCTGACACCTTATAAATGAATAGTGAAAACAGTTAGATCAGCATAGACTCACTGAGCGCAGCATATACATGAAACAGTTTCCAAAGAGGTTGGCGGAGGGGGTGGGTATTGTTGGCAACCTCGAAAATTATATTATTAGAAATGCAGTTGTATGTTTACCTTTAGCTTAATGCTCCAACACTACAGATACCCTTTCAATGTATGGCTGACCAGTGTGCTTATTGGGCCATTGGTGTTATTGTTTAAGTTTAAACCGACAGTAGCTACTGTACTTAGCTCCTTTTTCTCGGTAGGTTTCATCGAGTACTATTTCGTCGCAGTACTGATTGGAGGCTTCTGTTCAATCCCATGTTTTCTCTTTCTCTGGCTATGCTATACCCTCTTGATAAAAAAAGATACACCTGTTTGGTTGATTAGGGTAGCGCTTGCATTAGTAAGTCTACTTTGCTGCATCGCTGTTTTCATTGTAATGTCCTTACCTGACCTAAAGAACTTCTGGGGCAGAGGTAACATTATACTGATTAGTGCTTACACAATACCTCTGATTGCAGGAGTATTGATGTATAAGGTAACAACTGTCAAATCCAAGAGTGATGGGATTGAAGTACAATAAGATATTGGATACGATAAGATTCCCCCTTAAGGTATGGCTGACCAGTGTATTGCTTAGCCCAATACTCTATTTGCTTATTATTAACCTCGGTGGTTATAGAGATCACTACGCTGCATTGTTTAATGCATGGGGATTCTATGCTGTTGCTGTTGTGATAGGGGGCTTGGTTTCGATTCCTAACTGGCTATTGCTGTGGGTCTGCTACTACTTTGTCAATAAGACAAAGTGGGCACTATTAACCAAAAAGCTTGCATTGTGTGCGTTTAGTGTTCTTCTAACAGTGCTGCTATTCAGATGGAACTTTAGCGAATTAGATAGCATCAGTAGAGGCGATTATATAACCGCCATTTCTTATATGGTGACTGTTGCAGTTGGCTGCTTGGTTTATAAGGTAGATACTGTATCCCCTCATCGGCAATTATAGAGCAAATCAATGTATCTGTGATTTGCTGCCGTATTCTTGAATGTGTCAAATAATTAGCTCTATCGTCGTTCTTTTGTATATATAAATACAGAACGGGCCAATCATGTTTTTTTGACACACCCACTATCGATGCGAGCTAATGTAGGTTAGTTGGCATCCGGCAGTTTATCAAGAATCCAAACTGGAACTCTCTTGATCTTTCCTGTTTTGGGGTTGATTGTACCCGCCTCATCTTTCCTCTGTGTTTTAGTTATAAGAAAGACGTTCAACCGTTCTAGGTCAGTAGCCTTTACCTTCTTTCTTTTACCGTTAGATGCTTTAATACGTAGGTCATCATAAATTTTTTGAAGTATAGCTGCAATACGATCAGTCGTGTAGGGGATGTTAAATTCAAATGCGGACTTAGCTCTTGTTTTCAGCTCATGTTCTTGGTTGGCATTGCTATGGTCTACAAGGGCTTTTCTTATTGCTTTGTCATCATAGCCGAGTCGCTCAAGTTCTGCCTTTCCAAAGCGGTTATGTGCCATCAGCAGGTCTTTGAATTGATCCCTTAGCTTCCCGATAATAATATCGGCTTGGCTATAGGAATATTTGTCTGGATGGATAGCATATTCTTCTATCATTTCAATAACCTGTCTGTTGACTGTTGATTTAGGAACGCCTTTTATCTCTAGTGGTTTAAGGTCCTTTTGATGGTTCAACTCCGTTTCATAATTCATTTCCTGCCAGTGCCGTTCAATGGTTCCAATATTAGAATAACCCTCTATGCTATATTCTTTACAGATGTGCTGATCAACCTTCATAGGATAAACATATGCTTCCATGGTCACCGATGTAAACTTACAGAATGGATGTGCAAGCTTCCATGTTTCCTGTTTCTCTTCCATCCCATCCCCGCACGCCTTAAATTTAAAGTCATTGTAATACTGGGCATGGTTGCTTGCCTGATAGTGCCAGTTCTTACTTATGTGATCAAATGATCTTACATCCTTATCTTCCTTGCCAAAGTTGTTGGTGACATGGTATATTTTATGAGGTGAAACCTTTCTAAGCCTCCCTACGGATTGAAAGCCATTGTAGGGTATCCCTACCAAGCTATGTTTCACGCTTATGTCTGTAACAAGTATTATAGTCGCTTTATCATTGTCAAATAGGTCCCAACCATCATAGTATCTTGCACTGTAGAAATTAAACTTCTTATAGTCGTCAGCACATGGTTCGTACTTGAAATGGATTGCACTGTCTCCAAGTATCTTATGGTTGCGTTCCTCGTCACGACAGTAGACATTGACATCTTTTATACCTGCTGCACGTATTACCTTTTCTATCTCTTTAACAGAGTTATAGAAGATATGAACATTGCCTGGGAACTTCTCAGGGTGGGTAAGGAAGTGATTAAGGACTGCTTTGGGGTCTTTATGGTCAACAATAGTAATCTTACCAAAGGGTTTGTCATAGGTGATTTTGTAATGTGTAAGCTTATTGAACCTTGAATCGCTGTACGGGAAGTAGGTTGCTGTACCGAGAGCCTTATTAACAAACTTCCAAAAATAATTGAATGGGGTAAGAATAAACTTTCTGAATGCTTCTACGGCGTAGCAGTGGGCTTCGTCAAGTAAGCAAAAGAAGTGTTCGTACAGCCAATCTAGTTTATCAAGCGCGATAGCAGCATCGATAATCTTCTTAAACCCCTCTGGTGTCGTTATTAGTTTCTTATACTTCACATCTGAGGTTAAATACTCTTCAATTGCTTTAGCCTTTACTTCGTCTACAATCTTCAATGGCTGTTTGTACTTGTACTCTTTCGCTTTTAAATCTATGATGCTTGTGTACGGTATGACAATGATGCTGTGGCGCTCAGCATGAAATTCTGAATAGGTCATACCCAGTCCTGTTTTACTCTTGTCTAAGTATGAGTTTGAAGGTATTAGCTTATCAGGGAAAGCTACTTCAAAACTATCGGTTAACTTCAGTTCGATCTTTGTTACACTTGTTTGCATCTCTTGTTTTACAGAGGGGTTTGACTCCGTTGATGCAAAAGTGCTGATGCCTCCATGCGTGGGAGGCAATGGTAAGGAAGGGTTTTAATAAAGTTTTATAGCCTTGTATTTCAGCTTGTTACAAACAAGTGCTATGGGCAAAAAAAAGGAAGCCAACCACAAGGGGAGCTTCCTCTTAAAGTAACAAATGGTATGCTTATGTCTACTTAATAATCCTGACTGTCATCAGCTTCATAATCAATTTCTTCATCACCCAAATCTAGCCCCTCTGTGGACTTTAACATGCTGTCAATAAGATCAAGTTCACCCAATTGAAGTAACTTGTTTAAGTCACCAACAGTAGCTTTTTTACTTGACAGGATTTCCCAATCGACAATGAACCGACGGGTGCCGTCATTCTTTATTTCGGCACTTCTAACATGAATGGTTTTATTTGTTAAGTCCTCAGACAGTAGTAGTGAAGAACCTGGATATGGGTTTCTATTGAAGGACTCAAGCTGTGTTTTAGTTTCGAAACTAGTATCGAACTCATCATCGATATTTAGTTTCCAGTATGCGACTACCCCCTTTATAAGATGGCCTGAAATTGCCACTCTACATTTGCGTATTACTTTGTAATACCCTATTCTTGGGGCATATTGGTTCATCCCTTTTGGCTCAAGTTCTAAGTACGTTTGGCTGGTTGTTTTGTTGCTTCTGTAAATCTCTGGTTTCATAACTTTTGTTTTTAATCATCTGCTTCATTGCTGATGATGATACAAATGTCATTGTAACCCAGTTGGGTAGAGGCAATACTATTTACTAAGTATAGATAAGTTTTATAACCTTAACAATCAGCTATTTACTTAGTGTGATTTCTGATCATTGTATGAATGTAATCCTTAGGTTCAGATTCTATTTTGTCTCTATCAAGGTATTCTAAAAGTTCCAGTACGTCGAAGAAGAAGTTGGCTTGTGCATCGGTAAGTGATACGTCAGATGGGAGAGTCAACCTCGTATGCTCTATAAGGTAATCTTTGATGTAAGAACAGAAATCTACATAGAGTTTTTTAACTCTTAGCGTTGGCTTCTTTGGGTTAAGCTCTGAAGTAGCCTTTAACCGCTCTAAGGATATTGGTTCATCGGTAGCAAAGCTATCACCAAAGAGGTCATATAATATCTTTTCTCCAAACACACCTAAAGGAAAATCTCTAGCTTCTATAGCCTTGTATATCTGCTCACACATCCACTTTGCTACCACTGTATCCTTTATTGCGACACTGCCTGTTACTGGCTTGGCAACTAGCTGAAAGTGTTGTCTTGGGTTTGATTCCTTGTAGGCGAGTAAGAACTTGGCAACCTCCTTGGAGGTCTGATCGTCGTTATAGTTATTCCAGTACGCCTCGTAACGTTCTGCGATTTGTTCATTCTTCTTCAAGATAAGGTAGAGCAATTCTTCATAATGGTCAGCTATGCCATACGTCTCTACGATGGTTTTTAGCCCTTCAGAGACACTCAAATAACGTGTTTCCCTCATGTATTCTAAGTTAACAGGAACGCCTCCTGCTTGCTGTATTGCGGCGATATCAGCATCTGTGATATTAGGGAAGAATGTCTTTAGTTTATTAAAGTCAGGGTTGAGAGTTGTTTCGTACATGGCTATCTGTTTAAACGGAGCAGCTAAGCTACTCCGCTGTAAAGATATTCATCAGCCCGATATTTTCAATACTGCTATTCTTGCATTCTATCCATAGCCAGCTTTAATATCTCCGCATGTTCCTGATTACTTTTTCGCAGGTATCTTAAGAATGCAGCCTCGGTTTTGTGAGTTGTAATCGCCATGATGGTATTATTAGGTACAACTCCGTACAAGTTAGTAGCAAACGACCTTCTAGCCGTATGAGTACTGATCAGTTGCCACTTCTTAACATTCGAGACTTCCTTCCTCCCATTGACGAATTGAACCTTCTCTTCGCGAGAATTGATCTTCGCCATCTTACAGAGTACCTTTATCTGCCTGTTCATGTACTGATTGGCATAACCACATGGCAATCCATTGTCATACTTAGAAAGTATACACCTGACTACTTTATTGATTGGTATTACTGCTAAGGAACTAGTCTTGCTTGTCTTTATCTTTATAAACCCCTCCTGTATGTGTCCTTCAGTTAACCTATTGAAGTCACTAAATCGCAATCCTGTCCATGCGCCGACCAAAAACAAATCTCGAATGCGGTCTAACTCTACTCTTTTAGATAAGTCTAGTTCATAGAGTAACTTTAGCTCTTCTCTGTTGAGGTAAACAGTCTCAGAGAGGTAGGCAGGCTTCCTAAAGTCTCTGTGCTTATAAAAGGTAACATCGTGTAACCCCTCTTCTTCGGCTTTGCGAAGCCAACATTTTATAACTTTGATATGCTTACCGATGGTACTTGGATTATAACTTTTTTCACTATTGCACCAATCAGTAAACCTGAAGTACCAGTTCATGTCTATGTCTTTGAAATCAAAATCTCCTATCTCCTTGGCAAACACCTTTAGCAATCTAAGAGTAGTAGTATAAGTTTTAATCGTGTTAACGCTGGTAACACTTGTCTCGTTGTTGGTTACGATCTGCTTCTTTGGTGCGTACTCATAACTAAACCAATCAATGAACTCGAAGAAGGTCTTCTTAGACTCCTTCACTGTCCTATCAAACCTTAAGTCCAGTAGTTGCTTTAATTGCTTAGGATCAGGATACCGTTGGTCGCTGCCTCTAAGGTATGTTTCGATCTCTGCATGGATAGCCTGAGTCATCAACCTTAAATTTGAATTGAGTAGCTCTGCGGATGGGAAGTCCTTCATCTTTCTTGCTTTCTGATTAGCTACATCCCAGTATTTCGGCAGTACACGCTTCCCGCTCGAATAGACGAGTCTCTGATTGTTGTAACGTACAATTACATTGATTGGTGTTTCTTTGTCTGCATTGGGCTCTCTTAAATTGAGTTTAATCTCTGCCATCTTGGTAAGTGTTGCAACCACGACAACCGTTTTTTCGTTGTCGGTTTGGTTGTCGGATACCTACTATTCTATTAAAACCCGATAAACAAAAACGGCCTCTCTGTATTAGAAAAGCCGTTTAGAGGATTATTTCACCTCTCAAAGTGGTCCCGACGAGAATCGAACTCATATCTAAAGTTTAGGAAACTTCTATTCTATCCGTTGAACTACGGGACCAATAATAAATGCTATAAAATATATTTTAGTAGCAGGCGCAAATATAATAATAAATCAATAGCATAATGCCACAAAATAATAGTGTGATTCGATTATCGAATCACACTACCGTTGCTATGATTTTGTACTGGTGATACGAAAGCTAACTTGCCATCCGAATCTTCAGACATCAGGATCATTCCCTGAGAAAGAATTCCTTTAATTTCGCGTGGAGCCAGGTTTACAACCAAACTAACTTGCTGTCCTATTATTTCTTCTGGCTTATAATACTCGGCAATGCCCGAAACAACAGTTCGTTGATCAATACCAGTGTCAAGCGTTAGCTTTAACAGCTTCTTGGTCTTCTCAACCTTTTCTGCTGCAATAATTGTAGCTACCCTGATATCAATTGCCGTAAATTGTTCAAATTGAATGTTCTCTTTAGCAGGCTCTACAGTTGCTGTTGCAGCAACATTATCGGCTTTGCTTTTTTTAAGTTTATCTATTTGAGCTTGTACCGTTTCGTCTTCGATCTTATCAAACAACAACACAGGCTCGTTAAGCTCGTGGCCGCGTTTCAATAAGCCCATTTTACCAGCATCCTCCCATAAATGGCCACCGTAATTAAGCATTTTCTGCAATTTATCGGCAGTAAAAGGTAAAAAAGGTTCAATCAGTATTTCTAGGGTGGCAGCAATTTGCAAACTGATGTTTAGGATGGTGCGTACACGATCTTCATCTGTTTTTATAACCTTCCAGGGCCCTGTTTCTGCCAGGTATTTATTACCTAAGCGAGCAACATTCATTACCTCTGCCAAAGCCTCTCTGAAACGATAATTTTCTATCGAAGCACTTATTTTTGCAGGGTATGCAGCCAGGTCATCAATCACCTGCTGATCTTCTGGTGTGATGGTCATGCATGTTGGAACCTTACCTCCAAAATATTTATGCGTTAAAACTACCACTCTGTTAATGAAATTACCTAAAATGGCAACCAGTTCATTGTTATTTCTTGCCTGAAAATCTTTCCAGGTAAAGTCGTTATCCTTTGTTTCGGGAGCTGTAGCTGTTAAAACATAGCGTAAAACATCCTGTTTGTCTTTAAACTCAATCAGGTATTCATCAAGCCAAACCGCCCAGTTTTTAGAAGTCGATATTTTTTGACCTTCCAGATTCAGAAACTCGTTTGCAGGCACATTATCAGCCAATGTATAATCGCCGTGAGCCATTAACATGGCCGGAAAAATAATACAGTGAAATACAATATTATCTTTACCTATAAAGTGAACAAGCTTGGTTTCATCATCTTTCCAGTATTGCTCCCAGTTGCCATTTTCTACCTCATTTTGGTTAATGTAATATTCCTCGGCTTTAGGATTCCAAATACCCAAACGAGCGTATTCAAATAACTCTTTAGTGGCCGAGATGTAACCAATAGGAGCATCAAACCACACATACAAAACTTTACCTTCGGCACCTTTAATAGGAACTTTAATACCCCAATCCAAGTCTCTGGTCATCGCACGGGGCTGTAAGCCTGCGTTTAACCAGCTTTGGCATTGTCCGTATACATTTGGCCTCCATTCTTTATGGCTTTCAATATAAGTTCTCAATTGATCCTCATATTGATCAAGGGGCAAAAACCAGTTTTTTGTTTCTTTCCTTACGGGTTTCTCTCCAGATAAGGTAGATTTAGGGTTGATAAGATCAGTTGCATTTAAAGTACTTCCGCAATTTTCACACTGATCGCCATAAGCATTTTCATTTCCGCACTTAGGGCAGGTACCGGTAATGTATCTGTCGGCCAAAAAGGTTTGTGCTTTTTCATCATAATACTGTTCGGTAACTTCCTCAGTAAAAACACCTTTATTATAAAGGGTTTCAAAGAAATCTGAAGCAGTTTGATGGTGCGTTAATGATGATGTGCGGTGATAAATATCGAAAGAAACACCCAGTTCTTTAAATGAATCGCCAATAATTTTATGGTATTTATCTACTATAGCCTGAGGCGTAGTGCCTTCCTTTTTAGCCTTTAGCGTAATGGGAACCCCATTTTCGTCAGATCCGCAAATAAACTTTACATCTCTTTTATTAGAGCGCAAATACCTCACATAGGTATCAGCAGGTAGGTAAACACCGGCTAAATGCCCAATATGTACAGGTCCGTTTGTATAGGGCAGCGCAGCCGTAACGGTATATCTCTTTATTTTACTGTTATCCAAAACTATTTTTATTATTTTGTCAAAGATAAGTGTTTTATTAATGATTAAACAGCCAGCATATTTAAAAAAAGGCGACAAAATTGCAATAGTTTGTCCGGCAAGTAAACTACCAAGAGGCATAGACTCTGCACTGCAGATCTTCGAATCGTGGGGTTTGGAAGTTGTTATGGGAAAGACTGTTAATGCTAAATATCATCAGTTTGCCGGTGATGACACCCTACGCACAGAGGACCTGCAAGGCTTTTTAGATGATCCATCTGTAAAAGCAATCATTGCCGGACGAGGGGGATATGGTTGTATCCGGATAATTGACGCTCTTGACTTTAGTCTATTTGTTGAGCATCCGAAATGGCTTGTAGGTTTTAGTGACATCACAGTATTGCTTTGCCATGTTTATGCTCAATTTGGTATTCAAAGCATTCATGGGCCGATGCCTTATACCTTTGATGATGCTACACCTGAATCTTTAGCTTCTTTGAAGGCTGCTTTGTTTGGGGAAAAGATCACTTATAATTATCAATCATCTCCGCTGAACCGCGATGGAAATATGCAGGGGATTTTGGTTGGCGGCAACCTAACTTTATTGGCTATGACAATTGGTTCTGCCTCTGAAGTAGATTATGATGATAAGATTTTATTTATCGAAGATATTGGGGAACGTCCGGCTGCAATAGACCGCATGATGCGTATGTTGAAACGGGCAGGAAAACTGGCTAAACTAAAAGGATTGATTGTTGGTGCTTTTAATGAATTACCCGATGAAAAAATTCCCTTTGGGCAAACGCCTGAAGAAGTGATCTGGGAAATAGTGAAGGAATATGACTATCCCGTATGGTTTAATTTCCCTGTAGGGCATATAGATGATAACCGGGCGGTAATAATAGGAAAAGAATATCCTTATTAATCCCAGAGCGTAGCCCTACGACTTTAGTAGTTTAATATAGCGCCTTGATCATTCTATGCTACAATCATTACTAAAAAGTTTCAATAAAACTCAGGCTTTGAAATTAAAGCCTGAGTTTTATTATTATGTTATATACAATCGTTTTTTAAATTCATTGTTAACGAAGAAGTGATTGACCCACAACCTGGCATTGTAATAGTAGCAGTAATTCTACCTATGCCTTGAGTATATGCTGGGTTACCATTAATTGCAACAGTTGATGATGTAGTTGAACCTACAATATTAACCCTAAAACCACTCCATGAAATGGTTGCTCCCGGGGGAACATTTATGCTATAATATTGTATAGATTCCGGAATATTCACACATAATCTGCCAAAATACTCCCATTGAGGAACTATCGAATATATATCATTTTTTGCTGTTGTCATAGCCGCAGACACTTTTAATCTTCCATATCCAAATGTATTATCAAATCCAGCCACACCCATATCAGTAGCTGTTGAACGCAGATATGATACAATTTGAGACTCAGTAAAATTAGGATTAAGCGAAAGGATTAGTGCAGCAGCACCTGCAACCTGTGGGCAAGCGGCTGAAGTGCCTCCAAAATTATTGTAATAGTTTCCAGAAACATATCCAAAAGCTCCAGTTCTATCTATAGTCACAATGTCCCCAGCACCCCCTAAATCCCCTGAAGGAGCCACCAAATCGAGTTCTGGCCCACGGTTCGAATATCCCCAAATCGCACCAAACTTATTAATAGCTCCCACTGCAACAACTCCGTTTACATTTGCAGGAAATGTCACGGATCCTCCTGCATTTCCTGAGGCAAACACCACGGTCGCTCCTTTTCCGCCACGGCCTAATGTTCTAGCTCTTGTTATTGCATTAACAATATCATCTGTTCCGGAAGTCGAGTTATAACCCCAGGAATTACTTAAAACATCTGCCGCACCCTCGTCCCAAGCCCAATCTATAGCCCCTGCAATATCAGCAGTGGTTAAGAGACCTTGAAAAATATTGATAGGAATAACTAAGGCTTTAGGGGCTACGCCAGATATCCCTAAATTATTGTCCTTCGCGGCTGCAACTATTCCGGCACATGCTTCCCCATGAGCGCCCCCACTTCCTGGACTACCTAAGCCACTAGGCATATTTGGTGTGTATCCTGGCAATACTCTCCCAGCTAGCTCCTCGTGTGTTTCAACACCATCATCAATCACTGCCACTTTAATCCCACAATAAAACCCATCTGAAACGGACCAGTTTGAGATACTTATATCAATTCCTGATGTACCCCCAGTTTGGCCAGTATTACTAAGATAATACTAAGAGCTAAATAACGGATCATTTGAAAACTTGACAATTCTTGCTATAAAATTTGGATGTGACGACTCTACAAGACCGCTTTTGTATATTTCATTTGCAACATCAAGAATTGAAGCATTACTCTCAACTTTTAAAACATATGTTCCATACTTGTTTCTATTTTTGATGCTTAATTTAGCGTTCGATTTAGCTAAAATAGCACCAAACTCAACTCCTTGTTTTGGCTGAACCACTATTTCACCCGTAGGAGTTAACTGTTGATTTGATAATGTTTTATACCCATACTGCAGGTTTTTAACTTTTCCTATTACCTTCGAAAGATCCAGTCTAGCCTTACTCTCAAATAAATAATAATCAGATCTTAACTTTGTACTTTGGCTGACCGATTTAAGAGAGGATCTCACATTTTCATAATCCTCAGTTAAGACTATTCCTATGGTTGAGTCGATTACTAACGGTATTTTACTTCCATTATACCAATAATACATAGATGAGGTCAACTGAGCGCGAACATTTGCGTTCGATTGAGTGACAGAATCATTATCCATTTTTTCTGTTTGTTTTTTGCATGAATGAATGAATACCCATAGCAAAAAAGGCCAAGAATAGGCCTAGATAGCGTTTTTTCATTTTTTACAATTTAAGGATGATTAAATATCATTTAAGATAATAAATCCATTCCTTAGATCAAATGATTAATTAAATTAACCAACACCTAAATGCCTGATTTTTAACTCATATCAAATAAAAACCCCTGACTATTCAATAGCCAGGGACGTGTAGCAGAATTGAAATAATCTATTTATTGTTTGTATCTGTAGTCTCAGTTGTTGTTGCACTCATGGCCCCCAAAAGAACAATTCCTCCAGCAACAGCCATCGTTTTTGCATAACCTGTAGGTTTAAAATTATAGAATATATCTGAACGATTTGCTTTATAAAACTCGGTAGTTTTAGGCTTTCTTCCGGTTTGTATTGATTGCGAAACATAGAATTCCTGATCATAAGGAAGGACCTGCAAGTTTTTATCTTTTTCTAAATATAAGGTAATATAGCTTTTGAAAATTAGCGGAGAATTCTCTCTGGAGAATCTAGCTATCTTTACATTATAAGATGCTTCTCCTTCGAGTTGATAAACGCGTAACTTTTTTAAAGAATCTTTAGCCAACGATATAAATCCTGCAGTCACATTTAAAAGCTTTTTATCAATTTTAGCATGTGGCGGTATAAAAGCGATATCTTCAGGAACCGTAGCTGTCCCGGTTATTCTTCCCGATTGAATTTGATAGTCACGAGAAAACAGCCCGTCACTACTTCCACTATATTTTCCGTCCAAAGCTATTTTATTCCCAGAATAACTAATTGCCCGGTCTCCAAGAATTAAAGCTGATTTTTTCCAATTAACGTACAAGGGTTCATCAAGCTTATTTTTAATCTCAACCTCCAAAGGTCCATTTTCTCCCTTAAATTTATAAACTATTTCAAGTGTGTCATTTTTAACAATAAAATCACCGGTCTGCTCATCCTTTGGGGTTTTTAAACTACTTAGGGTATGAATCTGATATTTTGAACATGCGGATAGCAGGCAGATTATACTGCCAAGAATAAATACGTTTTTCATGATGGTTAAATTTATGTGTTATGTAATTTACAGAATATCCTACACAAATACATCTGCTTTGAAAACCACAACAAACAAATTACAATACCATTAAACAACATAATAAAGCTCTAATAAAAATGGGCCAGATAGTATATTATCTGACCCATTTCATAAACGCTAATATTAGCTAAATTTTATTGATGTTTTTTATCCCACCAAACTGGTGTGTAAACAGGTACTGAACCTGGGAAACTTGCATTAGATGTAGCTTCTGTACTAGGGTATGCCATACGAAGTGGCATTCTGCCCGCGCCAATAGTAGATGCAGCAGATTGAACAAAGAAAGTTGGATATCCTGTTCTACGCCATTCTGTCCAAGCCTCAAAGCCTTGAAAACCACACATAGCAAAATATTTCTGTGTAATAATAGCTTTAATTTGGGCTTCTGTGTTACCAACTAAAGCTGCTGCACCAGCAGGTGCTGTAGCAATATAAGTTGTAGCATCACCAGCTCCAGTCGCTGTGAAACTTGCCTGTATACCTTGAGCATAAAGTGTTGCTACTGCTCCGGTTCCATTTGTCCATCCTCTTGCTACTGCTTCAGCTTGTAAGAAATAACTTTCAGCAGCTGAGATAAATTTAACAGGCGCTGTAGCTGAAGCAGAGTTATTAGCTCTACCTCCAACTAGCGGAGATGGAGGAGAAACTGTTTTACCTGTGTTACCATTATAAGTTCCCTGAAGAATTGATCGCTCTGTTTTGTTTTCAACACTGGTTGGAAGCAAATCATAGAATTTTGCAACCCTTGGGTCATTATTTGCATCAAATGCGCCAACAGCGGTAGAGCTCGCTACAATGTTTTGAGTTCTGCTCAAAGCAATCATTTCATTATGCAATGGATTCTCATTTCCTCCTGTGCTTAAATATTTAATTGAAGCATCAATCGTAAGGAAAGTTGGCTTTGTAGCATATAGGGCTTTTATTCCTGCTTCCGCCTTGCCAGCATCAACATATGCCAATCTTAGATAAGCTTTCAATTTAAGTGTATTTGCAAACGCTTTCCAATTGTCCATATTACCTTGAAATAAGATATCCTGTGCACCTGGCGATAGAGGACTAGATCCGCTTACCAAAGCCATCCCCCTATCGATATAATTAAAAATACTATCGTAAACAACTGATTGCGCATCATATTTAGGCGCAGGAAAAGCATTTCCTTGTAACGCTTCCTTAACAGGAACATCACCAAAAGCATCAGTAGTTACCTGGAATGCATAAGCCTTCATTAAATAAGCTATACCTTTAGTATACTCAAGATTTGGAGCATTACTTTTTATAATCAAATCAGCATTAATCAGCGCATTACGATATAACACAAGCCATGGTCTGTCAAAAGCCGTAGCTGCGGGATTGTATTGATCAATCGTTCTGTATTGAGATGATGTTGGATTTTGTGTCCAATATTGTCCCCAGATATTTCCATATACCTGGAAGGCATTACCAACCACCTGGCCAATTGCCGCTTGTGATGCTGGTAAAAGTAAATTAGGTGCTGCGGAGTCAGGATTGTTAGGGTTTTCATTTACATCTAAAAACTTCTTACATCCAGATAATCCTGCGGCGGCGATAATAACCGTAAGCAGTATCTGCTTAGTTTTGAATATATATTTTTGGTTCATGATTTTTATAATTAAAATGTAACTTTCACATTAAACCCGTAGTTACGAACAGATGGCTGTGCTGTAAAATCAAATCCTTGTTCGTTAGTAGCTCCTCCTGAGTTTACCTCTGGATCTACATATTTGTTTTCTTTTGCTGTCCACACAAATAAGTTATTACCAAACAAACCTACCGACAATGTACTGAATGGAAGAGTTTTTAATTGCGCTTTGTTAAATGAATAAGATATTCCAGCACTACGCATTTTAACAAACGATCCGTCAATAACATTCATACCAGGATTAAGATCCGGATAGTAATCTTGTTTATTATAGAAAACGTTAGTATTAACAACGCTATTACCATTGTCATCTAAATAAACAGAGTTAGGGAACGGCAAGCCCGATCTTTGACCACCAGTTTCTGCTGATACACCCACAAAGGCAAGAATGTCTTTAGTTCTTGAATATAATTTGTTACCATGTTTCACATCAAACAATACATTCACATTTAAGTGTTGTTTAATAGTAATGCTTGTACCAAATGAAGCTTGATACTTAGGGTTGTAGCTTCCTAAATATTGAGCGCTGGTAGTTGCCAATGGCAAGCCACTTTCTGCATCAACAATAGTACGTCCCTGAGCATCAGTTTGGTTAGTTACAGCATAGAACTCACCATAAGGTCTTCCTTTAGCAGCAACAATTGACATACCTCCAACACCACCAAGTACGATCTGGTCAACTCCTGGAGCAAGGTCAACAACTTTATTGGTGTTTTTATAGAAAGTACCAAAAAGCTCAACATTCACATCCTGCGTTCTGATAGGCGTACCTTTTAAGCTTAACTCAATACCTTTGTTTTGAACTTCACCAGCATTGATTACGCTAAATCCGTAACCTGATGAGTTAGGAATTGGAATAGCTAAAATTTGATTTTTAGACTTGTTTTGGTAGTAAGTAAAGTCAACACCCAATCTGTTGTCAAGGAATGATAATTCAGTACCAACTTCATACGCTGTTGTTATCTCTGGTTTAAGATTAGCATTACCAAGGGTTGTTCCTGCCTGAAGTGCTGCAACGTTACCAAAAGGGAAAATGGTGCTACCAAAGTTACCATTAATTGTACCTCTTGCGAAAGTATTTAACAACTGATAAGGGTCAGTATCGTTACCAACTTTTGCAACACTGGCACGTAATTTACCGTAGCTAAGGATCTTGTTAGGTGCAATTAACTCACTGAATACAAATGAACCACTTACACTTGGATAAAAGAATGAGTTATTTTTTACGGGTAAAGTGGATGACCAGTCGTTACGAGCTGTACCTTCTAGGAATAACATGTTTTTGTAAGACAGGTTCAAATCGGCATATAAACCAACAAGTCTTCTTTTAGAAATATTATCAGTAATAACATTCAATGGTCCGTTACTGTTTTGAAGGTTATACCAATCTGGTACAACTAAACCCGCACTTGCGTTAGTAGCAGTTCTGTTCGTTGATGTATTTCTCTGACGAATGTTATTACCCACCATTAATGATCCTTTAAAGTCTTCATTAAAGCTATGAGTTGCAGTAACCATCAAATCATGAACAAGCTCTGTTACGTTGAACTGATCGATTTGATATCCACCATTACTAATGTGGTTACCCTGGTTAGTATTTTTATCAATTGGTGAGAATGAAAACTTAGGTGTTAACTGTCTTCTGCGTTCAGCATAAGTATCTGTACCAATACGCTCTTGAATATTTAACCAAGAAACAGGTTTGTACTCAAGGTTAACGTTACCTGTAACTCTATTAATTACATCATCGTTAACAAAGTTTTCGATTATATAATATGGGTTTAAAGTATAAGAACCATAATAACCATATTTATCATTGTGAACAACACCATTAGCATCTGTATAACCAAAGCCATTGTATTTATTGGTTAGATCACCTAATTGATCAACATGAATATCTCTTGGTGTTTGCAATACGTTGTCAAAAACTGAGTTATCATTTTGTCCACCTGCAATTTGTCTGGCGTCTATTTTATTGTAGTTGAAAGATACTCCGGCACTGAACTTATCACTAAAGTCAGTTTTACCGTTAAACCTTACTCCATATTTGTTATAAACATCTTGTTTTCCAGGAAATATACCATTTGAATTCAAAGTGTTTAAAGCCAAATAGAAAGTTGATTTATCAGTACCACCTGAAAAATTCAGGTTATTATCTGTAGCAAAACCTGTTTTGAAGAAGTTTTTAACGTTGTTTGTTGCAGCCGAGTAAGGTTTCGATTGTCTAACACCATCTATCGACTGACCCCATTCTTGCATTTCGCCAGTAAAAGGCGCTCCCCAGCTCCAGTTTTCTTGAGTATCATTAAAGTACTCGGTAGGATTACCATTGTCATCAAGCTCAGTATAGTATCCTTGTCCATATTCATTTTGAAAATCTGGCAATTTAAGTACTGATGAGAAAATATTTGATGTATTAAAAGTAACCTGAGTTTTTCCTTTTTTACCTGATTTAGTAGTGATTTGCACCGCACCGTTTGAAGCTCTTGAACCGTAAAGTGCTGCCGCAGCCGGACCTAAAAGTGGTGTTATGCTTTCAATATCATCAGGATCGATATCATTGGCTCTGTTACCAAAGTCAACACTCGAGCGACTATCAGCACCACCGGTAACACTTGAGTTATCAACAGGAACCCCATCAATTACGATTAACGCCTGGTTATTACCAGCAATAGATGAACCCCCACGGAAAACGATACGGGTTGAACTACCTGGTGTATTTGAACTAGAACTAATGTTCATACCCGCTACACGACCTACTAATGCGGTTAGTGGACTTGGGCTACCACCTTGTACCAACACATCAGATGAAATGGTAGGTGCAGCATAACCAAGAGATCTTCTATCTCTTTTAATTGAGTTTGCTGTAACAACGACCTCTGCCAAATCTCTCAAATCTGAAGCAAGGCTAACATTGATAACATTTGTAGTTGTTACGGTAATTGATTGACTGGCATAGCCCAAATAAGAGAATTCTAATGTGGCTGGCCCTGAAGGCACTGATAACGAGTATTTACCATTGGAACCTGTTTGAGTACCAACTCTTGTACCCTTAATTACAACTGTTACTCCCGGAAGTGGCTGGCCATCATCCTTTCCAGTAACTGTCCCAGTAATTGTTCGATCTTGTCCCATCGCGGATCCCGCGATGAACAAAAATATGAACAAACTTTGTAGAAGTTTTTTCATGAAAAATAAATTTAGGTTAGTTAATAATATCCAAATATACAGATTTGATATGCGAGCATAGATAATTTATTGCTCAGCTAAATTAAATGACTTTTTCATGACACTTTATTGCCGCAATTATCATTGGAAATACTGGCTTTGACAAAACATTATTCCGAAAATACATCAAAAAAAAGCCAAAATCATAAAAAAAGCTATGTCAAATAATATTATCCAAAATATTTAACTTTTTTTAACAGAATTCTACATAATAATTAACTATACTATAACACCATTATCGCCAGCTTTAATCTTTGTGCCAAAAAAATCAATTAACCAAAAAAACAGCATTCGTAAACATCTGTTTTCCATTCTCCCAAAAAGACCTGAAAAGCAGGTCACTACCGAGATAAATAACAGTCCCTTTCGATACAGATTGAACACCAAACAACATACCGTTGTCAAGCTTTCTTAATACCCCTTTACCCACAACACCAGCCATATAACTATTTGGTTTTAAAACACCTATATTCCAATCTCTACTCAAAAGATCATAAATCTTATCGTCTGTTTTTAAGGCATAATAGTAATCCCCTAAACCTGCTGATATGGGGTGACTATGATCAAGACTAACTTTAAAAATAGCTCCTGGAATGGTTTCAGATAAATCATCAAGATTGCGTTCTCCATACTTTTTTGCACCATTAACCTTTGTTTCATTTTTTAAACTCTCTCTCAACCGAATATTAAATGGCCTTTTTCCCAAAGTGCTTGAAATTGCATCTTCAAACAGAATTATTTTTCCTCCAATCTCAATCCAACTCTCCAACTTTTCATTAATATCATCTCCATAGCTACCATCAGGCATAATCAGTGTATTAATTTTATTGATATCCAAATCATCAATATTATGAGCGGTAATCATTGTAATGGGGTAGTTTAGCTCCTGCTCAAAAAAATGCCAGGCCTCGCCAACACCCTGGCTTGAAATACCTGTACCTGATACAATAGCTATTTTAGGCACGCTTAAAATAGGATAAACGTTCGATCCAAAATCTTTACCCTTATCTACAGAACCGCTTACAGAAGTATAAACTACTGCATTTAAATCCTGTTGTATCCGTGCAATCTTTGCAGAAAGCCCTCTTACCTGTCGTTCATTCTCAGTCCTGTAGACCAGCAAAGTCCCCGGAGGAAACACTTTTGTGCCGATAGTAAACTCTTGCTCTGCCGATCGCACCTTTATATTAGCCCGCTGAAGTGCAATAAGAACCTGCGCATCTTCTATCGAATTCCATTTAAAAATCCAGGCATAAGGTTTTTCAGCTATCGGCGGCTGTTCTTTCGTATCATCCAACACAGCATAAAGTCCTTTTACAGATTCCTTACTTGCATACGATTTTAATCCATAAACATAAGGTAACGCCCAGGCTGTAATGTCATAAGTATTAGAATCACTCACTGCTGTTTGTGGCTCAAACAATACATTAGCCAAAACAGCTTTTGGCTGCTGCAGATTTACAATAAGGTCATTTCTATCAACCTTAAAGCCCTCAACCTTCTTTGTTTCATAATTATACCCCCGTAAATTCCTGTCCAGTCCAAAACTATATTCAATACCGTTCTTTTTAAGAAGTTCGGCCAGTTTTTTAACTTTACTCAGATTCTGTGCCTTTACTACATAAGTTTTATAAATACCCGGAGGGTTAGTAACAGCCTTTTGAAAATATAACCTGAATTGATTTACCAGCTTATCTACATTTTTTGAAACCGCCTCAATAGTAGCCATACCAGTGGTATAGTGATGGCTAATTCTATCTTTAAGCGTAAGCGTATCTCCATTTATGGTTATCACCGATAAGCCGGCCCCAATTCCACCTTGTTCATATGTCATCCCTACGGCGCCATTATATAAGGGATAAGTATCTCCGTACGACGGATAAAGCAAATCGAACCGCTCTTTAGTGAAATATTGCCACCCATTTTCATCAAAGTATTTAGCGTTATTTTTACCCACAATAACCTGAAATTCCCGCTGCCATGGGGTAATATCCTGATGAATTGGTTCAGCCGCGGGAGCAAAGTAATAGGGTTCGTTATAACTTTGTTCATGAAAATCAACATGTACCTCTGGCATCCACTCATGATAAAGTTTTAGCCTTTGCTGTGTTTCAATCTGCGTTTGCCAGGCCCAGTCTCTGTTTAAATCAAAATAATAGTGGTTAGACCTGCCTCCCGGCCATGACTCTGAGTGTTCTCTGGCCATCGGATTAGGGTTTGGTTTATGGCCACTAACCGAGTTAAAATAACTTACATACCTTTCTCTCCCATCCGGATTAAGGCATGGATCTATCACTACAACCGTATTCTTTAACCAATTCTCAATGTCGCTTGTTTTAGCTTCGGCCAGGGCAAATATTGTTTTCATTGCTGTTTCAGTTGAGCTGGCCTCATTTCCATGCACATTATAGCTTAACCATAATATAGCCGGCTGCTTGCCTGCCGGCGCTGTTGCCGATTCGGCTTTACTTAAACTTACATTATACTTTCTTATCTGCTCTAAACCCTCCATGTTCTCTTTCGAGGATATTATCGCTACCAACAACTCTCTTCCTTCGTAGGTTTTGCCGTAGCTTACAAGCTTTATGTTCTTTTCTTTACTGCTTAAGTATTTAAAATAGTCTATAACCTTATTATGCGAAGTAAATTTACTTCCAAGGGCATATCCTAAAAATTCATCAGGCGACTTTGTTTGGGCATCTGTAACACTCAAACCCGCTAGTAAAAACAAAAAAGGAAGGAAAAAGTATTTCATATTGATGAATTAAGACTCCAAAATACTAAAGAATATTTTTTGTTTCTCTTTCATAGTGTAATTTTACCATATTAATTATTCTTTTTATCTATGGCCGCCATCGAAACCCTTTATCAGCACTACCTTAAGCATCCCGTTATCTGTACCGATACACGGAACATAACGCCCGGCTGCTTGTTTTTTGCCCTAAAGGGTGATAATTTTGATGCCAATACCTTTGCCGAGAAAGCCCTCACCAACGGTGCCGCTTATGCCATTATAGATAATCTGGCCTACAAAACAAGTAAACAGTGCATTTTAGTGCCTGATGTATTAAGCACTCTACAGGATCTGGCCAGGCATCACCGTTCACAATTAAACATTCCCGTTGTAGGTTTAACCGGAAGCAATGGTAAAACAACAACTAAAGAACTTATAAACGCTGTTCTGTCCGAAAAATATAAAACCTTTGCTACCAAAGGCAATTTAAACAATCACATAGGTGTACCCTTGTCTATTCTATCCTTAACAAAGGATACAGAAATTGCTGTAATTGAAATGGGAGCCAATCACCAAAAAGAAATAGAGTTTTTGTGTACCATTGCCCAGCCAACTCATGGGCTAATTACCAACGTAGGCATGGCTCACCTAGATGGATTTGGTGGATTTGAAGGAGTAAAAAAGGGGAAAGCAGAACTCTATGCTCATCTTAAAAATAGCCATGGCTTTGCATTTATAAACAGGAACAATCCTTATTTATTAGAAATGAGTGCCTCGGCCCATCTTGATAAGGTTATATATTATGGTACGGAAGCAACAGATGCCATATCGGGAAAACTAATAAAAACAGATCCTTTAATTGAAATTTCATGGTCAAATAAAACCGGAACCTACCAAACCTCTGTAAATTTAACCGGTTCTTACAATTTCGAAAACATATTGGCCGCTGTATGTATAGGTGCTTTTTTTGAAGTTAACCCCTCGGCAATAAACAAAGGTCTTTCCGGATATTTCCCTAACAACAACCGCTCTCAAATCACAAAAACAGCGCATAACACCGTGATATGTGATTTTTATAATGCTAACCCAAGCAGCATGGCTGCCGCATTGAATAACATTTCTCTTTTAACTGCCGACAAAAAAACTGTAATTATTGGAGATATGTTTGAACTAGGCCCAGAATCAGCGGAGCAACATGATCTAATTGCCAAACAAGCTGAACAGCTTAGTGTTGAAACGCTTGTTTTTATTGGAAAATACTTTTACGCATTAAAAGATAAATACAAAGGAAATTACTTTAGCACCCCCGCCGAGGCTCAGGAGTTTCTAAAAGCTAATCCTGTAAAGAATAATCTGATATTGCTAAAAGGATCAAGAGGAATGGCGTTGGAGCAATTACTGCCCCTGCTTTAATTCTACCTTTATACCCGCGTCACTAATTTCGGCAAGCGGGTTGTCGCGCATATTTTGCTCAACTTCTAATAGATATTTTCCCTTTGCCGGGAATCTGTAGTTTGTAAGCAAAGGCAAATTATAGGTAAACAGGTTCCCTGAGCCTGAACCATTCCATTGCCCATCTGGTTGTGCCAGCCTATATTCATACCTTCTGGTGTGCTTTTTTTGTCCACCTCCGGTTATATGAAATAAAACAAAGATATTGGAGTACCTGTAATCGGCTGTATGGCGCAATTTAAAATATACGTTATAGGGTTTACTGCTATCTGTAATTTCAACTAATGTTTTAACCTTATTGGGGTAGCTCCAATTACGTGCAGGCATAGACATATTACTATCTATAAGCGTATTGGTGTCACAACCACTTAAAAAGAGTACCATCAAAACTGAAGACAGCAGTAAAACTTTAAGCTTGATCATTTTTAGGCTTTTCCTTTTGTTTTTTTCTTCGGTTGTTGTTCCTGTTTCTATTCCTGTTTGCAGATTGCTGACCGGCAGGCGCTCCTGTCTGTTCAGCAACAGCACCTTCCGCAGGTTGAGCCACAGGCTTATTATTGCCTTTTGGTTGTTGCCCTTGTTTAGGATTCTGACCTTGTTTCTGGTTTTGCTGTTGTTTCTGTGCCTGCGGTGGTTTAGGGCCTTTCTCTTGTTTAGCAACTGGGGCCCCTTGTTTAGGGCCTTGTGCCTGCTTGGCATTTTTATTCCGGTTATTCTTGTTGTTTTTGTTTCTGGGTTTATCATCCAGTCGGGTTAAACTATCCTGTCCAACAACATTTTCATAATCAGGAATCTTCTCTATAAAAGCAACCGGAGCAAGTTCAATAGCCTCTTCTTTAAGATTAACAGGCTTTTGTCCTCGCTTGTTCATTGCCATAATCTCCTTAACACGATCAACTTTTAGCGGAATCCAGTCCTCTGTATTAGGGTAGCTGAACCACATTACCTTTTTAAAGATGTCTGTTTTTTGGTGACGGGCAACACCTATTTCAGTTTGCAGGCTTTCAATACGATCAGGAATGTCCTTTAAGGCATCTAAATATGTATCAAGCTCATAATTTAAACAGCATTTTAACTTGCCACATTGCCCGGCCAGCTTTAAAGTATTTAAAGAAAGGTTCTGATACCTGGCCGCAGCAGTAGATACTGTTTTAAAATTTGTTAGCCAAGTAGAACAGCAAAGTTCGCGACCGCAAGAACCAATCCCACCTAACCTACCGGCTTCCTGACGCATTCCAATCTGGCGCATTTCTATCCGGATTCTAAACGTTTCGGCCATCTTTTTAATCAGCTCCCTAAAGTCAACCCGTCCTTCGGCAGTATAAAAAAATGTTGCTTTGGTTTTATCTCCCTGATAATCAACATCGCTAATTTTCATTGACAAGCGCAGGTCTAGAGCAAGTGTACGTGCTTTATGCATCGTTTCCCATTCCAGAGCCTTAGCTATTTTCCATTTTTCAACATCAGCCTCTGTGGCCTTTCTGTAAACTTTTCTGGTTACCTGATCAACAGTAGTTTTACGGCGTTTCATTTGCATACGCACCAGTTCTCCGGTTAAAGAAACATGACCGATATCGTAACCACCTGTAGGCCCCTCAACAGCTATTAGCTCTCCTATTTCCAGGTAAATATTCTCGCTGTTAAGGAAAAATTCTTTCCTTGCCCCTTTAAATTTAACTTCTATTACTTGAAAAGGTATATAATTTGATGGCATATCAAGATTAGACAGCCAGTCGTAAACTTCCATTTTTCCGCATCCTCCAGTAAGGCAAGAGCCATTACTTTTGCAACCCGAGGGGGCACATCCGCCACCTGTAGAACAACTTCCACATCCCATAATTAACTATATATATATTGAGTCCCTTTCGGGAGCGTTTTAAACTTTATTATTTTAACTAGCTGTAAAGATACATCTAAAAACAGAATTTTGGGATTCGCATTTCTCTCGATGTGATAATGTGCCTTTTCCAGTTCCGAAATAATAGCATCGGCCATGTTAAGATTAAGCACGTGGGTTGATAGCTTTTTTGCTGTTTCCATAGCCGAAACCGGCAGTTTAACCAGGTCCTCAGCTCCGCTTAACAGCAGGCTGCATTCTCTTAAAAAACTAATCCCGTATTTTAAAAAGTTCTTTTGGTTTTCCCTTCCCCATCCGGCAATCTGATCTACAAAATTGGTTAAATCCAAAACCCGGTTGCCATAACCCATTCTTAACCATTCGGCAAACTTGTCGGCATTTTCATTTTGTGTATTGGCCACCAACTGCTTGGCCTCAATTAAATTTCCATCTGCAAGAAAACTGTATTCGGTAGCCTGATTTTCCGACAGGCCATATTCATCCATCAAATAGCTTTCAACAGTGGCATGAGGCAGTTTCGGTATTTTAACAATCTGCGTACGCGACAAAAGGGTTGAAAGAATTTGCTCCTGATTGTTTGCCACTAAAATAAACAGGGTATTTTGAGGTGGTTCTTCAATAATCTTTAACAATGAATTGCCTTCTTTATCCAGATATTCGGGCAACCACATAATCAAAACCTTTGTCTGTGCTTCAAAAGCTTTATAACTTAATTTTTTGATGATATCATGACACTCTGCGATGTTAATATTTGCCTGTTTATTCTCAGCGCTCAATTTAGAACGCCAGATATCCATATCAAAATAAGGATCGGCAAGCATCATACTTCGCCATTCGTCTAAAACATCTACCGCTATTCTTACATCTTTTGAGGCAAAAAACGGATAAGAAAAATGCAAATCAGGATGAATATATCTTTCGTACTTTCTGCACGAAGAGCATTCTCCGCAGCTATCATCAGCCTGTTTATCAAGGCAGTTAATGTATTGGGCATAGGCAATTGCCATAGGTAAGGCTCCGCTTCCTTCTGATGAAAGAAACAACTGCGCATGACTTATCCTATTCTCAGCAACTGTTTGTATCAATTGCTGTTTTATGCTTTCCTGACCTATGATATTCTTAAACTGCATTTGGTGCAAAATAGCAAAATTTTAAGACTTGCCTATAACCGCCATTAAAGTTGACACAATACCTGACAAGCATATACCTTCGAGCACACTGGAAGCACACTGCTTGCACACCTCTTCGGGTAAAGGTACCTGTTTTCCGAAGCAATCTGCTCGCAGTCTACTCTCAGCCTTGATTCAGCCGAACACCAGGTACCTGCCAGATTTTATTATATTTGCCGCTATGCCCAGGATTTTAGCCTTTGATTATGGAACCAAACGTATCGGTTTAGCCGTTACCGACCCCTGCAAATTATTGCTACCGGGCTTGACACAATACATCCTAAAGACGCCATAGAATATTTAAAGAAGTACCTTTTAACTGAACAAGTTGAAGCCTTTGTTTTTGGTGATCCAAAACAAATGGATGGCTCTCCTTCAGATTCTGCACAGCATGTTAAAGGTTTTGCCAGAACTTTAAAAAGAACTTTTCCTGATATTCCGCAACATTGGATTGATGAACGGTTTACTTCGAAGTTAGCCCATCAAACAATTATGCAAAGCGGATTAAAAAAAACAGACAGGCAAAATAAGGAACGGGTAGACACCATTTCTGCAACTATTATTTTGCAATATTTTATGGAACAGCGCCGTTTATAGATTGCATTTATTAAAAATTATATGAGCCTTATCAGCGATGACATGCAACAGCTTTTGCTTAATTACTGCGAACCAGAAAGCAAATTGCTGCAAAAAATAGATAGAGAAACCAACTTAAAAGTACTGATGCCCAGGATGCTTTCGGGCCATTATCAGGGCAGGGTACTTAGCTTTCTAAGCAAAATGATAAGCCCAGTGCGTGCTTTGGAAATTGGCACTTTTACGGGCTATGCAACTTTGTGCCTTGCCGAAGGGTTAGTAGATAACGGGATCATTTATACCCTGGACATAAATGAAGAACTGGAAGATATGGTGCGCAGCAACTTTGCTGAATCTGAGTTCAACAGCAAAATAAAATACATACTTGGCGATGCAACCCAAACTGTAAACTCATTAGACGAAACCTTTGATCTTGTGTTTATTGATGCGGACAAGAAAAACAATGGCACTTATTATGATCTTGTTTTCAACAAAATCAGGCCTGGTGGACTCATTATAGTTGATAATGTGCTATGGAGTGGAAAAGTACTGAACACCAACCAGGACAAAGACACTAAAAATATCACTACATTTAATGACAAAATTGCGGCAGATGACCGTGTAGAGAAACTCATTCTACCTGTTAGAGACGGGTTGTTTATCATCAGAAAAAAATAAGGTATGATTAAATCAATACTGTTAGTTTGGGTTAGTGTAATCGCTATAAATTTTATTGCAAAGGCCCAAACCACAGCAGAATATATTGCGGAGAATGTAGAATATGCGCAAACGCTAATGAGGGAACATAAAGTGCCTGCCAGCGTTATTCTTGCTGTTGCAATTCATGAATCGGCCTCGGGCACCAGTAAAATTGCCAGGTATCTTAACAATCACTTTGGTATTAAAGGCGCCAACAGCAATACAGAAATCCGCTCATCATACAGAGACTACCCATCTGTTCGCGAATCGTATGATAGTTTTTTGGAATTCTTAAAAAGCCGCTCCTCTTTTGAAGCCCTTTTTGTGAAATATGATCAGTTTGATTACAGAAACTGGGCCAGAGGGATACAACGCGGAGGCTATGCACGCAGCCGGACCTGGGCATCGCAAATTATAGGGATTATTAAAAGAAATGACCTTACACAATACGATGAAAGGCCTGATGATTATGTAGAACCTGCAACACCAGTGGTGAGCAGCAAATCCAGATCGGCAAGGAAATCAGCATCAGCTTATACTGTTAAAAAGGGCGACAGCCTGAATAAAATAGCGAAGTTGAAGGGAACAACGGCTTCGGCATTAATGAAAAAAAACGGACTAAAAGGCTCCGCGCTTAAACCCGGACAAAAACTTAAACTATAATGAACAAAAGATTAATTATACTGGCAGCTGTTGCATTATTTTTCTCTGCCTGTAAATCACGCAAGTACAGTCGTAATAACAAGGCTATTGAAAAGGAGGCCGATAAGGCAAATCCTGACTATAAATCTCGTACTACGGTAATGTATATTGATGAATTTAAAGGGGTGGCAATTGAAGAGATGAACAAGTCTGGGATTCCGGCCAGTATTACCCTTGCGCAAGGCATTATTGAGTCGGGAAGTGGAAACAGCAGCCTGGCCAAGTATGCAAATAACCATTTTGGCATCAAGTGTACCTCTGAATGGAAGGGAAAAGGATATTACAAAGACGATGATAAGGCCGATGATTGTTTCAGGGTTTATAAAGATGCCCGTGAGTCTTACAGAGACCATTCTGAATTTTTGAAAAGAAAGCGCTACAGCGCTCTTTTTGAACTTGATAAAAACGATTATAAAAACTGGGCTCTTGGACTAAAACAAGCCGGCTACGCTACTAACCCTAAGTATCCGGACCTGTTGATCAATATTATTGAAAAATATCAACTGTATTTTTATGATCTTCCTGAATCAGAGAATGAAAAATTAAAACGCGAAGACCGTGTTTTCTCAGAAATCAATGCAAACATCCCTCAGGAAAAGAAAAAGTTCACTCCTGTGGCGACTCCGCCTTCAAAGCAAGTAGTTAAAACTCCTGATACCTTAAAAATAAGTACCCCAGAACCTGTAAAAACCACTGACCCAGTAACTATAGAAAGCTCTTACACTGTAAAACAAGGTGACACGCTTTATAACATATCTAAACGCTTTAACATCTCGGTAGATGATATAAAAGCATTAAACAATTTGCCAGACACCGGTATAAAAATTGGCCAGAAACTTGTGTTAGTTAAATAATGTTAATGTTTATTAAGCGCTGATAGTTATCTTGTAGTTTTGCATATTCAATGAGATTTTTTAGCCTGTTATTAATTCTTTACTGCACAGCATTATCTGCTATGGGCCAAACCAATACGGTAAAGGGCTTTGTGGTTGATAAAGATTCGAAACTTCGACTGGCTAAGGTATATATCTATAACGCCAGCAAAGACGAAGGTATTTACAATACCCCAAAAGGAGAGTTCTCTATAAATGCTTCTGTTGGAGACACTTTGTATGCGGTACTGCAGGGCTATGCGGTAGATACAATTATCCATAGCGGCCAAAAAGCAGTTTACTTTCAGCTTAAATCGCTTGGTATTAATTTACGCGAGGTATCTATTACAGGCCGAAAATATACCCCTAAAGAAATACATGCCAATACGTTAAAGGAGTATAAGTATGCTTTAGACAAAGGCAAGGCTAAAGATCTGCTTAACCTTGGCCTTGGCGGAGCGGGCTTAGGTATTGATGCAATTTATAACCTGTTGAGCAGGGAAGGCAAAAATGCACGTCATCTGCAAAAAATACTCGAACGCGATTATCACGAGGCCATTATAGACTATCGATTTACCCCTGAATACGTAAAAAAAGTGTTACACTTAGGCGACTACGAATTGGAAGATTTTATGCAGCAATACCGCCCAACTTATCAGTTTGTTTTAACCGCTTCAGATTATGCCTTTATTGTTTACTTAAGGAACAGCTATGCTAGTTATAAGCGCAATCCGGCTGCTTTTAGGTTACAACCACTTCCTAAAATAAAGGTTGAAGAGTTTTGAAACCATGGTTTTTCATATTATCAAAGCTGCCGGCCAATGCAATGGCCATTTTCCCTTTTATTATTTTAAAAAACAAGTCGCTTAAGGTTGATAAAGTACTAATTAACCACGAGCGGATACATTTTAGGCAGCAACTGGAGCTGCTTATTTTGCCTTTTTATTTTTTGTATTTATTGATGTACCTGATAAATCTAATCAGATACCGGAATCATTACTTAGCCTATTTTAATATCCCCTTTGAAAAAGAAGCATATCACTTTGATAATGACTTATCGTATTTAGCTCATAGAAAGGCTTTTGCCTGGATTAACTTTACTGGCAAAAAACGATAAATCGACTTAGGTTTTGTAATTAGTTTACTAATAAACTTTTAATAAGTCACATTTTTGTTTTTCTTTGTAGTAATGAAGAGTTTTAATATCTGCCTCTTGTTACTGTTTATCACCTCATCAAGCCTGATTGCTCAGGAGATTGATACTGTGCCTATTGAAACCAAAGGCATGGAGATAAAATTAAAACGTAGTCCTTTACCATCAAGGACCGGAATACTGAATTACACACCTGTAAAGATTCCACCGGTGGTTATTGCCGAAAAAGTTAATTATTGGAAAGTAAGAACTTCTGTTGGTATTAACCTAAATCAGGGTAGCTTTTCGAATAACTGGAAAGCGGGTGGTGTAAACTCTCTTGCCATTGGCGGACTTATTAACTATCGGGCTGAATACAGAAAAGAAGGTTATGGCTATGTAAGTGAGGTAATGCTTGAATATGGCAAGGTAAAAAACAAGGATCAGCTGCAAAAGAAAACCAGAGACAGGATTTTCTGGGATAACAAAGCTGATTTAAGATTATCAAAAAGCTGGTATTTCTTTGGTTCTGTTACCTTTGAATCTCAATTTGATAAAGGATATGCCTATTTTAGAGAAAACAATGTTGAGCAAGCCTCACTTGTTTCTAAATTCATGGCTCCGGGCTATCTTACAGAATCAATCGGTTTTGAATATAGACCAGTAGGTTATTTTTCGACCAGAATTGGTACGGGTACAGCCAAACAAACATTCCTTTTGGATAACGTTAGAAACAAAAAATATAATCCTGGGAATTATGGCGTAGACACATTAAAAAACTTCAAAAACGAGCTCGCTTTTCAAATTGTAAGTAATTTTGACAAGCAAATCTTTAAAAATGTAAACCTGAAAGCAAGATATCAGATGTTTATTCCTTATGACAGGCCATTGGTACATGTTGATCACCGTTTAGATGTTGAACTAAGATCTCAGATCAACAGGTTAATGAATGTAACACTTACCGGTGTAGGTTTATTCGATAAGGATGCTGACGATGAGATACAGGCAAGTCAGGCACTGGCTTTGGGTGTGGCATTTACCTTCCCACGTTAACATTCTACATAAAGATTACGGATATTTACTATCGGTATCAGGCAAAATTAATAACTTTGCACTTCACAAAAAATTGAACACTAAGCATTAAAGAAAATGTTTGAAAATTTACAGGATAAGTTAGACCGCGCGTTTAAAGTTTTAAAGGGACAGGGAAGTATTACAGAGATCAACGTGGCGGAGACCATGAAAGAAATCCGTAAGGCTTTATTAGACGCCGACGTAAATTATAAAACAGCTAAAAGCTTTACCGATGAGGTTAAAGAGAAGGCATTAGGCTTAAATGTTCTTACAGCTGTTTCGCCAGGCCAATTACTTACTAAGGTAATGAACGACGAGCTTACCGCTTTAATGGGTGGAGAGGTAACAGAATTAGATCTAAAAAACAATCCTACTATTATACTTATTGCCGGGTTAAACGGTGCTGGTAAAACTACTTTTACCGGTAAATTAGCCAACTTCCTTAAAAGTAAAGGCAAGAAACCACTATTAGTTGCCGGCGACGTTTATCGCCCTGCGGCAGTAGATCAGTTACAGATTTTAGGTGAGCAGATTGGAGTTCCTGTTTATTCGAACACGGCCTCTAAAGATCCTGTTGGCATAGCCCTGGAAGGTATTGCTGAAGGTAAAAAACAAAATAATAATGTAATCATTATAGATACGGCCGGCCGTTTAGCAATAGATGAGCAGATGATGGATGAGATAGCCGCCGTAAAAGCCAGTACTAAACCGCACGAAATCCTGTTTGTTGTTGATGCCATGACCGGACAGGATGCGGTTAACACGGCAAAAGCTTTTAACGATAGATTAGACTTTACCGGTGTTGTATTAACCAAATTAGATGGTGATACACGTGGTGGTGCCGCCCTATCTATTAAATCTGTAGTAAACAAACCAATCAAGTTTATTGGTACAGGCGAGAAAATGGAAGCTCTTGATGTATTCTATCCTGAAAGGATGGCATCAAGGATTCTGGGCATGGGTGACGTAGTTTCTCTTGTTGAACGTGCGCAACAGCAGTTTGACGAAAAAGAAGCTGCTGAGCTTCAAAAGAAAATCCGCAAAAACAAGTTTGATTTTAACGATTTCTACAATCAGATCCAACAGATCAAAAAAATGGGTAACATGAAAGACCTAATGGGCATGATACCTGGTGTTGGCAAAATGATGAAGAACGTTGACATTGAAGATGATGCATTCAAAAGCGTTGAGGCTGTAATTCAGTCGATGACTAAATTTGAGCGCGAAAACCCTGATAGTATCCAACAGAGCAGACGTTTACGTATTGCTAAAGGTTCGGGTACCAAAATTGAAGAGGTAACTAAGCTGATCAAACAATTTGAAGATATGCGTAAGGTGATGAAGCAATTCTCTAACCCGGCCGCAGCTGCAAAAATGATGAGGAACATGCCTAAAATGCCTCAGGGCAAAATGTAATTTCAATAAATTTTACAAATTCCAACCACTTAATGTCTAAATCAGTATAGTTTAGCACTACACATATTGTATGCTAAATTATGCTCATCAAAACTTTTGGAAGTGTTGTTTTTGGGGTAAATGCTTTAACAATCACCATCGAGGTAAGTATTGGAACAGGTACCACATTGTTGGCTTGAAGGCCAGAGCAGTACAGAACGAACGATTTTCTGCTACCAATACGCTACATTGCAACGCCCAGATGAGCCCAAATATGGTTCGCAACATTTTCCGGATAAATAACGACGGACAAGTGCTAATAAAACAGGCTATGGAAAAGCTGGGCCTATCCGCCCGTGCATATGATCGTATCTTAAAGGTATCCAGAACTATTGCAGACCTTGCGGGAAGCCAGGAGATTGAACTGGAACACCTGGCAGAAGCGATACATTACCGCAGCCTGAACAGAGATAGCTGGGCTGGTTAATCCAAATCTTCATCCTCTTCTTCATTGTCTTCAGGAACATAAGCCATAATTTCTCTGCCAATGCTGTTGATCTCTTCGTCAGTTTCGAAAACAGGGATTGCTGTTTCAAGATCAAGCCTTAACCACTGTAAATCTGTGTCTTTTTGTATGTGAGCGTATTCCTTGCCATTTTTATAGATTACATAAGTATCATTTCCTTCCGGAAATATGGCGTAGTCAATATCTCCAATTTGAATGTCGAAAGGCTCTTGCATAGTTTATTATTTTATTTCAGGGTGGGCTGCTAACGCAGAGTTGAGTAATTATAAAACTGCATTTTCCCGGTCCCGGTTATATTAATTGTTTTTGTTTCGTTGTTGCCATTGACTCCTTTTAAAGTAAGGGTAATCGCATTATCCCCCTTTTTTAACGGGATTCGGGCATAACGGATTTCGCTGGGCAGTGTTTGCCAGTTTCTGGTATCTGCTTTCTCTGACAGCAGGCTATACAACTGCATACCGAAGCCTAAGCCCTCAAGTAAGGAATTGTCCTTACCATCTTTTCCATTTCCCTTGGCGCTGGCTTTAAGTGCATATTCAGCACTTTTCTTTACTGCCAAACGGGTCAGTATTTTACCCATCTCCTTTGCAAAACGCTGGTTGAGCGTTTTAAATGCAAGTTCATTAATATCTTCAGCCTTTTCAAAGCTAATTGTTGAATCGGCATTTGTAATTGTGGCACTGGCGAAATAAGGCCGCTGAGCCACGTATTTCGGATAAGTGGCCCTTAGGCTATTAACAGAGTTTAAATTAATGTCGCCGGTTCCATATGCCGTATTATAGGGAATAAACAAGGTCCCTGCAGCATTGGTAAATACCAGATCTCCATTACTGCCACGGATAAGGGAAAAAAGAAACTCTTCTTGTTGCTTAACCGGTGCTAAACCATTTTCCCAAAAAAGAATTAGCGTTCCCCCTTCCGAAGAAGGCTGTGGCTGATATTTTATATTAAACAGTTCTTCAAATCTGTTTAATTCCGATTTAAAGCCATTTTCATCAGCCATTCTAAGTACATCAAGTTCTAGCTCTTTAGGTAAAGTTGTTCCGTAGTAGGTTTTATCCGGGCTTTTTAAATAAACTTCTGCGGCATTCCGGTAAGCGATAAAAGCATTATTAACGTCTCCGTCGCTTTCATATATTAAACCCTGAAGCATTAAAGAAAATGCATCTTTAGAATATCTGTTCTCTTTATCGTTAAACTTATCCCCCTGCTCTTGCGATTGCAGGCTAATTCTTCGGGCTTCTACTATCGCATCTTCTGTTTTGTGCAGATATAGGTAGTTAAGAGCCTTATAATAATGAATCATAAACTTTTCAAAGTCTTCTCCTTTATAAGCCTGGGTCATGGGATTTACAAGCGTTCCAACAACAGCATCCATAGCACCACCAATTCCATTTTCCAAAAGTTGGTCGGCCTCATTAAAATAACGGTTGCTGTTTTCATAGTCACCGATCAGGTGGCTTGCTTTTCCTTTTTCCATTAAGAACAGCAATTTATTTCGTGGTTTCTGGAGCAGGCGATTCTTATCCAGCTCCTTAACAGCCTCATTATAATTTCCCGTTGCGATTTGTTTATAATACCCCGCAATTTTCTCATTATAAGAAGCACAGCTAAAAAGAAAAAGCATCAATCCTAAAAGAACTGATGCCTTAAGCTTATTCTTACTATTATTTGTCATACTGTTATCTTAGCCGGACCAGGATCCTGCTAGTTCTTAACGTATTTAGCAATTTTTTTATCTCCTATCCATACAACTTCGTTGGTTTGGATATCTGTTAACTCCAGATTTACCTGATAATAAACTACTTTTTTGCGTTTATGAGAATCAACAATCGAATTAATTGAACCCTGCAAAATATAGTCAGCTCCGTTTTCCAATCCGAATTTCTTCATTGTAGAAACAGAGGCATTATCTTGCTGATCTGCTTTTTCTGCGCGCAGTTCTTCTCTTTTTTTACCTCCCTGCACCAAACGAACGCGCTCACTTTGAACAAATGCCTGCTCAACATCTTTAACAAATGTTTCTGCATCTATATGCTCATGGCTTTTATTTTGAACAAGGCCAACGACTACTACTGGTTTTTTGCCTGCTTTAGCCTCAAGATGGGTAGATAACCATTTGGCGCCCAACACGCTTTGTGTCATTTCCTGAGCAACTATTCTGGAGTCAGTGTTATTCCAATTTCCGCTAACATCAACCGTCTCTGTTGTGTTAATTCTTGTTACTTGTCTGGAACATGATGAAATCATAAGGCCAGAAACTGCAATGGCAGCGAGAGTTAATATTTTTTTAAACTGCATTTTATTAGATATATTTTTAAGTAAATGTTGTGTTTTAGCTTACCAGCCCCAGCATGTTCCGTAATTCCCCCAATAGTTGTAGCGATGGCCCCATCCAAAATTTAAGGACGGGTAGTAATAAGAGTTCCCGTAATAATAAGGGTAGGAATACAGGCTACGCTCATAATTACGTTCACGCCGCAGTTTTCGGCGTTCTTCTCTGACTTCGTACCAATCGTATGCCTTATAGGTGTTTTGAACAGTTGTACCCTGATCTCGGGTTAAAGAGTCGGACATGTTCATGTATTTAGCCCTGGCCTCTTCATATCTGGGGTTTTGATCCTTAACCAGATTGGCTTGCTGTCCATACCCATTAAAAGTATAGGTAACACCGGCTAATAAGCCTGCAATAATCATCAAAGTCCTTTTCATAGTATAAAGGTTTAACTGAAAGCAAAATTACTTAATATTTTTATTGATTTTCTTATAGAATTACAATCCAAGTGTCAATAATCCAGTTAAAAAATGTTAAATCTTAAGATTCTTCAATTGCTCAATAAATTCAATGAATTTTGAACTTGCATAATTGGCTGCTCCAGATTCATTGTAGGATATACGACCTTGCTTATCAAAAACAATTGTTGTTGGCAATGCCCCTTTAAAAAGATTTTCGGGAATGTTTGACGCAACTGAATAAACCGGCATTCCGTAGCTTCTTGAATCCATATACTTTTGTGCTTTAGCTAAGTTGCTATCTGCATCTACCATAATAAAAACAACATCCTTATCACTTTTATATTGTTCATAAAGCTTGTTGATAGAAGGCATTTCTGCCAGACAAGGAGGGCACCAGGTAGCCCAGAAATTAATAAATATTACTTTGCCTTTTAATGACCCGAGGTCAACCGTTTTTCCGCTCTTATCTTCAAATTTAATTCCTGAAAGGTCAGCAGGAGGAGTCCCTGCTGCTATGGGTTCTGTTCGAGGTTTAAACAAGCCTATCTCCATTAGCCCTTGCATTAAAAATGCTTTGGCCGACGGAACAAATAAAATGATCAGGAACAATGCTATAAATACAGCATTTATTATGTTTTTCTTCGTCATCATTTCTCTCATAGCAAAGCAAAGTTACGCGTTTAAAAATAAACGCTAAAAATCAAGCTTTAGCCTCACTCCCGTGCCAATCAGTCGTAAGTTTTCTTTAGAAACCTCTTTCATTGGCACTTTCATAAAAGGTTCAATTGATACCGCTTTATTTTTAGATATCTTTTGCTTGTATCCAAACGAAAAATTATAGAAGCCAATATATCTTCCATCTTTTATTTCTGATTCAGGAGCCGGCTCAACAACTCTTTCGTTTACGGCAAATGTTTTCATATCTGCCAGTCCGTCGCTTGAAAACGCAGGACTCTCTACCAGTTTACCCTGGATATAGCTATTGCTCTGTTTTTGATTTATTACAGCAAATGCAGATACCCCAACATTGGCATAAAAGTTTTTACTTAAATGGTATTTAAGCTCAAGAGGAATATCTATTCCGGTAACTTGTGCTTCTATAGATTCCAGATCTTTATTTTGCCCAGCAAGAGCCGTACTTACGGTAGGAGGCAAACTTTTTGAAGCAGCCATTTCGCTATAAGATACACCAGAACTTAAAGAGATTTTGTCTGTTAATGCATATCCCATAGTTACGCCATAACCCATGTTAAGCTTTTTGGTATTGCCAAACGATGGAGAAACGACTAGCCCCAATTCCCATTTGTCTTCTTTTTGATGAACTGCTGACTTTACTATAGGATTACCCTGATTTTTCCGAGTCTCTCCGTTAAGAAATTCCTGAAAAACGGTAGTTTTATTCTCTGTGGCAGTCGGTTTGGGTGCTGTTTTTACAATCTCCTGGGTTACCTCAGGAACTCGCCCTACAGGTACAACAGGGCTTGATTTTTCGACAATTGTTTCTGTAGAAGTAGCCGAAACAGCGCTTAAAGGCTCTTTATCAGCAGCATAGGCAACAATATTGTTTTTTTGCATTTGAGTTGGCACTTGCTCATGCTCTTTGACCACTATTGACAGATTTGCATCTTTAGCCTCTTTTTCTTCAGGCTTAACATAAGGATGAGGTGCCTTTTGTTTGTGCTGTACACTTTGTACTGGCAGCTGATCTGTTACTTTATTGCTAAAAAACATCATTGCCGCAGCAGCAATTAATACCACGGCAGCCGCACTGCTTAAGCGCCACAGCCATAATACTTTTGTATTTCTTTTGCCTTCAATTTCACTAAAGTTCTCCCATGAGCCTGGGACATACTCTTCCTCATGCCCCGACAGACTTTCTTTTATGTGAGCTATTAACTCATCTTCAGACTCTTTCATATGTTCAGTTCGTTGCATATGAATTAATTAATGTTTTAGAATATAAGTCCCTCAACTTATTCTTTGCCCTTGTAAGGTAAACCCTGCTTGAGCTTTCCGGAATGTTCAGCATTTTCGATATCTCATCATGCGAAAACCCTTCAATTTCATACATATTAAAAATAATCCGGTGTGTTTCCGGCAATTTATTTAGGAGTTTTAGAATATCCTGCACATTTAATTGCGAAACAGCATCAATACGTGTAAGAGGCTGCTGGTCTTCGCCTATATCATCAACGTACATGTATGTCTTTTTTGTTCTTAAAAAGTCTATTGCCGTACGAGATGAGATTCTTGCTATCCAGCCCTTAAAAGCCTTTTGTAATTCTGTATCATCCTTTGGGAAACTAAACTGTGTTATCCCTTTAAAAATCTTTATAAAACTATCATTTACAAGCTCTTCCGAGTCATTTCTATCGTTAACATAACGCAAAATAACACCCATTAAATAGCCGTAGAATGATTTATAAATCATCTCCTTACTTTTGTTGTCATTCTTCAAACACCCTGCTATAATATCCTCAAGCCCGAGCATTCCTTTTCAGCACAATTAAGAATTCGTGTTATAATCATATCTATAGCGTAGCGCAAGCGAATTAGGTTTATGTAAGCCGGCTTACTTTGCAGGCCGGCTTATTAAGCAGATTATTAGTGGTTAAAAATAACCGCTCCAACTTTCATTTCGTCAGTTGTAGCCGACTTAAGTCCTTTTACCCAAATGGTATAAACTTTACCATTTTCAATTTTTTGATCAACTAAGGTTGCAACTTCAGCACCAGCACCGTCTTTAACCTTAAATGTTACTTTATCGCCTGCATCAATACTTTCAAAGTTACTATATTCTTTAAATAATTTATTTGTAGCAACAGGCGCATCTTTTCCGGCAATTTCTAGGTTCAATGCAGGGGCATCAGGACTAAGGTTTATAAAACGAAGTTTAGCTTTACCTGAACCCGGCATAGTAACAGAATCCTTAACTAATAGAAACTTTACTTTATCAAATCCATCTATCACAAAAAGCGAGTATGCCATTTGCTCTTTTAATTTTAGCTTTTCTGATAGAACACTTGTAGCAGATCCTTTTTTAGTAATTTTTACATCTCTTTCTCCAGAAAGAACCTGTTTGTAGTTAATTCTGTTGGTGTAAGCAAAATCATCGTTATTTACTTTAGTCTCTCCAATGTAAAAATCTAGTTTTTCAGTAGTTGGAGAAGCATGAATAACGCCCAAAGCGGATATCGGTTGAGGTGTATAGTCAAACTTATCCTTTGTACAAGATACCATTACCGCTGAGACTGTAACCGCAGCAATAAGTGTTTTTGATATCGCTTTAAATTTGTTTGTAAATTTCATAATGTATTATCTTTTAAGGGTTGTATTATCAATATTAAAATATATGGTTAATGGCCATTAACACTTTTTTCTTGCTAAAACGACTTTATTGATCAAAACGCTACACCTGCATTAAAAATAAAAATCCCGCCATGATGCTCATGGTGGGATCTAAATATTATAAACTGAATTTAGAATCTATATCAGCTCAACGCTTCTGCTTACAAAAGCTGTTAATTCTGCCCCTGTTAGCATTCCTTGTGCAAGTAAGGCAAGATCAACGGCCTGTTTAGCAAGCAAGCTTTGTTCTTCCTCATTCTCGGCCTTAAGAATCTTTCCGATTAGCTTATGGTTTCCATTAATAGCAACCTTATAACTATCAGGCATACTGCCATAAAAGCCCATTCCGCCTCCCATTTGGGCCATATCTTTCATACGGCGCATAAATTCATCCATGGTTACAGTAACAGGCAATTCATCAGGGCTTAAACCCACCACCTCTACGTGCATACCTGGTTTAGTTATCGCTTTCTCAAAAATACCAGATACGGTTTTACTTTGCTCTTCGGTAAGTACTGATTCAATAGCGTCGCCTTTTTCAATTAATTTATCGGCCACACTTGAATCTACACGCTTTAAAGATGTTTTTTCAAGTTTTTGCTCCAGATGGCTAACAAAGTGGTTATCAATAGGAGAATTCATCAGTAAAACATCGTAATCTTTTTTATTTGCCGATTGAATAAAGCTATCTTGTTTTGATGGATCGTTTGAATAAATATAAACTACCTGTCCGTTTTTATCAGTTTGGAAATCTTTAACTTTTTCATGGTACTCATCAAGCGTAAAATTTTCATTCTTAGTGTTCGTCAGCAATGCGAAGTCTTTTGCTTTATCATTAAACTTCTCTTCGCTTACCATTCCATATTTTACAAACAGGCCAATATCTCCCCACTTCTCTTCGTATCCTTTACGGTCTTTATTAAATAGTTCCTGAAGTTTATCGGCTACTTTTTTAGTGATGTAGCTGTTGATTTTTTTAACGTTACTATCAGCCTGCAAAAAGCTTCTTGATACGTTTAAAGGAATATCAGGCGAGTCGATAACCCCATGCAACAACATTAAAAACTCTGGCACAATATCTTTTACTTCGTCGGTAATAAACACCTGACGTGAAAACAATTTGATTTTATTGCGCTGCATATCAAAATCATTTTTCACTTTAGGGAAGTAAAGCACTCCGGTTAAGTTAAAAGGATAGTCTACATTCAGGTGAATCCAGAACAACGGATCTTCAGAGAATGGATACAATTGCTTATAAAATGCAAGATAGTCTTCATCTGACAAATCTGCAGGCGCTTTAGTCCAGATTGGGTTAGTTGTATTGATGATATTATCAACCTCTACTCCTATTGTTTTTGGTTTTCCTTCTTCATCCTCGCCATCTGGTTCCTGAACTGTTTTTGTTCCAAATTTAATTGGTACCGGTAAAAACTTACCGTATTTATCAAGAATTTCTTCTATTTTATGGTTATCTAAAAATTCTTCAGACTCAGCATTTATATGAAGTATAATTTCGGTACCACGGGTGGTTCTGCTACCAGCAGTAATTTCAAACTCAGTACTTCCATCGCAAACCCATCTTGCCGGCTCTGCGCCATCCTGGTAAGACAACGTTTGGATCTCTACCAAATCAGCCACCATAAAGGCCGAGTAAAAGCCTAAACCAAATTTACCAATAATCTCATTAGCATCTTTGGCGTCTTTAAATTTCTCTACAAATTCGCTTGCTCCAGAAAATGCCACCTGATTGATATACTTTTTGATCTCTTCGGCTGTCATCCCTAAACCATTATCTGTAATGGTAATGGTCTTTTTTTCTTTATCTACAGCAACCTCTACCAAAGGCTCTCCCAGCTCCCCGCTGTACTGCCCTAATGCTGCTAAACGTTTAATTTTTTGTACCGCATCAACGGCATTTGAAACAAGCTCTCTTAAAAAGATCTCGTTATCGGAATACAGGAATTTCTTGATGATTGGGAAAATGTTTTCCGTGTGAATGGATATGGTTCCTTTTTCTTCTATGCTCATATGTTAACTCATTTTTAAGTACATAGGCTCCCTATCAAGGGATGTTCCAAATTAGTTTTGTTGTCAAATTGACAGTAGTTGGTATTTACACGACATCTTTTTTGTATACTTGAGTTATCCTGTGATTAACATCTCTTTATAATGAACATTGAACTTTTTAAAAAGCTTTTTGAAGAAGACTGTATTTCGGAAGATTCCTTCGAAAAGGTTAAAAACATGTCAGGGAACACCTTGTTTTCTCTGCATTGGGAAATTAAAACACTGCTTTACCTTGGGGTAATGCTTTTAAGTTCCGGACTGGGCATCCTGATCTATAAAAATATAGATACCATTGGCCATCAGGTAATTTTACTCATCATTGCGGCAATAAGTGCCGGATGTTTTTTTTACTGCTTTAAAAATAAAAAGCCATTTAGCAAAGAACTTGTAAAATCACCCAACTCTTTTTTTGATTATATTCTACTCTTAGGTTGCCTTAGTTTCCTATCATTCGTTGGATATTTACAATTTCAATATACTGTGTTTGGAACGAACTATGGGATGGCCACCTTCATTCCCATGGTTATGTTATTTTATATAGCCTACCAGTTCGATCATCTTGGAATTCTGGCCATGGGAATAACCAACATGGCAATCTGGATGGGAGTTTCGGTAACGCCAAAACAATTGTTGTTAAATACTGATTTTAATAGCCAAACCGTTATCCTCACTTACCTGTTTTTAGGGTTATTACTTCTCCTTGCAGCACATTTAAGTACTCATTTTAATTTCAAAAAGCACTTTAGATTTACCTACCAGCATTTTGGAGTGCACCTTTCGTTTATATCCCTATTGGCTGGTTATTTCTTTTATTACGAGTCAGGGCTTTCATTTCTGTTCATAATTACCTTGTTTGCTTTAGCTTTCTATATTTATAAAAATGCCTTGAAACATCATTCTTTTTACTTTTTGCTTTTGGTTGTTTTGTATACCTATATAGCAGTTAGCAGCCTGGTATTAAGAATGCTTTTTGCGATGAAAGACGATGCGTCCATTACACTTTCATTTATGTATTTCATTGCCTCTGCTATAGCTATTATATTTCTATTAATTAACCTCAATAAAAAAATTAAAGCCGCATGATTATTTATAACAACATTTGGCTTGCGAATTTATTAATTAGGGAAGAAGCACAAAAAGCCCGTAAAGCTGAGGCAATCAGTATTGATGAACAAAAGAAAATAGCAGACAAATATCCTGTAGGGTTTTATACGCCTAACATTTTTATCAGAATAGGTTTATTTATTCTGACCTGCATTATTGTTTCTTTTTCCGTTGGCTTGCTGGTTATGATGACCAGCAACCTGGATATCATTGATACCTGGGGCTTTTCATTATTTATCGGCATTATTACTTATATCGTTCTTGAGGTTATGATAAAAAGTAATAACCACTTTAAATCTGGTGTGGATGATGCCCTGATCTGGATTTCGGCGGGCTTCATTTTAACCGCGTTCATTCTGTTGCAACCAACCATAAATAACGATTTCCCTTATTCTCGAGTTTCCCTCTTTATCTTTTTACTTGCGTTTTACTACGCCCTCCGTTTTACGGATATGCTGATGACAGCCGTAAGTTTGATCGCACTTATTGCAACTGTCTTTATGGTATGGAAAGACCTCATTTTGTGGGGAATGTTAACCATGCCTTTTTTAATAATGATTGTTTGTTCTGGAATTTATTTTTTATCAAGGCGCAGTGTAGGGAAAAAAACAACCATTTATTACAACAACTGCTTCCTTGTAATACAGATTATTAGTTTGCTTATTCTATATCTGGCGGGGAATTACTATGTAGTGCAAGTATTGAGCCCTGTAAGTTCCGACATCGCTAAACCCACCCCAGTTCCTTTTGGTTTTTTCTTCTGGACATGGACTATTCTGCTCCCTCTTGTTTATATATATTCTGGGCTCAGAAAAAAAGATGCAATTGTATTAAGAACGGGCCTGTTACTGGTAGCAGCTGCCGCTTTTACTTTCAGAAACTACTACCATGTAATGCCAATTGAAGGAGTACTTTGTATTGCGGGAATTATCCTTCTAGGGATTTGTTACTGGGTAATGAAATACCTGAAAACGCCAAAACATGGCTTTACTTACGAAGACTTGGAACAAGACAACTTTATGGATAAGCTAAAAGTAGAATCGCTCATTGTTTCAGAAACTTTTTCCGGCCCGCAAGTCCCGGCAGACAACACAAGATTTGGTGGGGGTGATTTTGGCGGTGGGGGTGCCAGTGGTAATTTTTAAAAGAAATCATTATCTTGAATTAACTTAATGCTTTAAAAATGGCTTCTTCAAAATTAAAAGCAATGCAAACCATACATCTTGCATTTTGCTTAGCAATAGTGGCAATGGCCGCAACCTCATATTTAACGGTTAAGGATCGCCTTTATCTGGATGCAGACCTGAATCAGAATGATATCTTTTTCCCTTTATTCCCTTTGATTGGGCTAGTTTCAATTGTGCTAGGCCAGTTTTTATTTAAAAGGCAACTATCTAATCTTCAGGAGCTTTCTGCAGATGACAAGATTAATAAATACCAGGTTGCTTTTTTAATGCGGACAGCCCTTTTTGAACTGCCTGCGCTATTAAACATTGTTGGTTTTCTGGTAAGTGCAAACTTTGTGTTCCTGATTGTTGGGGTTGTTTTTTTCATGCTTCTGGTATCGGCCAGACCAAGTAAACAGGCCATAATTGAAGCTTTAAACCTGAACTACCCCGATACCGAAAAATTATAATGGCATGATATATTTCTCTGTATCTTTGCACGATTAATGGAATACAACATTCATACCTTGCCAAATGGCATCCGTCTACTTCATGTACCATCCGCATCTGCAATATCTCATGCCTGCATCATTATAAATAGTGGTTCAAGAGATGAGAAAGATGAAAACGCAGGATTAGCACATTTTATTGAGCACCTGATATTTAAGCGCACAGAAAAGCGAAATACAAATCAAATATTAAACAGACTTGAGAGTGTTGGAGCTGATCTAAACGCCTATACAACTAAGGAGTACACATGTGTTCATGCTTCTTTTTTAAATCCATATCTGGATAGAACGCTGGAGCTTTTTAATGATATTGTTTTTCATTCTACATTTCCTGAAGATGAAATGGATAAGGAAAAAAGCGTGGTACTAGATGAGATAGCGTCTTACCTTGACCAGCCGGAGGAAGCAATTTACGATGATTTTGAAGACCTGGTGTTCTCCGGACATCCATTGGGAAGAAATATACTGGGGACAACCGAAAGTGTAAGTAAAATTACTCAGGAAGACATCCATAGGTTTATAAAGGAAAACTATCATACTGATAAAATTGTTGTTGCTGTTTTGGGTAATTACACTTTTAATAAGGTAATAAAAGTTGGAAGCAGGCATTATTCAGAAATTCCGGCTAATCTGCATAGTGTAAGCAGACAATCCCCTTTAAAGGCTCCTGTTGTTACAAAAACATTCAATAAACCAATTCAGCAGGCACACGTAATGCTCGGCTCACAGGCTTATTCATTACACCATCCTTATAAAACAGGCTTGTTATTGCTCAATAACCTGCTTGGTGGCAATGGCATGAGTTCTATATTGAACCTGCAAATCAGGGAAAAATATGGAATTGCCTATACTATTGAATCTGGTTATAGTCCGCTAAGTGACACTGGTATATTCACACTTTACTTTGGTACTGATAAAGAAAAGGTAAATAAAGCCAGCAGCCTCATTTTTAAAGAGCTAAGGAAGCTACGAGATAATCCATTTAGTGAAATACAACTCCAAAAAGCCAAGAATAAATTTATCGGGCAGATAGCCCTTGGTGAGGAAAACCGAATTGGACTAATTATTTCTATGGCAAAAAGCCTTATCGACTATAATAAAATAGATGATCTGCAGACTGTTTTTAACAAGATACAAGCCGTTACAACAACAGAGATTGGCAATATTACCAACGAAATATTAGATGAAAGTAATCTTAGTGCCCTAACTTTTTATCCTTTAGGGTAATATTTGTATTTTTGCAGAATGAAGTTACCCATTGTAGCATACGGAGATCCGGTTTTGAAGAAAGTATGCGCTCCAATTGATGAGACATACCCGGACCTGACACAGCTAATAAGCAATATGTTCGACACCATGTATAATGCTAATGGAGTTGGCTTGGCAGCCCCTCAAATTGGGCTACCAATACGTCTGTTTATTGTTGATACCGGTGCCGATGATAAAGACAAAAACCGCTTTAAAAAGGTTTTTATTAATGCTGAAATCCTTGAAGAAACCGGAGAACCATGGGCTTTTAATGAAGGTTGCTTAAGTATTCCTGATATTAGAGAAGATGTATCGAGAAAACCAAATGTTCTAATTGAATATTACGATGAGAACTGGGAACTACATACCGAAGAATTTACGGGTATGCCTGCGCGCGTTATACAGCATGAGTACGATCATATAGAAGGCACTTTGTTTACTGATAAATTAGGATTATTGCGCAAAAGAATGCTTCAAAGCAAGTTAGATGCAATTTCTAAAGGTAACATAAAGGCCGAGTATAAGATGCGTTTTCCGCATCAGAATAAGGGCAAGAAGCACTAATTATCTGCGCTTCGGCTCTTATCTCCCTTAAAAATAGACTGCATTAGTTTACCCCATGCAAATGGATTAAGCAATGGGTTGGTTTGAACCATATTCTTGTTTATGGATCTGCCGTGATTTGCCCTGAAATTTGAGCTCTGAATTTCTCCTCCATCTCTTGGCAGGGTTTGCATTAACCCCGAAAGGCTTTCCTGTGATAGGTTTTTAAAGGCGATAGCATAATCGTCATCCGCTATTTTCATAGACATGAAGTCTCTGGTGAACTCCTCTACAGTGGCCCATGGATAAACCCGAACAGTGGGAAGGTTAATAATTTCGGCTTTTAACTTAATCATAGCCGTATATTTGGTATCATTAATTACAGAAGGAACCGCCAGCAGCAAATCCTTATAACCTACTGCAGTATACAAAATTGTATCTCCTGGATGGGCTATAAAAGAGAAAAATCCCTTATAGTTGGCTGCGTAGCGCTGCTCTTTATCTGTTAAATTTGTAACGGTTACGTAAGGTACAACTGTATTACTGTCCACATCCGTTATTATTCCGGAAAACTGGATCAATTTCTTGTCTGCAGTAATCTGCTGAGCAAATACTGAAGAAACAAAAAGAAGCAATATTAAGGTGAACGAATACTTCATGTTACAAAATTAGCTGTATTTAATAAAACGGCTAGTTAAATAGTGTTAAATTGTCTATACCGGTTCAGCTAAGTTTATAGCCACTACTGAGGTAATTTCTGGTACCGCCTTCATAATTGCCTGTTCAATGCCCGCTTTCATTGTCATAAAGCTCATTTTGCAGGAGCCGCAGTTACCTAATAATTTTAATTTAACTACATTCTCCGGCGTAATCTCTTCAATGGCAACATCTCCACCATCCGCTATTAAATATGGACGGATAGTCTCTAATGCCTGCTCTACTTGTTCTGTTAAATTCATTGGTTATATTTTAGTAAAGTATAAAAATAGTAATTTTTTAGCAATTAGCAGGTTGTGCATTATTAATAGCTATCTGTTGGGCTACTCTTCCTGCTATTTCTGCAAACTCTGCCGAAAGTATGCTATCTGTATTTAAAGCAATAGGTGCTCCGTTATCTCCTGCCTCTGCAATACTTTGCACTATTGGAATCTCACCTAAAAATGGCACATCAAAAGATTTTGCCAGTTCCTTACCTCCATCTTTACCAAAAATATAATACTTATTTTCTGGCAATTCTTCAGGTGTAAAATAAGCCATATTTTCGACAACTCCTAAAACAGGAATATTAATTCCCGGCATTTTAAACATGGCCAGACCTTTTCTGGTATCGGCCAAAGCCACTTGCTGTGGGGTAGTAACAATAACTGCTCCTGCAATAGGGAAACTCTGTGTAATGGTAATATGAATATCTCCTGTGCCAGGAGGAAGGTCTACAATCAGATAATCAAGCTCACCCCAATCGGCATCATTAAACAATTGCTTAACGGCATTTGAGGCCATAGGCCCACGCCATGGCACTGGCTGATCAGGATCTGCAAAAAAGCCTAAAGAAAGTAGCTTTATACCATGCTTTTCAATCGGTAAAATAAGGGTTTTACCCTCTTCCGTTTCTCTGGCACTTGGTTTAGCCCCAACCAGATCAAACATTGTTGGTACTGATGGCCCATAAATATCCGCATCAATCAAACCAACCTTTGCTCCGTCAGCAGCTAAAGACACCGCAAGATTACTTGCAACAGTAGACTTTCCTACGCCTCCTTTTCCGGATGAAACAAGAATAATATTTCTGATTGCTTTTAATTGGGTAGTATCCATTGGCTTGGTTACCCTTGAAGTAATGTTGATGCTCACCTCTGCCTCCTGACTAACAAAATGTTTTATCGAATTCAGACACGCATTTTTAAGCATGTCCTTCATAGGGCATGCAGGGGTGGTCAACTCTAAGGTAAAACTTACGTTTTTATCTTCAATTTTTAAATCTTTGATCATGTTCAAAGTCACCAGATCTTTTTTAAGATCAGGATCTTCAACATTTCTCAAGGCTGCAAGGACTTGTTCTGGGCTAATAATCATTGTTACAAATTTAACTAAAACTCATCAAGCATTCATGCCCGTTCTTTACATTATTGCAAATGGGTGAATAATTTTAATTGACTTTAGCGTTTTTAGTGTAATTTTAACACCAAATAATAATTTTATTCTACAGCATGCATCTTCCAAAAATTAACATCCCTAAAAAATATATAAAGATTGGAGCGTGGGTTTTAGGCAGTTTTCTTGTGGTTTGTATTGCGTTGGGCGCCATTGCTTACAACAAAAGAGAAGCTTTATTACAAAAAATGATGGCCAAAGCAATTGCCAAAGCCAATAAAGATTTTAACCTGGATATCAAGATTGGAAGTGCAGGTTTTAGCGGGCTAAGTACCGTACACATGACCGATATTTCTATTGTACCTAAAGAAAGAGATACATTAACTACCATCAATGATCTTACTGTAGGTGTTAAGCTATTCCCTTTACTGGTTGGTGATGTAAAACTCTCAGAAGTAACCTTGAATACTGGTAAAATAAACATTGTATTTAAGGATTCGCTTAGCAACCTTGACTTTATTTTAAAGCGTAAAAAAAAGGATAGTACTGAAAAAAAATCTAAAGTTGACCTTGGCGATTTAGCGCATAACCTACTCAATCAGTTTCTTTACAAAATACCTGACAACATGGAGGTTAAAAACCTGATGCTGGCTGTAAATGATAATGATACAGCGAAGCTAAAGTTTTTAACAAGCACCGCAACAATAGACGATGGCGACCTTACTTCTACAATACTTGTAAATGATAACGAAGCAACCTGGCATGTTAACGGAAAACTAAAGCCGGGACGGAAACAGCTGGATGTAATGCTCTTTGCAGAAAAAAGCCCTGTTCAGCTTCAGTATCTTAATGATAAGATTCATGCTAAATTTAGCTTTGATACCGTGAGGACGGAGATGAAAAGTGCTGATTACAGTGGTGATGCATTCAAAATTGAAGGTTCCTGGTCGGTTAAGAATTTACTGGTAAACCATCCAAAAATTGCATCTAATGATATCATTATCCATGATGCGAAAATTGAAGCTGATATGCTTATTGGAGAAAACTACCTTGCTTTGGATAGCTCTTCAACAATTCTTTTAAAAAATGCAGCCATACACCCTTACCTAAAATATACACTTTCGCCCAATAAGATATATGAAGTAAAAGTTCGTGCCCCTGAACAAGATGCCCAAGAGCTTTTCAACTCATTTCCGCAAGGACTATTCGAATCGTTGGAAGGGCTAAAGGTTAGTGGAAAACTTAAGTATGACCTTGACTTTTATCTTGACAGTTCTTTACCAGACAGCGTTAAATTCTCATCTGGCTTAACCCCAACAAATTTCAAGATTTTAAAATGGGGAAAAACCAACCTGCAGAAAATCAATAAAGATTTTATATATACACCATACGAACGTGGAAAGCCGATGAGAGACATTCTTATAGGTCCCGGAAATCCGAACTTTACCCCACTTTCAGAGGTTTCGAGCAACTTTAAAAATGCAATATTAACCTCCGAAGACCCTTCCTTTTTTACACACAAAGGATTTGTTCAGGAATCTATTCGCAAGTCTTTTGCAGTAAACTTTAAAGAGAAAAGGTTTGTTCGTGGGGGCAGTACTATTTCAATGCAGTTGGTTAAGAACGTGTTTTTGAGTCGCCAAAAAACACTTGCCCGTAAAGCTGAGGAAATATTAATAGTTTGGCTTATAGAAAATAACCACCTCACTACCAAAAACAGAATGCTTGAAGTCTATTTTAATATTATTGAAATGGGACAGAATGTTTATGGCATTGGTGAGGCCACAAGGCATTATTTTGGGAAAAGACCATCAGACTTAAATATTGGAGAAGGTATATTTCTTGCAAATATAGTTCCCCGACCTAAAATAGCCCTGTACAAATTCAGAGGAGATGGTGGCCTTAAAGACTACATGTATCCATACTTTAAATATATTGGTAACATTATGGCTAAAAGAGGGTTAACGCCTCCTGATACTAGCGGATATGGCTTCTATAATGTACATTTAAGAGAGGGCTTAAGACAGTATTTATTGCCTGATACAACTACTATTGATACAAATGCCTTTGACAGTGATGATCCGCTCCCGGCTATAGAAACCCATGATGCGTCTAAAAATCTTTTTGATAGGTTATTTGGTGGAGAAACCAAGAAAGACTCTGTTTCAAAACCAACCATAACAGTTGATACCGTTAAGAAAACCCGCAAACAATTAAGAGAAGAAAAAAGAGAGCAACGAAGAAAAGAAAAGGAGCTTGAAAAACAACTCGAAAACCAATAGCCGATCCATTTATTGGTTAATATATTACTTATGAATAACATTCAGATAGACGATAAAGAATTCGAAATATTAATTCAAAATGAGAATATTGCCAAACGAACACGCTTAATTGGTATTCAAATAAATGTGGACTACGAAGATCGCTGCCCTATATTTATTGGCGTATTGAACGGCAGCTTTCTGTTTATGGCCGATCTTCTGAAAGAAATTACTATATCCTGCGAAATCGGATTTATAAAGGTCTCATCTTATGAGGGCACAGAAAGTAGCGGCAATATCAGAGAGACATTTGGCCTGCCTAATGACCTTGAGAACAGGGATATTATCCTTATTGAAGACATTGTTGACACCGGACTTACCCTTAGCTATATCCTTAATGAAGTATACAAACAAAATCCTGCTTCTGTTAAAGTATGCTCCTTATTATTAAAACCGGCCGCACTAAAAAGTCCAATTAATGAATTGGAATATGTAGGTTTTGAACTCACTAATGAATTTGTTGTTGGCTATGGCTTAGACTACAACGGCCTTGGGCGAAACCTTAAAGATATTTACAGGGCCAAATCTGTTACCCCTCAATTACCGTAATCCGATATTTTTTTCCCAATTTTGCATCAAACATATTACTAAAAGAATGACCATACACAAAGAAGGATATACCACAATAGCAGTATCACTACTCTTCATTTTTATAATTAATGCAGTTGTTGACTATAAATTTGCAGACCTTACCTGGCTAAGGTGGTTCATTTATATTTTTTCTTTTGCACTGTTTGTCATTGTACTGCAGTTCTTCAGAAACCCCAGCCGCACATTTACTACTGGTGATAACCTTGTAATTTGCCCTGCTGATGGCAAAGTTGTAGTAATTGAAGAGACCGAAGAAGGTGAATATTTTAAAGATAAGAGACTACAGGTATCCATATTTATGTCACCCGTAAACGTACACATTAACAGAAATCCTATCTCAGGAGTTGTTAAATTTTTCAAATACCATCCGGGTAAGTATCTGGCCGCATGGAACCCTAAATCATCGACAGAAAACGAACGTACAACCGTTGTTGTTGAACATAAAAATGGCACGCCAGTATTGTTCAGACAAATTGCAGGTGCACTTGCAAGACGCATTGTTTGGTATGTTAAAGAAGGAGATAACGTTCAACAAACTGAGCAATTTGGCTTTATTAAATTTGGCTCAAGAGTAGACATATTTTTACCGGTTGGCACCAAAGTTAACCTTGAACTTGATCAGGTTGTTAAGGGAGGAATTACCGTATTAGCTGAACTTTCTTAAAGAGTATTACCTATAAAAAAAGCGGCCTGATCAAATGATCAGGCCGCTTTTTTTATAGGCTTATTTTTCAATAGCCGGGGCATCGGTTACCGACCTCTGCGTTGGATAAGCAAACTCAGATTTATAGGTTTCTACTATTTCGATAAGCTTAAAATTAATCTCTTCTTTTACTTTAACATACTGGCTATGTTCCATATTTATTACCAGATACACAACCTGTACATGCAATGCAAAATCACCAAAATTATCAAAAGTCGCATAGCCATCTTTCGTATTTCGATTACCCTTTAAATACTCATTAATGGCAGATACAATTTTCTTTACATCCTCGCTCTTAGTTTCGTAGGTTAACCCTATCTGGAAGTTTACCCTTCTGTAATTTCTTAATGTAACATTCTCCAATACCCCATCAATCATGGCCCTGTTAGGAATAACAATGGTCGTCTTGTCTGGGCTTATCAACCAGGTACTTCTAAAACCGACCTTTTCAATAGTCCCTTCAATTCCATCTACTTTAACAACATCACCAACAGTAAATGGTTTATCCAGGAAAATTGTAAAAGAACCTATTAAATTTTCCAGGCTTTCCTTAGCAGCTAAAGCTATGGCTATACCACCAATACCCAAACCGGTAATTAATGTTAATACATTAATTTCAAAAACAAACCCGAGTAGCACAAAGAAGCCTAAAAAGCAGATTAATGTTTTTGTAAGCTCCTTTAGAAAGGGAATTAATTGGTCATCAGCCTTATTATTAGTTAACGATGCCTTGTACTTTAAAACGTGGGCTATAAAATCAATTATCCTTAAAATAATCCAAAAAATAGACAGGATGATAAGGAACAAAAAAATCTTATCAATACAATCACCAATAGTCACCTGGAGCTTAGATTTTGTTCGGTGCCACATTACTACATCAAGCGGAAATTTTAATTGATTTACGGCAAGATAAAGCGTACAAAACGTGATAAAAGATTCAATTGGTTTTAACAGCAGCGCTACAAACGTATCGTCTTTAATATCTTCGGCAAATTTTTTAAATGCCGTAAAAATTAAAAGACTAAACAGACGTGATACCAATCTTTTAAAAAGCAGTCCCAATAAAATGAACCCTACAAAAAAGCAGTATTGCTTTACTGTGTTCCCCCAAAATACCTGATCGAAAATATTAATATCCATAGTTTATACAAGTTGTTTTAGTGCGATTTCAAATGCCGTTTTTGATAGCCCCGTTTTAGCCTCCGAATGTTGATGAACAGCCTTCATTGCTTTATAAATTATATCAGACGCATCCGAAAAAATAGCGTCATCACTCATTTCAACATTTTTTTGCATTAAGTATGCAAATACTCTTGCCATACCGCAATTGGAAATAAAATCAGGAATAACTGCAACATGGCTATCCGCGTGTTCCATAATACTGCCAAAAAAAATCTCTTTATCAGCAAAAGGGACGTTTGCACCGCACGCAATAACCTGAAGGCCGCCAGCAATCAACTGATCTACCTCTTCTTGCTTTACAAGACGAGAAGCCGCAGCAGGAACAAATATTTCTGCGCCAATATTCCAAATCTCCTTATTAGCTTCATCAAAAGGTATTAATGATGGCGATATCAATGTATTTCCGGTTCTACTATTAAATAAACCTACAACTTCTTCGACAGTGAAACCTTCGGTATTAATTAAACCACCAATCCGGTCAATTATCCCAACAATTTTTACGCCGTTTTGAGCAAGGTAATATCCTGCCGCAGCAGCAACATTCCCCCATCCCTGAATAATAGCTCTTTTACCCCTTAAATTGCCTCCCCAAATTTTATAAAAATGTCCGATTGATTCCGCAACCCCATAGCCGGTAATCATGTCGGCAACCTTATATTTTCTTTTAATATCAGGAGTATAGTTTAAATCTTCAAGCACCTTCGAAACACCATAGCGCAGCTGCCCTATCTGATGAATCCGTTCATTCTCCCGTGCTTGATAATGTCCGCTGATCACCCCTTCCTGAGGGTGCCACAAGCCATAATTTTCAGTTATAGGAATAACTTCATGAATCTCGTCTATATTTAGGTCTCCTCCGGTACCATAATAGTTCTTTAGCAAGGGCATTACAGCTTTATACCAACGTTCAAGAACCTGGGTTTTCCGGGGATCTGAAGGATCGAAATTTATGCCCGACTTAGCTCCTCCAATTGGCGGGCCTGACACAGTAAATTTCACTTCCATTGTTTTTGCTAACGACTCAACTTCCCTCTTGTCAAGTCCCTTTCGCATTCGGGTACCACCGCCGGCAGCTCCACCACGTAAAGAATTAATAACCACCCAGCCTTCAGCTTCAGACTCTCTGTCTTTCCACTCAAAAACAATCTCAGGTGGCTTGTCTTCAAATTTTTTTAATAGCTCTTTCATAAATTCCAGTTAAATCCGGATAAAGTTAGTTGTAACAAACTTAGACAAAAAGGAGCTAAGCATTTACAATTCACTATTAAAAATAATGTCAGACCCTGGCAATTACCAGTAGCACAGAATCGCGCTAGCGCAAACAAAAAAACCTCCCCGATATAATCGGGAAGGCTATTATGTTTTGTCTAAAAAGATTAAACTCTTTTAGATTTGATACGAGCTGCTTTACCAGTTAATTCGCGTAGATAGAATAATTTCGATCTGCGAACTTTACCGTGACTGTTAACCTCAACTTTAGCGATGTTTGGAGAATTTATCGGGAAGATACGTTCAACACCAACACCGTTAGAGATTTTACGAACGGTAAACGTTTCATTCGCACCAACGCTATTACGTTGTAATACTACACCTTGGTAAATTTGAACACGTTCTTTATTACCTTCGCGAATTTTATAGTGAACACTCACTGTATCTCCTGATTTGAATGCAGGAAACTCATTTTTTGCGATTACCTGCTCTTCAACAAATTTTACTAAATCCATGATTTTAAGCTATTAAGCCGATTTTTTGTTGTTTAAAATCGGACTGCAATATTAGGAATTTTATTTTAGAAATAAAAGCGATTTTTATTTTTTTCCACATTCTTTATTATTTCCACATATTCAAAAGTTAACCGGCCTATTCTTCAGCACACTTATTCATACAATTAAAGCCCGTAAATAATCTTTACATGCCCTTCTTTGCTAAGCGCTAACAGATTCAAGATTATGGTATTCAGTTATCAAAACAGTCAAATCATCACAACAAGGTTGTGAATTGGCCAGCTCTCCTATCTTCATCTTAAACATAATCTCCAGTTTTCTTACCATCTCGTATGGAATATCAGCTTTATCAGTAATCTTTAGCTTCCTATAATTATGAAAAGTATTAGAAGCAATTCCCAGCTCACGCGGAATAATTCTTAAAGCCGCCTTATAATTTGGCAAATTCAACTGCCTAATGGCTTCATCAATTTTATATTTTCTTTGCTCTTTCATGATATAATGATGTTGTTAGTTAGTTTTATGGTTTTAAGGATATCATCATTTCCCTTTTTGTGGCAGCTCTGAATTTATAAGGTCATCCAATGTTTTACCCCTTATCGGCTTATTCAGTAATCCACCGGGCTGCAGCTCAAACAACTGTTCAAACAACACTACAATTTCGTGGGGAATATCCTGAGGGTCGTTAAAAAGAATATTCCGGTAATTATGCAAGGTATTAAGCGAAATCCCCATATAGTTTGGAATTTTTCTAATTGCTACGCGATGGTGATCAATCGATCTTTTAAGTAAACATTCATTAATCTTGTACTTCCTTACAGCGCTATCGCTGATCTTTACTTTTTTCATACTTAGCTAGTTTAGTTTGGTTACACTTATTTTTTGTATTTTTATCAAAAAAATGTATTGCTATTCATAATTTTATAGCATAAATATACTAAATATTTTAGGTGTAAGCCAAATTTATACGAATTTTTTTATGGTATTAAAGAGTATTGTCGACGAGCTACTCAAAGAAAAAGACAGGTCTATGACCTGGCTTGCAGCAGAAATGGGTAAGACCTTCGATGGCCTAAAACTGAGCTTAACAAAGGGTTCAATTAAATATAATGACATTATAACCCTTTCAAAAATCCTTGATGTGCCTCCTGCCGCATTTTTTCAGGCAACAGCAATACCATACAAAAGCCAGTCCATAGAAAGCCTCGTAGGTGAACAAAAAGGAGAATATAATAATCTGAAAAACAACCTTAAAAACTGCAAAGAGATGCTTACGGCACTAAAAGATCAGATAAAAGATAAGGACAAAATTATTTCACTGCTTAGCAAAGAAGACTAATCTTCAAGCAAATCAGGTCGGCGTTGTTGTGTTCTGGCTAAAGCCTGTTCATGGCGCCATTCATTAATCTTTGCCTCATGTCCGCTCAACAGAACATCAGGAACTTTATGCCCGTTCCAATCAGCCGGCCGGGTGTAAACTGGCGCGTCCAGCAACTCCCCCTGAAAACTGTCAGACAACGCAGATGTTTCATCGTTCAAAACACCTGGTATTAACCTAACAATCGCATCAACCAATACAGCCGCAGGGAGCTCTCCTCCCGACAAAACATAATCGCCAATAGAAATCTCACGGGTAACAAATAAATCCCTTACACGTTGATCTATACCTTTATAATGGCCGCATAAAATCATAATGTTGCCCCTTCCCGATAATTCGTTCGCAATGGTTTGGTTAAAGGTCACACCATCAGGACTCATAAAAATCACTTCATCATAATCCCGTTCTGCCTTTAAGCTTTCTATACACCTTGCAAAAGGCTCAATAGACATCACCATACCGCTACCGCCACCATAAGGATAATCATCAACACTTTTCTGCTTATTTGCGGCATAATCCCTAAGGTTGTGAACCACAATTTCAGCAATTCCCTTCTTTTGAGCACGTTGCAAAATAGAGTGGGCAAAAGGGCTATCCAAAAGAGCCGGCAAAACAGTTATTATGTCAAAACGCATGGTGCAAAGATAAAATTAAGGATTAATATATATATCTAATAAGCCTTCAGGCAAATCGACAAGCATAGTACCTTCATCTTCATCAATCTCAACAATCATATCATCATTAAGCGGAAACAGGATTTCTTTGTTTTGATAAGCCACGGTTGCAACAAATTGCTGAGGGTATTCATTTACCTCAATAATCTCACCCAGCTCTCCATGAGTTTCATCAAAAACAACAAAGCCCTTCAAATCATTATAATGAAAATCATCATCAGAACGGTCAGGCATTTTTGTTAAAGGCAAATAAACTTTTTTTCTTAAAAGAGGTTGGGCTTTATCTATATGATCAATGTCATCAAAATAGAAATTCCCTGTATTATTGGTCTGAAGCTTACACGAAGACACAAAGAAAGGTACCAGTTTACCATTTATATCTACAAAAACCACATCCAGATCCAACAAATCAGGCTCGTCGTATTCAAAAAATAGCTGAACCTCTCCTTTTAATCCTTTTGTTTTGGTAATGTACCCTATATAAAATGCTTCCTCTATCTTCATTGGTATATGTATTTCAATAATAAATCTTTCGCAAAAATGGTAAGTAAAAAAAATAGCGAAGAAATCATATTAAAGATTCTTCGCTATTATTCAGAATAACAAAAATACTATGCTTCTTCTTCTTTGCTTTCTTCTGTAGCTTCTGCTGCAGGAGCCTCTTCAGTTGCAGCTTCAGCTACTGGAGCTTCTTCAACAACTTCTTCTTCCACAACCTCTTCTACCGGTGCATTTTTAATTGCAAGGGCAGCAGCACGGTCCGCATTTTTCTTAGCCTCAGCAGCTAGAGCAGCTTTTTTAACTTCTTCTTTCGATTTAGTTAAGCTGTCTTTTTTACCTTCAATTCTACCGTCTTTAGCGCTTAACCATTCTGCAAATTTAGCCTCTGCCTGTTCTGCGGTTAAAGCACCTTTTTTAACACCACCTTCTAAGTGTTTTTTGTATAAAACACCTTTGTAAGAAAGGATAGCACGACAAGTATCCGTAGGTTGTGCACCTTTGTTTACCCAGTCTAACGTTTTGTCAAAGTTAATTTCGATAGTAGCTGGATTGGTGTTTGGGTTGTATGAACCTAAACGCTCAATGAATTTACCATCTCTTGGTGAGCGTGAATCCGCTACCACAACGTGGAAAAAAGGTTTACCTTTTTTACCGAATCTTTGCAATCTGATTTTAGTTGCCATTTCTCTTTTAGTTTATGTATTCAACATAGTTCCCGGAGCTTCATGCTTGCGGGGTTGCAAAAGTAAGTAAAATACTAATGATTAACAAGATGCAATAATTTTAAATTCATTTAACACTATTATCTGCCCAAATAAAGATATTTGGAACAAACGATATACAAATGAGAATAGCCATAGACATGGACGAGGTTTTAGCCGATCCGATACATAAGTTTATACAACTTTATAACCGTGACTACGGAATCCCGCTCGACTTAATTATTGAGCCCGGAAACGAAGTTTACCACCATATGCCTGAACACATTAACAACAAATGGTTCGAATACATTAATGAAAAGGGCTTTTTCAGAGATCTTAGGCTCATTGAAGGCAGTGTAGAAGCTGTAAAAAAACTACAGGAACACCACGATGTGTACATCGTTTCAGCAGCTACAGAATTCAGAAACTCTCTTGAAGATAAGCTCGATTGGCTGGCAGATCACTTCCCTTTTATTACCTGGAGAAACATCATGTTTTGTGGAGATAAAATTGTGGATGTAGATGTAATGATTGACGATAGGGCGAAAAACTTTATAGGCTTTAAAGGCAGGAAACTCCTATTCTCATCACCTCACAACTTACTCTTAAAAGAATATGAACGTGTAGACACGTGGGAACAGGTTCTTGAGAAATTATTGTAACAAATTTTCAAAATCATCATCAAACCTAAAAACCAATTAAAAGATGTTAATTACAACAACCAATTCAGTAGAAGGCAAGAAAGTAGTTAAGTACATAGGCCTTGTAAGTGGCGAAACCATTATCGGCGCCAATATTTTTAAAGATCTGTTTGCCGGAATACGAGATATCGTTGGGGGCAGATCAGGATCATACGAACAAGTATTAAGAGAAGGAAAAAATACAGCAATTAACGAAATGCAGCAATACGCAGCAGCTATGGGCGCTAACGCAATAATAGGCGTTGATTTGGATTATGAAACAGTAGGTAGCGGAGGCAGCATGCTAATGGTTGCTGCAACAGGAACTGCGGTAGTAATTGAATAACAAAAACAAAGGCCCTAAAAATTTTAGGGCCTTTGAGTATTATAATGATAATATTTCTACCAGCTTTAACCAGGCCGGACTAATTTCCTTTACATCAATATGCTTTATTGCATGGTTAAACGGTGTAAAAAGAATTTCCTTATTCTTTTGACCAACCATCACGCCTGTTTGTCCAGCTAATAACCCTTCTACCGCAACAACACCTAAACGGCTAGCCAATACCCGGTCCATGCAGCTTGGCTTACCACCACGCTGAATGTGTCCCAATACAGAAACACGGATGTCGTACGAAGGGAATTTCTTTTTCAATGCTTCACCAACATTAAAACCACCCCCAATCTCATCACCCTCAGCAACAATAATTATTTTCGAGGCTTTATCCTTACGTCCGGTTTCAAGTCGCGTAATTAATCCGTCTATCCCCATATTAGCCTCAGGTATCATAATGGCTTCTGCACCAACACCAATTCCACTTCTTAAGGCAATAAGTCCAGAATCACGCCCCATAACCTCTACAATAAACAAACGATCATGCGATTCTGCAGTATCCCTTATTTTATCTACAGCATTAATAACCGTATTAATTGCTGTATCGTAACCTATAGTAAAATCTGTACCTTCAAGATCATTATCAATAGTTCCAGGCAAACCTACAACAGGGAAATTAAACTCATGAGTAAACAAATCAGCTCCTGTAAAAGTCCCATCTCCGCCAATAACAATTAATGCATCAATGTTATTTTTCTTTAATTGGTTGTACGCTTCCTCTCTACCCTCTTTGGTTCGGAATGAATCGCTTCTTGCCGTTTTTAAAATGGTACCCCCGCGTTGAATGATATTTGCAACAGACTTACGGTCCATTTCAATAAAGTCGCCATTTATCAATCCTTCGTAGCCTCTCAGAATACCGGTAACCTGTAAATCGTAGTAAATTGCCGCCCTTACAACCGCTCTTATCGCAGCGTTCATTCCGGGAGCATCGCCTCCAGATGTTAATACACCTATGTTTTTAATCTTATTCATTTGGTTTTTCAGCTTGTTTGAATTTATCTAAACCACTTTGTAAATATGCAGCATATTCTTTTGCATCAAAAACTGCTCCCTGTGGTTTAACTAAGGGAATTAAATCATGTCCCGCCAATACATAGAAAGGCTGAGAGTTAGATCCATATTTTGTAGCCTGGAAATCGCCATTCCATTTACCCAAATCATCTGTTGTTGTCCTCAGAATCTCTGAATAGTGAACTTTTTCCTTTGGCATTTTAATTTTACGTTCATCAACATATAGTTGAATTAACACATATTCGTTAATAATACGACCAACTTCTGCATCAATCCATATGTTGTCTTCCATTTTTCGGCAATTAACGCACGACCATCCTGTAAAGTCTATCATCACCGGTTTATTTACCTTTTTTGCATAAGCCAGTCCTTCTTCCAGATCAAAGAATGGAGTAAACCCGATTGGTTTTTTAAATACATCATCGTATTTCACTTTTGAAGGAAACTCACTATCTGTCTTTACCTGGGCAGATCCGTTCCCGTTAAGAATAAAATCCTGTGTATTCATTGGCGGGGCAAGGCCACTTAAAACACTTACTGGTGCTCCCCAAAGGCCAGGAACCATATAAACCGCAAACGAAAATGAAAGTATTGCAAGAAATAATCTCGGTACCGAAACATATGGCAGGTCACTATCATGAGAAAATTTGAGCTTTCCAAGTAAATAAAAGCCCATCAAAACGAAAATAACTATCCATAGTACCAGAAAAACCTCTCTGTCAAACCATTCCCAGTGCCAAACCAAATCAGCAGCCGAAAGAAATTTCAATGCCAAAGCAAGTTCCAGGAAACCAAGGCAAACTTTCACACTATTTAACCAACCGCCAGACTTAGGCATGCTGCTTAAAAAACCTGGGAAAATTGCTGAAAGTGTAAACGGAAGCGCTAAAGCCAGCGAAAAGCCAAACATTCCTACAGCCGGAGCAAGTAACTCGCCTTTCGAACTTGCATCAACAAGCAAAGTTCCTATAATAGGTCCAGTACAAGAAAATGAAACCAGCGCCAGCGAAGCCGCCATAAAAAATATGCCCCCAAGCCCCTTACTGTTATCGGCTTTATTATCAATTTTATTAACGAAAGAACTTGGCAATGTGATCTCAAATGCACCAAAAAAGGAAATGGCAAAAACAACCAGCAATACAAAGAAAAAGAAATTAAACAGCCCGCTGCTGCTCAATGCATTTAACCCCGCTGATCCGAATAATACCGTAATCAATAATCCAAATGCTACATAAATAACAATTATTGAAAGGCCATAAATAACCGCCTGGCCAATTCCTTTGTTTTTACTTCCAGCTCTTTTGGTAAAATAGCTTATCGTTAACGGTACCATTGGAAAAATACACGGCATTAAAAACGCTAAAAAGCCACCAACAAGACCCGCAATAAATGTTTGCCAAAGTGTTTTTTCGTGATCAGCCTCTTCAGTCGAAGCAGAAGCCACCGATTTATCCTGCGTTACAGTTGCAGTAACCTGAGCTGAACTATCTTGTTTTACCGTATCTTTTGCTATGCTATTTGCCACACTATCCTGAGCAGACCCAACCTCCGTAAAAACCAAATCATCTGTTCCGGTTGAATCCTGAGCCTGCATTTTTACAATAAAAAGAAAGAACAAGCTCAGTATTAAAAGTATTTTTTTCATCCGTATTCCAATTACCTATTTAAAACCCATGAAAAACCCCTCGGTTATATTCATTTTTATGATGAGGGCGTGAAATTACTTATTATTTTTTACTTAAAGGCTGTGTTATAGCCTCCGCGCATTAATTTTACCATGAGCTAATAATCTCTTAAAGGCTCAAAAACAAAAAAAGTGCTTTGAAAAACCCAAAGCACCCTTTTATTTATCAATTTATCCTACTTTACAGGAATGCTAAAACTAACCTCTTCTGGAGGTAAACATTGTTTATCGTTACAAACCATAAACTCTACCTTTCCTTTTACAGCAGTAGTTCCTTTATTCAATTTAATTTTTTGCTGAAACGTTACCCCATTACCAAAATAGCTAACATTCATTTTAAAATTCTCATCAAAATAGTTGATTGCTTTAGGCTCTATAGTTTTTCCAACAAGAGCATAATCGCCAGAAGGGCTAAAAGTAAATGTTGTTTTAGTTGGGCCACCCGGTTTTACATTTTGAGAATAAATGTGCCATCCCTCCTCAATATTTGCCTTAATATAAAGTATCGCCTCTGTTTTACTTACTTTCTTAGCTGCGTAAGCCCATGTAACAGGCCTTTCAATTTGAGCTACTGCTCCCAGAACTGTAAATAAAACTAACGTTAATACCAAACCTATTCTTTTCATCTGTACTTTTTTTAATTTTTATGTTTCTAATTCTTTAAAAATTCAATCTCCTTAAAGCTATACCTTTTTTCAGTACCAGAGGTTAAAACAATCAACTTTCCTTCCTCTGTAACTCCGGTTATTGTAGCTTCAAAAACCTCGCCATTCTGTCTGTACAATCCCTGTTCATTAAATTTGTACAGGTTTTCCAGGTATGTTTTCATCAGGCTAATGTAATTTCCTGACTTTAACTGTAGGTACTGACTTTCAATATGACTGCAAATTTCCGCTAATAAGTCAATTAAATTAACATCGTGCTGTAAAATTTCATATAACGATGTTGCTACTTTAGTCTTCTCAATATCAAATTTTTGCTGGTTAACATTTACCCCTATGCCAATAATACTTGATTTAAATGCGCTTCCGCTGATGCTATTTTCTATCAGAACACCTCCGATTTTACTATCATTATAGTACAGATCATTAGGCCATTTGGTCTTAATTCCAGCTCCTATAAAGCGCTTTAAAGCCTTGTTAATGCCGTTGCTAACCGCTATATTTAGCATAAATTGCTTGTTTATAGGTAAAAATGCCGGCTTTAGAAATATGCTGAAAGTAAGGTTTAGTCCAGGCTCACTGTACCAGGTGTTTTCCTGTTGTCCTCTACCAGCAAATTGGTTATCTGCCATAATAACAGTTCCTTCTGGTAATGGCTCGGATTTTGACACCATCAATTTCAAAAAGTTATTAGTAGAATCAACCGCTGATAATCTGATAAGATTTTGACCAACAAATAATGTTGAAAAAGTGTTATTTTGCAAGTGTTGATTGTATATTTGTTTATCAAAATTAAAACATTTTAATGGTAAAAAAGAAAATTGCAAACCTTTCTACATACCTCTCAGAAATAGCCGTACACGGCATACAGGAAAAAAAAGGCAATGATATTGTGCGCCTGGACCTAAGAGACCTTAACAGTTCCGTTTCTGATTATTTTATCATCTGCAGCGCTAATTCAGCCACTCAGGTTAAGGCTATTGCCGACAGCGTAGAAGAAGAAGTTTATAAGAATACCAAAACTAATCCGTGGCGCAAAGAAGGACAAGATGCTGCCGAATGGATAATTTTGGATTATTTAGATGTTGTTGTCCACATATTTAAAACTGAAAAGCGAGACTTTTATGGGATAGAAGACCTATGGGGCGATGCCCAGGCAACCTCCTATAAAAGCGCATAATCATTTACTTCCACATTTTTTGATATAACGATGAAAGAGAACCCGAATACAAAACCCAAATTAATAAAGAGAATTCCAAATATTCCGAAGAAGCCTCAAAAAGGTTCAAAATTCAATATTTTTTGGGTTTATGCAGCTATTATTTTAGGACTCATATTATTGCAGTTCCTATTCAATGCCGATACCAGCAAGCCAATTACCTACCGCGTTTTTGAAAAAGAAATGTTGTTGCCTGGTGATGTGCAAAAATTAGTGGCCTATAAACACGAAGATCTCGTAAAAATTGAGGTATACATTAAAAAGGACAGACTAGCTGAGGCTAAATACAAAGACTATCAAAACAAAAGCAATTTTGGATCTAATAATACCGGTCCTATAGCCTATTTCACTGCCGGATCAATGGATGCTCTGGATACTCAGTTAAAAGAGTCTCAGAAAAACCTTCCTCCTGATCAGCAGATTTTAGCAGAAAAAGAAACCAGACAAAGTTCATTTAACTCCTGGTTCTTCACAGTAATTATCCCGGTACTACTATTCATAGGCTTCTGGATCTTTATTATGCGCCGTATGGGCGGTGGTGCAGGTGGTGGAGGTGGTCAGATTTTCAATATCGGAAAATCTAAAGCTACCCTGTTCGACAAAGAGAGCCAGGTAAACGTAACGTTTAATGATGTTGCAGGTCTTGAAGAAGCAAAACAAGAGGTAATGGAAATTGTAGATTTCCTTAAAAACCCTAAAAAATATACCAACCTTGGCGGTAAAATACCGAAAGGAGCACTATTAGTAGGCTCTCCGGGTACTGGTAAAACGTTATTGGCCAAAGCCGTTGCTGGCGAGGCACAAGTTCCTTTCTTCTCACTTTCAGGTTCTGATTTCGTAGAAATGTTTGTGGGTGTTGGAGCATCACGTGTACGCGATTTGTTTAAGCAGGCTAAAGACAAGGCACCTTGTATTATATTTATTGATGAGGTAGATGCTATTGGTCGTGCCCGTGGTAAAAACAGCATGATGGGTGGTAATGACGAGCGTGAAAACACTTTAAATCAGCTTTTGGTTGAAATGGATGGTTTCGGTACCGACTCGGGTATCATTATCCTTGCCGCTACCAACAGACCGGATGTATTAGATGCAGCGTTATTAAGACCGGGAAGGTTTGACAGACAAATCTCTATTGACAAACCTGATTTGGTTGGTCGTGAGCAAATCTTTAAAGTTCACCTTACCCCTATCAAAACAGCACAAGAAGTTGATGCTAAAAAACTTTCGGCTCAAACACCTGGCTTTGCAGGAGCGGAAATTGCCAATGTTTGTAATGAGGCCGCCCTTATTGCTGCCCGTCGAAATAAAGAAAGTGTTGACATGCAAGACTTCCAGGATGCAATTGACCGTGTTATTGGAGGCTTAGAGAAGAAAAACAAAATCATATCTCCTGAGGAGAAAAGAATAGTTGCTTATCACGAAGCCGGCCACGCAATTGCCGGATGGTTCCTTGAACATGCAGATCCTCTTGTAAAAGTATCTATAGTGCCTCGTGGTGTTGCAGCTTTAGGATATGCACAATACTTACCTAAAGAGCAGTTCTTATACACAACCGAGCAATTAACAGACGGTATGTGTATGACAATGGGCGGCAGAGTAGCTGAAGACATCGTTTTCGGTAAAATCTCTACAGGAGCTCAGAATGACCTTGAAAGAATTACCAAGCTATCATACGCAATGGTAACTATTTACGGTATGAACGATACTATTGGTAATGTGTCTTTTCACGATCCTCAAAATGAATACAACTTTAATAAACCATATTCAGAAAAAACCTCTGAAATGATTGATAATGAAGTGCGTAATCTTATTGCTGATGTTTACGAAAGAACAAAGCAATTACTTACAGATAAAAGAGAAGGCTTAGAGAAACTTGCGCAGAAACTGATTGAAAAAGAAATTCTTTTCCAGGCAGATCTTGAAGAAATCTTAGGAAAGCGTCCTTTTGATAACCGTACTACTTATGATGAGTTTGTAAACGGTACAGGCGATCAAAAACCTGCAGCAGAAGGTCTTTTGCATGAAGGCGTTGGAGAGACTACAGACCCTTCAGCTTCTATAACACCAACCAATACAGAGTCTTAATTACAATATTTATGGGGCAGCCATTTCACCGCAAATGAAATGGCTGCAAATCCCTTTTTTTATGCAAGAAAATATTTCCTCCAAAGAGTTAATGCTGAAAAAGATAAGGAAGGCGCTTCTTGAAAAAAGAGACAACCCTTATCCAAATCTCGAAGATACCCCTCTTTATAAAGAGAACACAGAATATCCCGAGGTATTATTTGCAGAGCAACTTACTGCCGTTTCCGGAAACTTTATTTACTGCGAGAACGGAATAGAGTTTATTGAAAATATCCTTCAACTTGCAGAGCGTTTTAACTGGCGCAAAATATACTGCTGGGAGCCTGAATTACAAGAACTCTTATCAGAATACGAATTCCCATTTTACAAAACAGACAAAGACTTTGACCTGGCAGAAGTAGGAATTACATTATGCGAAGCCTTAATTGCGCGCAACGGATCTGTAATGGTATCTAACCAAAATGCAGCAGGACGCAGGCTTAGTATTTTCCCTCATCATCACATTGTTATTGCCAGAACAGGGCAGCTAGTAATCGATCTTAAAGATGCTTTTAAGCTTATTAAAGACAAGTATGGCAGCCAAATCCCCTCTATGATAAGCACCATTACCGGGCCAAGCAGAACCGCTGATATCGAGAAGACCCTGGTTCTTGGAGCGCATGGTCCTAAAGAATTATTTGTATTTTTAATTGAAGATTTCTCTTAAAATTTTTATTTCTGATATAATAGTTATATTTTTAAACCGTATACCAAAACAGTCTGCGGTTCATAATGGGCAACAAAATAAACTTACACTCGGTTATTACAGGCACAGGCAGCTATATTCCCGAAAACGTCATTTCTGGCGACGCTTTTTTAAACTCAACATTTTACGATAATGGGGTAGCTTTAGAAAAAGACATCAACGAAGTAATTAATAAATTTGCAGAGATCACAGAGATTCTGGAAAGGCGTTATGTAGATAAAGATATTGTAAACAGCGACATTGCTGCTATTGCTGCTCAACGGGCAATTGATAATGCCGGAATAGATAAGGAATCATTAGATCACATTATCTTCTGCCATAACTTTGGTGATGTTAAAAACGGCAGCAACAGAATGGATATCCTTCCTTCTCTGGCAGCAAAAGTTAAGCAAACTTTGCACATCCTAAATCCAGATTGTGTTGCTTACGACATTATATTTGGCTGTCCGGGCTGGGTACAAGGAGCCATACAGGCCAATTATCTCATTCAAAGTGGCGATGCAAAAAGAGTAATGGTTATAGGAGCAGAAACCCTGTCCAGAATAACTGATCCGCATGACCGCGATAGCATGATTTTCTCTGATGGCGCAGCTGCTGTTATTTTTGAAGCTCAGGAATCTGAAAATCAGCTTGGTATTATTGCTCACAAAACGCAAACATTTGCTGTTGATTACGCATCGTTGCTTGTAATGGGTAAAAGTAATAACCCGAGCGAAAGCAATGGCAATACCTACCTTAAAATGAATGGCCGTAAGCTTTACGAATTTGCAGTAATAAATGTGCCACAGGTTGTTAAAAAAGCTATCGATAAAGCTGGAATAGACATTAAGGACATTAAAACGGTCTTTATCCATCAAGCCAACGGAAAAATGGATACCGCTATAATGAAACGGTTGTTTAAGCTATATGAGCTGGATACAGTACCCGAAAACCTGGTTCCTATGACAATCTCGTGGCTGGGCAACAGCTCTGTAGCAACTATTCCGACGCTTTTGGATCTTGTTCTAAAAGAAAAGGTAGAAGGTTATAAAATTAAAAAGGGCGAATATGCAGTATTTGCATCTGTTGGTGCAGGCATGCACATCAATGCATTTGTTTACCGCTTTTAGCGCTCAGTTTTAGTCAGCATTTTTATCAATTCTTTTAATGCCGGCCTTGGCCTGTGTTTCAATACTGCTTTCATAATCATGATTCTTCATTTGAATTGCAATATTGAAAAAGGCTTTTGCCTTTGGCAAATTGCCCTTTCTTTCATAAATCCGTCCAATTAGCAATGCGGAATTGGCAGCAAAGTAATACCTTAAGGTTTTGCCTGTAGTAATCGCATTCTGATAATTTACAAGTGCAGCATCATCCTTTCCAAGCTCATCATTTATACGGCCAAGGCGATAATAATATTCTGTTTTGTCTCTGGCTGAAGCAAAGCCCTCTCCCTTGCCATCTTTTAACTCCTCCAGCGCATTATTATAATAACCACCATCAAATAATAACCTCGCCTTTAAAAGGTCTTTATTTGGAGTAGATTCGCCTGCTTCATTAAGCGCCTGCTTATCCTTTTCCTGATAAGTATAGCCGGTAGACTTAACCTTGTTCATAGCCACAGTATAAGCCCCTGTATCGCCTTTTAACAAAGCAATCCAGCCTAAGCGCAGGTTTGCATCTTTTATGTAATTAACCCCCTTATTTAGCTGCAAAAACCTATTAAAATTCTGAACAGATGAATAGTCTAGCTTATTAAGTTTTGCTGAACCCTGCAAAAACTCCAGATAAGGAAAAGATTGGTACTCCGCTCCTGTTGGCTTGTCATTTAAAATCCGGATTGCCTCATCGTTATGCCCGTTTCTTGAGCAAACCAATGCCTGTAAATATGTTTTTAATAAGCTACTGTCCGAAATCCTGGCTGTATATTTCATTGTCTTGCTGTAAGCCGAAGGGCTATGCGCAATATCGTTCAATACAAAAACATAATAAAAGACAACCTCTTCATAAAATGGTTCGAATTTCGATTTTGGCAAGCCTTCCGATAACTTATCAAGCATAGCTATTCCAGCCTGTAAATTCCCCTTTATGCCAAAGGTAGAAAGCGTGCTTTTTAAAATTCCATCAGGTAAATTGCCCAGAAAAGCATTAATAAGCCCTAGTCCCTTTGCATTTAAAGCAAATCCTGAAAATTTCTTATTGTTGTCCTGTAATAAGCTGTTGGCTTTTTTAATTTCTCTGGCGGCAGTAAAATATTCTCCGTAACGCCCTCTAATTAAGGCCCATTGCAAATTTATCTCGGCCTGGGCATATAAATAATAAGGCGATGACTCATCACCATCAGCGATCTGATCTAAGCGTTTTGATTTATTCTCCTTTAGCCTATCAAACTCGCTCTTACTTTCTGTTGTAAGCAAATAAAAATAATCAACATAATTCTCTAACAACGGAACAATTCCATTATCGGGATGTATCTTTTTTTCAGCAGCAATCAATTGTCTTGCTGTATTTAGCTTAAGTTCAAATACGCTCTGGTAAGCCTTTAAACAATTAACATTAAAGTCAAAGTTTGCATAAATAGCTGTTGGCGAGAACAACAAAAAGCCAATCAGAACATACTTATAAACAGAACCGGAAATTTTATTCATAACCAGGGCACGAATTAATAAATCAAATAATGTTTCCAGCAAGCAAAAATTCTTCCATAAAAAATAAGGTGCATCATAAATTATGATACACCTTATTTTGTTATTCTTTTGTACTCTATTTCGCCTTCGCTATCCTTTGCGCTCTCGTTATCCAGAATTTATTTCAGGATCCGGGAACAGAAAGATAAGGCATTGTCCGCACTACTATGCAGGCAATTCTTCCTGAGTAAGCGCCTCATCAACTAAAATTCTACCGCAATGCTCACAAACGATGATTTTTTTGCGCTGACGGATATCTAATTGACGCTGAGGTGGAATCTGGTTAAAACAGCCTGAACATGAATCACGATCGATAGTAACAACCGCAAGACCATTGTTAGCATTTCCTCTTAATCTCTTATAAGCTGTTAAAAGTCTGTCTTCAATTTGAGTTTCAGCTTTTTCAGCTTTTTTACTCAATGATTGCTCTTCTTTTTCAGTTTCAGCAGTAATTGTTTGCAACTCTCCTTTTTTAATATCAAGATCTTTTCTTCTCGATTCTAAATCAGCAAGTGCTTTTTCGTAAATCTCAGTTTTTTGAGTAATATCAAACCCAAACTCTCTGATCTTTTTCTCGCAAACCTGAATCTCAAGAGTTTGAATCTCAACTTCCTTAGTTAAAGCGTCATATTCACGATTGTTTTTAACATCTTTTAACTGGGTTTCGTATTTTTTGATCAGGCCTTGAGCTTCCTTAATCATATTTTTACGTGTTACAATGGCATCTTCAGTATCGTCCAATTCACTTTTGAATTTTTGGATACGTGTTTCCAGTCCTTCAACCTCATCTTCAAGGTCAGCTACTTCCATAGGTAATTCACCACGTATCTGACGTATTTTATCGATCTTAGTATGAAGAGTTTGTAATTCGTATAAAGCTTTTAGCTTTTGCTCTACAGTTTGTTCCATTAAATGAAATAATTTATGGGGTTTGTGTTATGCTCCGTTAAACGGATTGCAAAGTTAGGAAATTTTTCTTGAATAATATCTATCAACAAATTAGATGTAAATTGTTCACTTTCAAAGTGTCCGATATCAGCGATCACCAATTTTTCATCAGCATCAAAAAACTCATGATATTTAAAATCCGCAGTTACAAAGGCATCAGCTCCGGCAGCGATCGCTTCTTTAAGCAAAAAACTGCCTGATCCGCCACAAACAGCTACCTTTTTAATCCTTTTGGGCAGCAACCTGGTATGTCTTATTACCTCCGCATCCATCCTGTCTTTAACCAAATGCAGAAAATCCCTCCCATCCATCTCCTCTTCAAGCCAACCTACCATTCCAGCACCAACAGTGTCCAAACGGTTCTCTAACGGATAAATATCATATGCAACTTCTTCATAAGGATGATTTTCAAACAATGCCAAAAGGACTTTTCGTTGATCCTGAGCTAAAAAAACAGTCTCTATCCTTATTTCAGATTCATGATGTTGAACTCCTCTTTCGCCAACAAAGGCATTAGTGTCATTCCCGCCTTTAAACGTCCCGGTACCCTCGGTATTAAAACTACACTCACTGTAATTACTAATATGTCCGGCTCCGGCCTCAAACAGAGCCGACCTTACATCCTCCGCTTGCGCAACCGGACAAAATGTCACCAATTTTTTTAAAAGGGATGCTTTAGGACTCAATATTTTAATGTTTTTAAGGCCCAAACGTTGACTGATTACGCCATTTACACCATATTTTACATGATCAAGATTAGTATGAATAGCATAAAGGGCAATATTGTGCCTGATAGCTTTTAATACAACCCGCTCCACATAGTTTTTTCCGGTAAGCTTTTTTAGCCCCTTAAAAACTATTGGGTGATGCGTTATAATCAAATTACAGTTCTGAGCAATGGCCTCATCAACAATAACCTCCGTGCAATCAAGTGCAACCAGAGCCCCCCGAATATCCTGATCAGGGTTTCCAATCAACAACCCCGAATTATCATAATCTTCCTGATAATTCAATGGAGCAAACACTTCCAGATGCTTTATTAAAATTGCTAATCTCATAAGCAGTAAATTTACAATATGGGCACCAAATTTTCATTTTAATTTCCCCTTAAAACAAAATTAACCTGGTAAATCCAAACTTTGAGTTTGGATTTACCAGGTTAACGTCTTGGTTTTTTAGAGGGGTATCTAAAAAGCCTCCCTCATAAACTATTGAATATTTCCCATTTTTACCATCTGTAAACTTTCAAATACCATACGCTGATTATATTCAAAAGCAAGGTTTTTATGATTTATTAAATCGATAATAGTTCCTATAAAACATAGCCCAACAGTAAAGAAATACAGTACACCCATACCAATCTGATTTACAAGGAATCTTGGCAATCCAGGCACAAAAAACCCTAAAATGCAATACAGCACCATATCATCCGGATTTCTTCTTTTATTCGCATAAATCATTAAAAACCCTCTCAACTGTTGCTCACTAAATCCTGTAGTTGCAGTCTGCAAGTACGAATATTCCTGAGGCGTGATACCCGGTAGCGTCATAAATGGTGAATCAAACATATCCTTCCTCCTTATATTTTAAAATTTTATTTCTTTTAACACTTAATTTTATCAGTACAACAATCCTGTATATAATAATAAGCAGGGCAGGTATTCCAAACCAATGGAGCTTAATGCTCTCTGCAATATTACCATGAAACAGCTGCGTTAAAGCCCTTCCAATTCCACATCCCGGACACCAATCTATCCCCATGTTTGCTAGCGGACAAAGGGTAAAGTGATGTTCCTGGCCATGTACCTGTGGTTGCGCTAATCCCAGCAACACTAAAGCCGTTATCCAAAAAATGAGTTCCAGTGGTATGCGGCTCAGCATTTTCATGTTATCCTCTTTTTATTTTAGATTGATTAATAGATACTTTGTTACATCTAAAGCTAATCATAAATCTTACATTTGTAATGTGAACATCCGCGACCTTATTAATCGATACAAAACAGATGAACGCATTGTAGCATTGGCAAAAGCCCTTAATACGGGTAAAGGTAATAAACTTCAACTAAAAGGACTAGTTGGTTCTGCCGATGCAACAATTGCAACCGCAACCTATTTTCTGCTCCATAAACCAATTTTATTTGTGTTACCGGATAGGGAAGAGGCATCTTATTTTCTTGCAGATCTGGAAAGCATTCTCGACAAAGAAGTCCTTTTATTTCCTTCTTCTTTCCGCAAAGCATTTGAATTTACACAGGTCGATACCGCAAATGTTCTGGCCAGGGCCGAAGTACTGAACGAATTAAACCATCATTCTGAATACGGAAAAATAGTAGTTACATACCCCGAAGCCATTGCAGAAAAGGTTATAAACCGTTCTATTCTTGAAAAAAACACGCTTGAAATTAGTCTGGGAGCCAAATTAGGCATCGATTTTATAAATGAATTCCTTATTGATTACGATTTTAACCGGACAGAGTTTGTTTACGAACCAGGGCAGTTTTCAATCCGCGGAGGGATAGTAGATATTTTCTCTTTCTCACACGACCTCCCTTATCGTATTGAATTTTTTGGCGATGAAATAGAAAGTATCAGAACCTTTGAAATAGAGAGCCAGCTGTCGGTAGAGGATGTAAAAACCCTCACCATTATCCCAAATGTTCAATCAAAATACCTCACAGAAAGCAACATCAGCCTGCTTGATTATATAGAAAAAGACACCCAGCTATGGTTTAAAGATGTAGAGTTTACACTCGATATTGTCAAATCCGGCTATAAAAAAGCCGTAGAGCTTTGGAAAGCTTTACCGGTAAAAGAAAAAGAGGAAAATCAGGACTGGATTGATCCCAAATTTGCTTTTACCGACGAAAAAATGATGGCCGATATGCTGCAGGACTTTCTTCTGGTTGAATTTGGAAAGCAATTCTTTTATAAAGCAGAGCATATTTTTCAATTCGAAACCAAGCCTCAGCCGTCCTTTAATAAAGATTTTAACCTGCTTATTCACAACATTAAAGAAAATGAAAAGCAAGGTATTCATAACTTCATTTTTAGTTCGTCAACCAAGCAAACGGAGCGTTTATACGCCATACTTGACGATATAGACAAAACTGCAAAGTTTACTCCGGTAAACATCCCTTTAAGAGAAGGGTTTGTTGACGCAGAACAACATGTGGCCTTTTATACAGACCACCAGATCTTTGATCGTTTCTACAAATACAAGCTCAAAAGAGGCTATCAGCGCAGTCAGGCAATAACTTTAAAGGAACTTAGAGACTTAAAACCGGGCGATTTTGTAACTCATATAGACCACGGAATTGGTAAATATGCCGGTTTAGAAAAGGTAGAGGTAAACGGAAAAACACAGGAAACGATTAGGCTGGTATATGCCGATAATGACCTGCTTTACGTAAACATCAACTCACTAAACCGCATTGCAAAATACAGCGGAAAAGATGGTACCGCACCTAAAATGAACAAGCTGGGTACCGAGGCATGGGACAAGCTTAAAAAAACCACCAAAAAAAAAGTTAAAGACATAGCCCGCGACCTAATTAAGCTGTATGCCTTAAGGAAATCGCAGGTCGGTACCGCATTCGATCCGGATGGCTACCTTGAAACAGAACTTGAAGCCTCTTTCATTTACGAAGACACCCCCGATCAGGAAAAGGCCACCAGCGATGTTAAAAGAGACATGGAAGCCCCTCATCCTATGGATAGGCTTGTGTGCGGCGATGTGGGTTTTGGTAAAACAGAGATCGCTATACGTGCTGCCTTTAAAGCCGTAGCAAATGGCAAACAAGCTGCAGTATTGGTGCCAACTACTATTTTGGCACTACAGCACTTTAAAACCTTTTCTGGCAGGCTAAAAGGATTCCCGTGCAATGTAGATTATATTAATCGTTTTAAAACCAACAAACAGATAAAAGATACACTTACCGCCGTTACAGAAGGCAAAGTAGATATCATTATAGGCACGCACCGTTTGCTAAGCAAGGATGTAAAATTTAAGGATCTGGGCATCATGATTATCGATGAGGAGCAGAAATTCGGTGTAGCATCAAAAGAAAAACTGAAGGCTTTAAGGGTAAATGTTGATACCCTAACCCTTACAGCAACCCCAATTCCTCGTACCCTCCATTTTTCGTTAATGGGAGCAAGGGACCTTTCAATAATGAGCACCCCGCCACCAAACAGGCAGGCTGTAAATACAGAATTACATGTTTTTAACGATAAACTGATTCAGGATGCTGTTCAGTTTGAACTTGATAGAGGCGGACAGGTATTCTTTATCCATAACCGTGTAAACGACCTTCCTCAATTGGGAGGTTTAATACAGCGCCTGGTTCCAAAAGCGCGCATAGGCATAGCCCATGGGCAGCTTGATGGTGATGCCCTTGAAGATGTAATGCTCGATTTCATTAATGGCGAAAAAGATGTGTTGGTTGCCACAACAATTATTGAGGCCGGTTTAGATATTCCAAACGCAAACACCATTATTATTAACCATGCGCATATGTTCGGGTTAAGCGACCTGCACCAAATGCGTGGCAGGGTAGGCCGATCAAACAAAAAAGCATTCTGTTACCTGCTTAGTCCACCACTTTCTACCCTCACATCCGAAGCCCGCAAAAGACTTAGTGCTATAGAAGAGTTTTCGGACCTTGGAAGCGGCTTTAACATCGCGATGAGGGATTTAGACATTCGCGGCAGCGGAAACTTGTTAGGAGCAGAGCAAAGTGGCTTTATTGCCGAAATAGGTTTCGAAATGTATCATAAAATATTAGACGAAGCCATCCAGGAGCTAAAAGCCGATGAGTTTAAAGGCTTGTTTAAAGATGAACCAGAGCGCCCTTTTGTTACTTTTACTCAAATAGACACAGATTTGGAATTATATATTCCTGATGATTATGTAACCAATATTACCGAAAGGTATAATCTATACACCGAACTCTCTAAAATAGAGAACGAGGCACAATTAAAAGCATTTGAGCTGAGCTTAAAAGATCGGTTTGGCCCTGTTCCAAAGCCTGTTAAAACAATGCTTAATGTGTTGCGCCTGCAATGGGTAGCTAAAAAACTGGCTTTCGAAAAAATAACCTTCAAGAAAGGTACTTTGCGTGGTTATTTCATAACAGATAAGCAATCTTCGTTCTTCGATTCTACAATGTTCAATAAAATATTGCACTTTGCACAATTACACCCTCGATTATGTAACCTAAAGGAAGTTAAAGACAGCCTAAGAATTGCTTTTGATAACCTTAACACAGTTGATGAAGCCGTAGAAATGCTGGAAATGGTGGTTAATTAATGTAAAGCTAAATGAATCCGCAAATACTTAAAGATCTGGTTACCATGCAAATGCCATTTGGCAAATATAAAGGGCGTATTTTATGCGATTTACCAGAATCTTATCTGATCTGGTTTCACAAAGAGGGTTTTCCACCAGGTAAACTTGGCGAAATGATTGCCACACTTTATGAAATTAAACTAAATGGTTTAGAGTACCTGCTCCAGCCTTTAAAAAATCAGCATCGCTAAGCATTGCCTTTCGGCATACTTCAATTTTGTCAAAGTCCATGTTGAGTCCATGGTAAGTCCATGCCTAGTCCATGTATTGCCGATAAAAATATGGATTTAGGCTGCATTCGAAACTGATTTGTCTTTGATTTTATCACTATTGATTCCTAATAAAGCCAAAATCCGGTCTTAAGACAGTATTTTCTGAGAAAAAATTAGCGCAATAAAAGGTATAGGTATGTATAAACCACTGGCGCGGCAATCAACAGGCCATCAAAACGATCTAAAAGACCTCCATGTCCTGGTAAGAAAGATCCCGAATCCTTAACGTTAAGGCTTCGTTTAAGCATTGATTCTACAAGATCTCCAAGAGTACCAAAACTTGCTATTAAAAGCGCCATTCCGGCCCAGATCCAGCTGTTTACTTCTGTAAATTGCAGTGAGATAAGATAAGATACCAATACACTGGTAAACATTCCGCCAAAAAAACCTTCCCATGATTTTTTAGGCGAATGACGTTCAAAAAGCCTTGTTTTTCCAAATTTCATCCCAAAAAGATATGCTCCGGTATCATTTGCCCAAAGCATTAGCAAAAAGGATAAGGGTAAATGAAAGCTATAATCAGTGTTTCCGGTTAAAAAACCAAGCGAATAAAAGAAACAAAATGGCGTTGTTACATACACAAAACCTACAAATGTATAAGATATGTTGGCAAAGGGTATTTTGTCTTTTTTATAAAGTTCACTTATAAATACTGAAAACAAAAGCGGTATTAAAAGCAAAAGATATTTGGTTTCAAACTGCAGAAAGTGGTATCCGGCAGTCATTAAAAATATTATTGTAGCAGCAAAAAGCGCAATATTTCTGTGTGGTCTTATTCCGGCTGTTTTAATCAGTTTAAAGAATTCAAATAGCGCCGCAAGGCTCAAAAAGAGGTAGAAAAAGGTAAAGGTATAGCCACCTAAAAAGATGGATCCCAACATCACTATAGTAAAAAAGAACGCAGTTATAGCTCTGGTTTTCATTAAATATTGTTTTCTAAAATGTATTCTTTGGCCTTTTCCAGGTTATCAGGGTGTACTAAAACGCTTAAAATACCAAACGTTTTGTAAGATGAATCTTGTTTGTTTAATACCACTGCATCAATGTCAATTGCCATTAATCCTTGCTTCAGAATCTCGGCCTGAAATTGATCTTCTGTTTCGTAAACTTTAATCCAATTGCTGCTCATGTGCTTTTGATGTTTTATTTTTAAAAATCTGGAATACAAGGATGGTTAAAATAAAGCTAATCAGGTATCCATACCAGGCAAAATTACTTTTACTATCAGCTTCAGACAAAGGTATGTTGTTTTTTTGCATATACCATGCTGCACATACCGCATAAGCATTATTTAAAAAGTGTGCTAACATGGAATACCATAAACTACCACTCCAGTAATAAATATAGCCAAATCCGGCACCTAATAACAAGCGGGGCAAAAAGCCATAAAACTGCAAATGTATAGCGCTGAAAAGAAATGCAGTTACCCATATGGCAACGTGAGGGCTTTTAAACATTCTTAAAAATGACCGCTGAACGCCTCCTCTGAACATCAGTTCTTCGGCTACGCCAGGTAATAAAGCTATCAGAAAAAGGTTAACTAAAAGCTCTGATATATGCTGCATTTTTAAAAGAACCATGGTGGTTTGCATGGCCTGATCTTCCTTTTCACGAATCCAGTTTTCTACCCATTTAAGATAATCGGGCAGCACCAGTTTCTGATTCAAAAGAGCTGTCCATTCCATAAATGGCATTGAAGCTATTATTATTAACAAAACGATAAGCAGGAGGTTTATTTTTGGTTTTTTGAGCCCATAAAACTTCTTTAATTTTATTCTTTCTGTAAATGCGAGAAATATTGGTGGGGCTAAAAACATACCTGCAGAGGTAGCTGCTAAAAGAATTTGCAGGGCCGGGCGATATTTTGGTTCAGCACCGGAAAGTACTGCAGGATCATTAAGGGCGCCAACTCCATACATAGCAACTATAATAACGAGGGCCACAATAGAAAAAATAAAAAGACCGGCTATTGCGTATCCGAGGAGCATAAGTAGCTGCATATAAGGAGTATTTTCTTCTCGTTGCTTTTCTATGAAATTCATTATTTTGATTATTTGTACCTTTGCGCTTTGAAATTTGGATTGAAGATAGAAAAATGTCTGTAAAGATAGGAAATATTGACCTGGGAGAGTTCCCTTTATTGCTTGCACCGATGGAAGATGTGAGCGATCCTCCTTTTCGTTTTGTGTGTAAACAGAGCGGGGTAGATATGATGTATACTGAATTTATTTCGTCGGAAGGATTAATAAGGGATGCTGCAAAAAGCAGGGCAAAGCTCGATATTTTTGAATATGAGCGTCCTATTGGTATACAGATATTTGGAAGTGAGATTGACCATATGCGTGAGGCTACTGAAATTGCTACGCTGGCCAAGCCCGATCTGATGGATATTAATTATGGCTGTCCGGTTAAAAATGTTGCTTGCAGAGGTGCAGGAGCCAGTTTACTGCAAGATATTGACAAGATGGTTAAAATGACTGATGCTGTAGTTAAAGCTACTCATTTGCCTGTAACCGTTAAAACCAGATTAGGATGGGACGACAATACCAAGAATGTTGAAGAAGTTGCAGAAAGGCTACAGGATATTGGTATACAAGCACTAACTATACATGGAAGAACCAGGGCTCAGCTTTATAAAGGTGAGGCCGACTGGACATTAATAAGAGAAATTAAAAGAAACCCACGCATAAAAATCCCAATTTTTGGTAATGGTGATGTGGATAGTATACAAAAAGCTGCTGATTGGAGACTGGAATATGAAATTGACGGCATCATGATTGGTAGAGCTGCTATTGGATATCCATGGATATTCAGGGAAATAAGACACTTTTTTAATACAGGACAAATTTTAGCCGGACCAAGCGTTGAAGAGCGTGTTTCGGTATGCAGAACTCATTTTGAAAAGTCAATTGCCTGGAAAGGCCCTAAGGTTGGTGTATTCGAAATGAGACGGCATTATGCAAACTATTTTAAAGGTTTACCAGATTTTAAACCTTACAGAATGTTGCTTGTCAAAGAAGAAAATATAGAAACAATACATAGTCTGCTGGACGAAGTGGCAGATAAATATCATAACATTCTGCCTGTTGGGGAAATGGCTTGATTTTTGAAAACATATAACAATAAAAAGAATTGCAATGGTTACAGCGACAACAGAAGGTGTTAAAATTTCAGTAGAAACAGTTTATCAGGATGAATATTCTAATCCTGCAAATAGTCACTATGTATTTGCCTATCGCATTAATATAGAAAACTTATCAGATTATTCTATACAACTCAAAAGACGTCAATGGTTTATTTTTGATTCGAGCGGTGTACAGAGAGAAGTAGAAGGAGAGGGAGTTATAGGTTTACAACCTGTAATTGAGCCAGGAGAAAGCCATTCGTATGTATCAGGATGTAATTTAACTACAGATATGGGTACCATGACCGGTAGCTATTTAATGAGCCGATTGGTTGATGATACGGAGTTTACAGTTGATATTCCTAAATTTAGCTTAATAGCATCGTATAGGTTAAATTAACCTTTTTGTCTTCCAAATAGTATTGAAAGATAATAAACGAGGTTGGTCATTGCACCTAATGCAGCTACTACATAGGTCATTGCAGCCCACCAAAGTGCATCTTTAGCTTGTGTATTTTCTTCTTTTGTATACAGTATTTGTTTATTGTTTTTAAGCCATATAAGCGCTCTTCTGCTGGCATCAAACTCTACCGGTAAGGTAATTATACTAAATATGGTGATTAAGGTTAATCCTATCACTCCAATTGTTAAAACAACAGGATTAAAAGTAAAAGCTATTAATAATACACCCAGAATTAAGACCCACTGCAGCAGATTAGAGGTTAAACTTACCACAGGAACCATATTTGTTCTGAGGCTTAACCAACTGTATGATTTGGCTTGTTGCAGGGCATGCCCACACTCATGAGCAGCAACCGCTGCTGCCGCAACGCTACGCCCATAATAAACATCTGTACTTAAGTTTACTGTTTTATCTGATGGGTTATAGTGATCTGATAATTGTCCATCGGTACTCATCACCCTCACATCAAATATTCCATTGTCGTACAGCATTTTTTCTGCAACTTCCTTCCCCGAAAACCCCGAATTCAATTGCATTTCGGCATATTTTGAAAATTTATTTCTAAATCTCCATTGTACAAACATGCTTAGCATTAGAATCGGAATTATCAAAATCAAATAAATTCCCATTTTTTTAGTTTTGTTCCTGCTAGTTTTAATCAAAAAGCGTTCCCAATTTGTTTGATAATCAAAAAATAACATAATTTTATGTTATGTTGGCAATGATTTCTTATTGGGAAAAACAGCATTTTTTTAATTATGATATTATCATCATAGGAAGTGGAATTGTTGGCCTTAATGCTGCAATTAGTTTAAAAAAGGAGACACCTCATTTAAGTATAGCTATATTGGAAAGAGGCTTCCTGCCATCGGGAGCAAGTACAAAGAATGCAGGATTTGCCTGTTTTGGAAGTATTTCTGAATTAATTGAACAAGAGAAAATTATAGGAACTACCGGTTTATATAATTTAATTGATAAACGCTGGAATGGTTTGTTAAAGCTGCGAAAACTATTAGGAGACAGCTCAATAGCTTACCATAATTATGGAGGTTATGAATTATTTAAGCCTTTAGAAAACGAATTATCTTCATTGTGTGTCTCTAAAATTGGTCATTACAACGAGATTTTGAAAGATATAACAGGCGAGAAGGAGGTTTTTAAAGTTGCTGCCGATAGAATTTCTGAGTTCGGTTTTAAGAGCATTGACATCCTTTTAGAGAACACTTTAGAAGCACAAATAGATACTGGAAAAATGATGCAGAGCTTGACTGGTAAAGCTTTAGCAGAAGGAGTAAGAATTTTTAATTCGTGTTTGGTAACTCAATTAAAGGAAGAAGGAGATAAGCAGGTGATTGTTACTAAGGAAGGAAATTTTTGCTGTAAAAAGGTATTGCTGTGTACAAATGCTTTTGTAAAAGACCTGCTGCCATCTTTAGATGTTGTACCTGGACGTGGGCAGGTAATTATTACAAAACCTATAAAAGATCTAAAAGTTAAGGGTACTTTTCATTATAATAAGGGTTACTACTATTTCAGAAACATTGATGGAAGAATTCTTTTAGGGGGAGGAAGAAATCTTGATTTTAAAACGGAAGAAACTACTGAATTTGGGCTTACTGAGTTAGTGCAAAATGAACTTAAAAAATTACTGTTGGATGTAATTTTACCTGATACTTTTTTTGAAATAGAACAAAGTTGGAGTGGAATTATGGCTTTCGGATCGGCCATTGATCCTATAATTAAAGAGATAAAACCTAATATTTTCTGTGCTGTAAGGTGTAATGGGATGGGAATTGCCATGGGTACACAAACCGGAGAAGATGCTGCCAGACTTGTTATGAAATCTTTATAGCTAATTACTATTTATTTTTGCAATTTAAAGTTTTTATCATCATTTTTGATAACAATATTAGTATGGAAATAGCAGGAATAGTATTATTAGTTGTCATTTTAGCCTCACTTATTTTTTTGTTGTTTAAAAAACCAGTGGTTAATCAAAATCATATTGCGCTTTTGGAGTTAAAGGAATTGGAACATCAAAAATCAATGAACTGGCTTAAGGATGAAAAATTAAAGCTGGAAGATGAATTGAATGATCTTCGTATTAATTATATGAATGAGCGCAGTAAGGTTATTAAGGCCGAAGAATCGCTGATTGCCCAACGTGAAAAACAAATTGAACAGGATAAATATATTGCTGAATTACAAGAAAGATTTAAGCTGGAATTTGAAAATATTGCCAACAAAGTTCTTGAAGAAAAAACAGCACGGTTTACAGAACAAAACAGAACTAATCTTGATATTATTTTAAATCCGTTTAAAGAAAACATTAAAGCTTTTGAAGATAAGGTTGATAAGGTATATAAATCTGAATCGGACGAAAGAAATGTTTTAAAGGGGGTAATATCTCAATTAATGGATCAGACCAAGCAAATTCAGGAAGATGCTAATAACTTAACCAAGGCGCTTAAGGGTGATAATAAAAAACAAGGAAACTGGGGTGAGGTGATACTTGAGCGAGTTCTGGAAAGATCTGGTTTGGTTAAGGATAGAGAGTATAGAATACAGACCAGTTTAAGCTCTTATGATGGGGGTAGGATGCAACCAGATGTTATTATTGATCTTCCGGATGATAAACATATTATAATTGATTCTAAGGTCTCTTTACTGGCTTATGAGCGATTGGTTACTTCAGAAGCAGATGTGGATAAGGAATTGAATTTAAAACAACACCTTGCTTCTATAAAAGCGCATATTCAAGGTTTATCTGCAAAAAACTATCATGAACTTTATCAGATAAATTCTCCTGATTTTGTTTTACTGTTTATATCTATAGAATCTTCTTTTGGTATTGCTGTACAACAGGATACTGAACTGTTTAATTATGCCTGGGATAAGAAAGTAGTTATTGTAAGTCCATCTACTTTATTGGCTACTTTACGTACTATTGCCAGTATATGGAAACAGGAAAGACAGAATAGAAATGTGTTGGAAATTGCCCGTTTAAGTGGCAATATGTATGATAAATTTGTTGGTTTTTTAACTGATATGGAGGGCATAGGAAAAAATATTAAGCAAAGCCAGGATGCTTATGATAAAGCTTTAAATAAGCTTTCAACAGGTGCAGGTAACCTATCTACAACTTCAGAGAAAATTAAGAAATTAGGTGCCAAAGCTACCAAGCAAATTGACACCAAATTTCTGGATTCTGCCTTACCTGATGAGGAAGATATTTTATAATTTAAATGCATTCCATCCTTGTGCTTTTAATTCGTGCACAACATTGGATTTTGATATCATTTTACACCCTGAGTTTTTATCAGTAATGTGACCAATAATGGTGATATCAACATCATTTTTTAGTTTAGGATAGTCTTCCTGTTTAATTGTAAACAGTAATTCATAGTCTTCTCCGCCGCTTAAAGCACATACAGTTGGATCCAGGCCAAGTTCACGCGCAGTTTCGTAAGTCATTGGATCTATTGGAATTTTTTCTTCGTAAAGGTTACATCCTTTTTCTGATTGCTGGCAAATGTGTAATATTTCTGAAGCCAACCCGTCAGATACATCTATCATTGATGTTGGTTTAATTTCCATTTGTGCCAAAAGATCGACTATATCTCTTCTGCCTTCAGGTTTTAACTGACGTTCTATGATATAATCTTTGCCTTCCAGATCTGGCTGAATATTAGGATTTTCAAGGAAAATTAGTTTCTCTCTTTCTAATATCTGCATTCCGACATAGGCACCGCCTAAATCTCCCGAAACACATAAAAGATCACCTTCACCAGCTCCATTTCTATAAACCACATCACTTTTTTCTGCATAACCAATGCTGGTTACGCTAATTACCAATCCTTGTTTACTTGCTGAGGTATCACCACCAATAAGATCTATATTAAATTTATTGCAGGCAAGTTCAACTCCTTTATAAATTTCTTCAACAGCTTCTAAAGGAAATTTACTCGACAAGCCAATAGAAACTGTTACCTGAGTTGCAATACCATTCATAGCATAAATATCGCTTAGATTGACTTGTATGGCTTTATAGCCCAAATGTATCAAGGGCACATAAGCCAGATCAAAGTGAATACCTTCGAGTAAAAGATCTGTGGAAACCAATACTTCTTTGTTATTAAAATTTAGTACTGCTGCATCGTCTCCTATACCTTTTATACTGCTTTCATGTCTTATTTTAAAAGTATCTGTTAAATGCTTTATCAGCCCAAATTCTCCCAACTCTGAAATATCAGTTCTTTCTTTATTTTCAAACATTATATTATATTGTTATACAGTAAATTAACATAGTTACCAACATACTTATTTTTATAAAAAAACTTATAAACCTAAACTTGCAGATATTTCAAGCATCCTTTCAATAGGTTTTCGTGCTTGTTCTATAATATTTTCAGGCACGGTAACCTCTGGAGTTTCATTCTTTAAACACAAATAAAGCTTTTCTAATGTGTTTCTTTTCATATAAGGGCAATCATTACAAGCACAATTGTTATTTGGCGGGGCAGGTATAAAGGTTTTTCCAGGATTAGCTTTCTCCATTTGATGAATAATGCCGCTTTCTGTTGCTACAATGAATTCCTGAGCATCGCTATTTATAGAATATTTTAACAATCCTGTTGTAGAACCAATGTAATCGGCCATTTTTAATACAGCTTCTTCACATTCAGGATGTGCAATAAATTTTGCATTTGGATGGCGCTCTTTAAGTTTTGTAATTTTTTCTCTTGAAAATATTTCATGTACCATACAGGCACCATTCCACAATACCAGGTCTCTACCTGTTTTCTTTGCTACCCAGGCACCCAGATTTTTATCTGGTCCGAAGATTATTTTTTGATCTTTAGGTAAACTTTCAACAATTTGAACAGCATTTGTTGATGTACATACGATATCACTTAATGCTTTGAGTTCTGCAGTACAGTTTACATAGGTTATTACCAGGTGATCAGGATATTTCTCTTTAAATTTCCTAAACAAATGTGGCGGGCAACTATCTGCAAGTGAGCATCCTGCCTTTACATCTGGCAATAAAACGGTTTTATTGGGAGAAAGAATTTTAGCTGTTTCTGCCATAAAATGGACTCCGGCAAAAACAATAATATCTGCTTCTGTTTTAGCCGCTTCCTGAGATAATCCTAAACTATCACCAATATAATCAGCAATATCCTGAATATCAGGCTCCTGATAATAGTGGGCTAATATAATAGCATTCTTTTCCTTCTTTAATCTTTCAATTTCCTCAAAAAGGTCAAGTGTAGGGTCGATCTTTTCATCTATAAAACCTTTTCTGTTAATTTCCTCTAAGGTGTCCATTTTAATGAGTTGATATTTCTTTATTAATATTTTGTTTTAGTGCATCAAAGAACAGGATAAATTTTAATTATCTGTTTTGGAACTTTTGTAAAGGTACGGAGCTTTCAACACTTCAATAAAATATAATTATTTAATATAAATAGATTTCTATTGTTTATTAGTGTGTTAATATTGTTTAAAAGTACTTCAAAAAAATGCTTTTTTATGAGTTATTAGTAACTTATTAACATTTATATTACATTTTTAATAAAAATATAGACTGATTTACAACGATATATTAATTGGCATTAAAACTTATCAATACGAATATGTGTATTCTTAGTTGGTGAAAAAAAAGTTGATAACCTTGGTAATCTTGCTTAAAAATAAGTTAAAATATTGTGTCAAATTACCATTTTAGCTTAGCTTTAAACATTCAAATAAAATTGTTCTAATTATTTAGACAAGAAGTTAACAATTATACCAACGTTGTTAACAAAGTAGTGGAAATAACACATTTTAATGAGAAAAGTAGATTTTTTGGTCATAGGATCAGGTATTGCTGGTTTGAGTTTTGCTTTAAAGGCAGCTCAGTATGGTAAAGTATTAATAGTTACTAAGTCTAATGAAGACGAATCCAATACTAAATATGCTCAGGGTGGGGTGGCAGTTGTTGTTGATAAGGATGATTCTTTTGAGAAGCATATTGAAGATACATTAATTGCCGGTGATGGTTTATGTGATGAACATATTGTTGAAGTGGTTGTAACTGAGGGTCCTCAGCGTATACAAGAGATTATTGATTATGGGACTAATTTTGATAAAGATGGTACCGGTGTCTATGATCTGGCTAAGGAGGGTGGACATTCAGAACATCGGGTACTGCACTATAAAGATGTGACCGGTTATGAAATTGAAAGTGTATTATTAAAGCAAATTCATCAGAATGAGAACATAGAGATATTAACACATTACTTCTGTTTGGAGTTAATTACGCAACATCACTTGGGTATTCATGTTGATAAGACTACTGAGGTTATTAACTGTTATGGTATATATGCCTTTAATACAGAACTTAACGATGTGGAAAAGATACTTGCTAATGTGACTATCATGGCTTCTGGTGGTGCAGGACATATTTATTCAAGCACTACAAATCCGGTAATTGCAACTGGGGACGGAATGGCTATGGTTTACAGGGCTAAAGGTAAAGTGAGGAATATGGAGTTTATACAGTTCCATCCAACTGCTTTATATCACCCTGGGGAGTATCCTGCTTTTTTAATTTCGGAAGCTGTTCGTGGTTTTGGAGGTGTGCTTAGAAGGAAGAATGGTGAAGAATTTATGTATGAATATGATAAGCGGGGATCTTTAGCACCAAGGGACATTGTAGCAAGAGCAATTGATTCGGAAATGAAAAAATCTGGTGAGGATTTTGTTTATCTTGATATAAGAAATAGGGAAAAAGCTGATATTTTAGCTCATTTTCCTAATATTTATGCTAAGTGCTTGTCTATTGGTATTGATATGACCAAAGATCTTATACCTGTTACTCCAGCTGCTCATTATATGTGCGGTGGAATAATGGTGGATGAGTTTGGAAGATCTTCTATAAAGAATTTATATGCTTGCGGGGAATGTTCTTCGACCGGCTTGCATGGAGCTAACAGATTGGCTTCTAATTCGTTGCTTGAGGCTCCTGTTTTTGCACATCGTATATTTGAACATGCTGTTGCTAATTTTAAGAATAATATAATTCCTGAAGATATACCGGAATGGAATGATCATGGGGTTACACAGTCTAATGAGGATATATTGGTTACTCACAATTTAAGGGAAACTCAGAAGTTGATGAGTGATTACGTTGGGATAGTTCGCTCTGATTTTAGATTAGAAAGAGCAATGAGACGTTTGTATTTGCTGCATCAGGAAACTGAGGATTTTTATAAAGGAAATAAGGTTTCTGTAAAACTTTGTGAACTAAGAAATGTAATACAGGTGGCTTTTATTGTTATAAAATCGGCTATGGCTAGAAAAGAGAGCAGAGGACTGCATTTTACTACCGATTATCCGGATCATTCAAAACAGTTAACAGATACAATTTTTTAATTATGCCAGTTATATTACCAGTAAAAAATGTACATCCGAAGTGGGGCGAAAATTGTTTTATAGCACCTAATGCTACAATAGTTGGCGATGTGGTTATGGGAAAAAATTGTTCTGTTTGGTTTAATGCAGTGATTAGGGGGGATGTGAATAAGATTACTATCGGTAATGACAGCAATATTCAGGACGGTGCGGTTATTCATGCAACATATTTAAAAGCTTCTACTACAATAGGAAACAGGGTATCTGTAGGCCATAATGCAATTGTTCATGGGTGTATTTTAAAGGATCATATATTGGTTGGTATGGGGGCAATAATAATGGATAATGCGGTAGTTGAGGACTACACAATTATTGCTGCCGGTGCTGTGGTTTTAGAAAATACACATTGTGAAAGTGGTTTTATTTATGCAGGAACTCCTGCAAAAAAAATAAAGCCCATTACTGATGAGCAAAGGGCTTTATTAAATAAGTTACCTGATAATTATATTATGTATTCTGACTGGTTCAGATAATTTTATTCTTTAGGAATTGTTATTACTTCATTTCTTTCCCAGTTTGGTCTGATTGATAGCTCTTTAGGTTCGTTCCATATTTTTTCTGGCTGTATACCTAAAGAAACATTTCCCGTATCCCATACACCATTTTTATTGGTATCGTATGTTATTCTTATAAAGTATTTTCCGCCTTTGTAATTGCTAAAAGTTACTGCAGTATCTTGCTTTACAACTATTGTATTTACTATGCTTTTACTGCCATCAATAATTTCCAGGATATAACTTTTCTGTTTTTCTGGTGGTACTATTTTTACTTTTAAGGTGCCATAATCATCTTTTTTACCTAACTCAAGACTGGTTTTAATTTCTTTGTTTTGAGTTTTAAAAATGCCTGTAAATGCACCTGGTGCAAAGGTTATGTCGTACATAGTTTTTTGTCTCCAGGGGTATCTGAAATAGAAGGAGAGATGGTCTAAGCTGTCTTTAGTGAGGGTAAAGGTTTTGGTATCAACAGAGTCCTCTAAAAGCGTTATTTTGCTTGCATCAAAGCTTTCAATTGGAAAATTGAAGGTGAATTTTAACGTTCTTCCTGGTGGTAATGCGCGATTATCAAGGTTATTTATTGCAGTTAATGACCGTGTATATGTATCTTTTTTACCTCTTGTGAGTGTTGTTGTTTGAAGTAATTTTCCGTTTTCTTTTAGGCTGATTTTGGTTGAATCAAAACTTAAATCTGTAAGCCATACTTTTAGAGAATCGTTGTTTTTGCTGAATTTTATTTTCTTTGAAACGTCTAAAGCCGGAGGATCAAGAACTACTACTTCTGGTTTTTTTAGCTTCTGATTGAAGCTGAATGACATGCTTCCATCAGGATTTAATCGCTTATCTAATATTCTGAATACTGTTGCATCTTCTTTAAATACTTTTATGTTCATGCTATCAAGATTTTTTGTGAGCACTATGGTATCTTTTAAAAACCCTACTTCGTCAGTAGCTTGCTGATAGATTTTATCACCATTTTTTTCTTTAAGAACATAGAGTTTATAGCTGCCAGTTCTTAAATTGTTTAGACTATAGTTACCACTGCTATCAGTTAATGTATAGATGGACGGCTTTCCTTTTCCAAATAAGGTATCTCTGTTTAGTGGTAATATAAAAGCAACTGCATCTAATTCAGGTTCGCCAGTAAGTGAATTTGTTACTTTACCTTTTATGCTTAGTGAATCGAGCTTAGGTCCGGTTGAAAATACATAAGTTAAATTTTTAGCAGCATTTGATTCGTTTACATCGGCTACTGCCTTTCCAAAGTTTAAAGTATAGGTTGTGTTTTTTTCGAGACTATCTGGAAAGTTTATTTCTAATTTTTTTCCCTTTACTTTTAAAACCGGTGGTTTAGGCATTTCGGGAGAAACAGAAAATTCTTTGAACTCATTCTGTAACTTAAAGTATTCATCAAATTCAATAACAACTTTTTTGGCAGTGAAGTTTACAGTCTGATTTTTTGGTTCCATTTTTAGAACCTTTGGTGGGGTAGTATCTCTTGGCCCTCCCTGAGGTTGCTGAATACTTGCGCAGCTATAAATTAAAGAAATTATCAAAAAATAGACTATGAAATTTCTTAAATAGACTATGTTGTTATATTTAGTCATTTATATGTTGTGTGTTGAGTTTAACCCTTCTTTTGATAGTTATCATTAAAACTTTTTAAAAGTGTCTTAAATCGCTTTAAAATGATCCGTGTTTTTAATTGTTTTATATTTATCTAATGTATTATAATACAGTTAGTTGTGTGTTATTTGCTAATATGAACCATTAAAACCGAGATATCGGAAGGTGAAACGCCCGAAATTCGGGAAGCCTGACCAAGAGTTCTGGGTTTTATCCTTAATAATTTTTCTCGAGCCTCTTTTGATAAAGATACTAATTGCGAGTAGTCAAAATTTGGATTGATATCTTTGTCTTCCATTTTTTGCATTTTATTTACAATCTCCTGTTCCTTTTCAAAATAACTCTCATACTTGATCTTTATTTCAGCTTGTTCAATAGTTTCTTTATCAAATTGCTCAAGGAACTCATTGAGGTTAGGACTTACTTTTCTTAGATCGTCTATTCCTACCTGAGGACGGCTTAAAAGATTAAAAATTTTTACTGTTTGATTTAATGTACTTGTTCCAAGATCTTCTAAGAGGGCATTTGCCTGGCTCATGTCGATTGCTTGTTTCTTGGAGAAGTCTACAATTGCATCTGAATTGGCTACTTTTTGCTTAACAAGTTCTAGACGTTCATCGTCTATTAAACCTAAGCTATGGCCGATAGGGGAGAGTCTGATATCGGCATTGTCTTGTCTAAGTAAAAGTCTATGTTCTGCTCTTGATGTAAACATTCTATACGGCTCCTCAGTGCCTTTGGTTACAAGATCATCAATTAGTACACCAATGTAAGATTCGGAGCGTTTTAGAATAAGCTCGTGTTTGTCTTTTACCTTTTGGTGGGCATTGATTCCTGCTATAAAACCCTGACTAGCAGCCTCTTCGTATCCTGTTGTTCCATTTATCTGGCCAGCAAAGAACAAATTGCTTATTAATTTAGTTTCAAGTGTTAATCCTAGTTGAGTAGGTGGAAAATAGTCGTATTCAATGGCGTAGCCAGGTCTGAACATCTTGGCATTTTCGAATCCTGGAATCTTTGTTAGGGCTTTATACTGTACATCTTCTGGCAATGAGGTTGAAAATCCGTTAACATATATTTCGCAGGTATTCCAGCCTTCAGGTTCTACGAATATCTGATGTCTTTCGCGCTCTGCAAATCTGTTGATTTTGTCTTCAATTGAAGGGCAGTATCTTGGCCCCAGTCCTTTGATACGGCCTGTAAACATTGGAGATTTTTCGAACCCTTCTTTTAAAGTTTCGTGAACTTCGAGATTAGTATAAGTAATCCAGCAACAGCGTTGTTCAGTTGGACGGGTAGTATTAGTGAAGGAAAATTTACCAGGATTTTCATCACCCCACTGTTCTTCCATTACGGAGTAGTTCAAAGATCTTCCGTCGATTCTGGGAGGAGTTCCGGTTTTCATTCTTCCGGCCTCAAAGCCGAGTTCTGTAAGTTGTTCTGTAATTCCGGTTGCTGCTTTTTCTCCTGTGCGACCACCGCCAAATTTTTTTTCTCCAACATGTATGACACCATTCAAAAATGTTCCATTTGTTAGTACTACAGACTTGCCTTTTATCTCGACACCGAGTGAAGTTTTAACACCAACTACTGTGTTGTTTTTGATCAAAAGACTGCTTACCATGTCCTGCCAGAAGTCGACATTTGGAGTTCGTTCCAAGGCTAATCTCCATTCTTCAGCGAATCTTTTTCTGTCATTTTGAGTTCTTGGGCTCCACATGGCAGGTCCTTTTGAAAGGTTTAGCATGCGGAATTGGAGTGTTGTTTTGTCACTTATAATCCCTGAGTAGCCGCCCATAGCATCAATCTCCCGAACAATTTGTCCCTTGGCAACGCCGCCCATTGCAGGGTTGCAACTCATCTGCGCGATGGTTTCCATGTTCATTGTAATCAGGAGAACAGAGGAGCCAAGGTTGGCTGCTGCTGCCGCTGCTTCACAACCGGCGTGTCCTGCTCCGACAACAATTACATCATATTCATTAAACATAGCTTAGTATATTTTGTATGTTCCACGTGAAACTTTTGGTAAAATTATTTAGGTGTTTCACGTGGAACGTGTTTGCAAAGTTATTAATTAAACACGAGATAGGACTCCAGATTAACCTTTTATCTGGGGTTTTATTTCTCTGAAAGTTCCATCCATCTGTTCATTACGGCATCCATCTCGGTATTCAGTGTTTCAATAGAATTCGAAATAGATTGAATTTCAAGATAGTTTGAGCTCTCTATTTTTAGCAATAATTGTGTTAGTTTTTCTATTTCTATTTCTATTTCTGGCATCCTTGATTCAAGCTCTTCAAGCTCTTTTTGCTCTTTGTAGCTTAGTTTTTTTTGAGTAGAAGGAGCAGAGGATGGCGTAGATGTTTCTTTCTTTTTTGCTTCTGGTTTTTCTTTTGCGACATCAAGACTTAGTCTGTATTCAGAATAGTTTCCATTATAAATTGTAACCTCACCATTGCCTTCCATAATAAATAATTGCTCACTCATTTTATCCAGAAGATATCTGTCGTGAGATACGAGTATTAATACTCCCGGAAAGTTTTCAAGAAATTCTTCAAGAACATTTAATGTATCAATATCAAGGTCGTTTGTTGGCTCATCCAGAATTAAGAAGTTAGGATTTTGCATTAGAACCTTCATCAGGTGCAACCTTTTCTTTTCTCCACCGCTCAGTTTTTCAACCATGCCATGCTGCTTTTTAGGAGGGAAAAGAAATAAAGTTAAAAGTTGGGATGCAGATATGGTTTGCCCATCTGCCATTTTGATATATTCGGCATCAGACTTTACAATATCAATAACACGTTCTTTTTCATTGAAGGCTAAGCCGCCTTGTTTATAGTAACCATAAACAGTTGTTTCGCCAGTGCTAACTTTTCCTTTTTCAGGTTTAATAAACCCTGTAATGATATTTAGCAAAGTGGATTTTCCGGTTCCATTTTTACCTGCTAACCCAATTCTATCGGCTCGCTTAAATGTGTAACTGAAATCATTTATGATTTTTTTATCTTCAAATGCTTGGCCGATATGGTCAAGCTCAAGAATTTTGTTTCCCTGACGCGACATTTTTACATTTAAAGTAATGCTTTGATTGTCAGTTCTTTGCTTGGTTTTGCTTTCTAAATCGTAAAAAGCATCAATTCTTGCCTGGGATTTAGTCCCACGGGCCTGGGGCATCCTTCGCATCCACTCTAATTCCTTCTTTAAAAGATTTTTATTCTTTTGAAAAGTGCTTTCATCCGCAGCCTCTCTTTCAGATTTCTTTTCAAGGAAGTAGGCATAGTTGCCACTGTAGTTATATATTTTTCCTCTATCTAGCTCAACTATTGTGTTACATACGTTATCAAGAAAATAACGATCGTGAGTTACCAGTAGAATTGTTTTGTTGCCTGATGTAAGTAATTTCTCGAGCCATTCTATTGTGTCTATATCCAAGTGGTTGGTTGGCTCATCAAGCACGTATATTTCTGGATCTTCTATAAGGAGTTTTGCCAAAGCCAACCGTTTTTTCTGCCCCCCGGAGAGGGTGGAGATTTGCTGTTGAAGATGGGTAATTCCCATCCTGCTTAGAATGGTTTTTATCTCGTGCTCATATTCCCAGGCATTGTGCTCACTTAATTCCTCATATAAACGATTTAATGTTTTTTCGTCTGGATTGGGATTCTCAATAAGCTCCTCATATTCTTTAATGAGTTGTTGCTGTTTGTTTTCTAAAGAAAAGATAAAATCGCTAATAGAATAGCCTTCAGTAAAAGATGGCTCCTGATCAAGAAAACCGATCTTCACAGATTTGTTCTTTACAATTTTACCCTCAAGTGGAGAGAATCTTTCGGCAAGTAATTTTAATAAAGTGCTTTTCCCGGCTCCGTTTATCCCGACAAGCGCTACGCGCTGACCGGTTTGTATGCCCAGGGTTAAGCTCTTAAAAAGCCATTCATCATGATAAGCATGGCCTAAGTTTTCGGCTGCAATTAGTGTGCTCAAAGTCTGTGTTTAACGAGATTATAGATAAGAAATTGCCACAAAAGTAAGCAATAATTATTTGGTATATAACTGAGGCTAAGTTTTACAGGATATTTATTGTAACGAAAATATTATAATTGGTGGCCTATTTGAAAAATTGTAACATTTAAAGATAAAATCAGAAGAAAAACGGATTTATTTGGCCCTCGTAGAGGCAATAACGCTATCGGGCTTGGGCTTTGTGTTGTAAACACGGCCGGATTCGTTAGAGGGCCTTAAAATGGCTTATTTTGAACTTTAGATAAAAGGGCAAGATAATGATCCTCCCGGGCCGTCATTAATGTTTTTGCTGGTTTAGTTTTGTCTTTATATCCTAAAAGATGAAGGGCTCCGTGAATCATTACTCTGCATAATTCCTGATCTGTGGTGAATTTAAATGTTGCCGCATTTTCCTTTATTCTGTCAATACTGATAAATATATCTCCTACAATTGTTTTGATCTCCTCTGAGTTGTCAAAAGTGATCACGTCGGTATAAGTGTCATGATTAAGGTAATCCTGGTTTATACGCAGTAAATATTCGTCTGAGCAAAGAATAAAATTTAATTCCTTTAGCTGATAATCTTCTGAGGCAATAGCAGATTTGAGCCAATTCTTAATAATTGTCTTTTTTTTAAGGGTATAATTGGTGTCTTCATTAAAAAAATTAATGGTTGCTTTGCTCATCAGATCATAAATTATTGAGGCAAATTTAGCAATTTAAAATATTCAGTTATTTTCTTTTTGTAGAAGAAGTTTAAATCTGGGGGCAATTTTTGTAGCCATTCTGTTTCAGATTGCTGATTTTTTTTGAATTTTTCAAGCATTTGTTTGTAAGAAGGAGGGAAATCTTTAGCTGCTTTGGCTTCTCTTTTGGAATCTTGATCTTGCTCGCGCTGTGCATTCTCTGCATCAAGTAATTTTGTAAGAATGCTTTTTTGACGGTTAAGTGTTTCCTGTTCTATTTTTTTGTTTACTAATTCACTTTCAGTGGCCTTCATGTCTTCTATCATCTGATTAAGGTTTCCAAGGCCATTTTTTCCATCTTTATTTTGTTCTTGATTTATTTTCTGAAGTGCTTCCCTGATCATTTGCTGTTGCTGAGCCATTTTTGCAAACTCTTGACTCATTTGTCCTTTTGGCACGGTACCTTTGTTTCCGCCCTTTTGAAGTTCTTCACGGGCCTTTTGCATGCTGTTATTGAGCTGTTTTTGCATCTGCTGGAGTTGCTGCATGCTGCCTTTTTTTCCTTTACCCCCTCCTTTTGCATTTTTTTTCATGTTTTGGACCTGATCGAGGGCTTCATTTAACATCAATGTAAGATTGTTGATTGAAGTCATGGTATATTGCTGGTTTCTGTTGGCCATCGCAGTATTTCTTTCTCCAAGGTTTTCCAAGCTTTTATCGATGTTGAAGTTTACCTTTTGCATCTCCTCATTAACCGCTGTTTCAATTTGTGGCACTCTCTTGCTTAAGGAGAATAAACTATCCGCAATGGTTTTCATGTTGTCTTTAATGCTGCGCTGTTTCTGCACGTTTTGGGTATAAAGAGGATCATTGCTGTTCATTCCTTTTAGGTTCAACATTACTTTTTCCTGATCGAAAGAGGTATTTAGTAAGTTTTTAAGCAATTGACGAAGTTCGGTAATGTTTAAATTGCTTTCCATTTCTGCAGATTCCTGCTGCATTTGTTCCATCTGTTTAGCGACTTTTTCCATTTGTTCAGCGGCTTTTTGCTGACTCTTAGATGCATCTTTTTTGTTGTTCTGACCTAATTTGTTTTCGCTGTCTTTTTGGTTTTGCTTAATCTCAGATGTTTCTTTTTCTGGGTTCTTAAATGGATTTGGACGTTCCATTTGTTGATTTTTTTCTTCAAGTTTCTCTAAGTCCTTTTTAATATCATCGAACTCGGATGACAGCTCTTTTTGTTCCTCTTTCAACTTATCTGATGAAGCGTCATTTTTTGCACTTTTTTCTGACAAGTCCTTTTGTACTTTGGCAAGATCGTTTAGCCTGTCGGTATTATTTCTCAGGTTCTGTTCGAACTCTAGTTGTTTGTAGAGCTCTAATATTCTGTCAAGTTCATTCTTCAACGATTTATTATCCATTTGCATTTTAGACAATTCGTTTTGTGTCTGATCCTTATTGTTTTCATCCATAAGGCTTTGAAGTTTTTGGAGAAGTTCTTTGGTTTTTTCATTAAGAACATTGTTGAACAAGTCATCGATTTTCTTTTGCTTCTCTATTAATTCGTCCTTTAGGGCATTATTTTCTTCTTTTTGGATTGTATTCTTTTCGTTCAGGGATTTGATTTCCTCTACTGCTTTTTCAAGTTGTTGCTGTTTATCGAGAAGTTGTTCTATTTGTTTTTTATCGTCAAATGAGAGCTGTCTTTTATCAAGTAGGGTTTCACCAAGCTTTTTGCTTTCTTTTTCAACCTCGGATGCCAGCTTAATTGTTTTTTCCATTTTCTGCTTAAGCTCGGCACTGCCCTGGTTTAATTTTTCTGCAACCTGCTGCTGTGTAGGCACGTCTAGAATTTTTATTGCAGATTTCGTCTTTTTTGCCCCATTTACCGCATCATTGTCTGCTATTTCAAAGTAATACTCAAGTGCCTGCCCGGGTTTTAAAGGGGCTTCATTTAAATTCCAAAGAAAGAAGAAAGTGTCTTCTTGCTGGTTTTTCTTTATAGAAATAGATTTTGTGACTGTACTTTTTAATACTCCGTTTTCTTTAATATTGTATTGAAACTTGAGTGCACTGAAACCGTGATCGTCAGATATATTTCCTGAGAAATATAAAGCTTTACTGCTCACAGAATCTGGTGTTTCGACTATAGAAATGCCAGGGAATTCATCCTTTATAACATCTATTTGATGAGAAATTGAATCTTTACTATTTATAAAGCTGTTTTTAGGGACGATTTGATATTCGGTATTTTCTTGCAGTTTTTTGGTGAAATTAAAGCTATTGTTAGCAGAGGTTAAAGGATGTTGCTTGCCCTGGATGATAAAGTTAATAGCGTTACTGTTCTCTGTTTTTAGGACCCACGTTACCTGGGTTCCCTCGGGCAGGAATAGATCTCCTGCATTGAGAAGGGTTTCTTCTTTTTTGTTGAGATAGGACGGGTATTGGAGTTTAGCAATGATATTTACTACCGAAGGGCGGGGCTTGACTTCAATTGTATGAGAATGAGAATTAAATCCGCCTGCAAGGAACTGAATATTTTTATTTTTTTGCAGGTTTTTGAATATATAAGAAAACCTGCTTTTGTCTTGCTTTTCTAATTTATAGGTATTTATTCCGTCTGATACATATACTTCCTGTGGAAGTTCGTTACCTCTCAGTTTAACGTTAACAGTTAAATTATCGCCCTGCTGAACGATTAGAGTTTTATTAAGAACAACGAATTCAAACGGAGCTTTAGGCAGAATTTCTTTATTGTACTGAACTAAACTGCGTGTTCCTTCTTTTAATATTGCTGGCGCAATAATGCCAATAAGCAGGATAACGGATAATGGTATAAGAAAGTATTTAACATACTTTTTGTTGTCTTTGAGGTTTATGGCGCTGGCAAATGGAATGGGTCTCAATTCCATTATTTTCTGATCGATTCCGGCTAAAATTAATTGATTGTTGCCCGGGTGTTGATTGGCAAGGGCTTGGAGTTGAAGGGTATTTAGTAACTTATCTTTTACGTTAAAAAAATGATTGCCAATTAATGCGGCGGCTTCCTCTATGCTTAAATTCTTGCTTAGTTTGAAGTATGATAGAGCTGGCTTTACCATTAAAAACGATATTACAGCTACAGAAAATGCTAAAAATGAGAAAAAAAGAACAGTTTTGGTTCCTACTCCAGGGTTTATAAAATAGACAAACAGAAATAGGAAAAGATAGCCCAAAAGCAGCAAAGCCAGGGCATAGATACAGCCACGCAGAAGCTTATTGAGATAAAACTTTTGCGTAAACTCATTAACTTTAGCTATTAAAATGGCGTAATTATTATTCATTAAAACATTGGAATGGGTAATAAAGTTAAAAAATAACTTTAAGAAAACGTTTAGATAAGCATTTAACGAGTATTTTTAGAAAAAGTATATTTATGAAATCATCAATTGTAGCGATTACCCTTATGGCTTTATTTACAAAAAGTTTTGACCCTCAGCCCGAGCTGATTAATAAGGGAAATTCATGGAATAAGAATCCTGTTATTGCCCATCGAGGAGCCTGGAAAAAGAATAATTTACCAGAAAATTCTATTGCTTCTCTTAAGGAGGCGATAAGATTAGGTTGTTACGGATCTGAATTTGATGTTCATATGACTTTGGATAGTGTTTTGGTTATTAACCATGATGCAGACTTTTATGGCCTTCATATAGCTCAGGTTACTTATAAGGAACTTTTGACGAAGAAGCATCCAAATGGTGAGAATATCCCTACGTTGGAGGAATATCTGAAAGAAGGAATAAAACAGAAAAAGATGAAGCTTATTCTGGAAATAAAACCGTCGAAAAATGATCCTGAAAGAGATCAAAAATTGACGGATCGCGCTGTAGCAATGGTTAAGAAATTGAAAGCGAAAGAATGGGTTGATTACATTAGTTTTAGCTACGATGTTCTTAAACGAATTTTGGTATTGGATCCTAAGGCTAATGTGGCTTATTTAAACGGAGATGCATCTTTAGAGAAGCTTAAAGCAGATGGGTTTTACGGAGCAGATTACCACTATAGTGTTTATCAGAAAGGGGAGTGGTTTGCTAAAGCGAAAGAATTAAATTTAACCATTAATGCGTGGACGGTTAATAGTGCAGAGGATATGAAATGGCTGTTAAAGAATAAGGTGGAGTTTATTACTACGAATGAACCTGAATTAGCTTTTGAGACAATCAGGGCTGTGCAAAGCGGAAATTAAAAAGCTATAAAACAAAAAAGCATCGCAGGTTATCTGCGATGCTGTACAATTTATGTCTATAATAATCTAGATTACTTTAACATTAATCGCATTCAACCCTTTTTTACCGCTTTCAACATCGTATTCAACTTTGTCGTTTTCACGAATTTCATCGATAAGGCCTGTTGAATGTACAAAGATTTCGCTATCTCCGTTTGCTGGGATGATGAATCCGAAACCTTTAGTTACATTAAAAAATTTTACTGTTCCTTCTTGCATTGTATTATTTATTAAAATTAAGTCTGCAATGTACATATTATTTTTTTATTAAAATGCAAGTGCTTAATATTTTAGCGAATATAAAATCAGGAAAGCATCAATTATTGCTCTTTTTGCCTTGAACTACCAATTTAATTTCGCTGGAATGAGGTATTCCAAGTGTTTTTCCCGGTGTTACCCTCAAAAGGTTTTGAAGATATACGCTTATTATTGCCTCTAATGACTTTTTTCGGGCCTCCCTGTATTCAGGCAAAACATTTGCAAATGAGGTTAAATACATTTTTCCATTTGCATTGACAAGAACATTAAATTCATATGCGAAGTCTTTGTATGATTTATCAATATCAATGCGATAATATGGGAATAAATAGTCGTAAGACTGCGTTCGGCCCATAATTGGGTCAACTGTTGTTATTTTTTTTACTTTGATTAGTTTGCTTACAGGGGTGAATTCTACAGGCTGTCTTCCTGCAAAGGCACTATCTAAATTTTGTGGATTGCGGTTGGACCGGGCAGAAAGCTTTTGAACATAAAGCGTATCAGCTTTGGATGGTTTTTGCAATTCTGCTGCAGTTGTTTTTAATTCATTTTTTAAGTAATTCTCAGAATAATAGGTGATATTAACATCAGACCTGATGTCTTTAGAAATCTCTTTTTTCTGAAGGTGTAGTCTTTGAAATACAAGACTGTCTTTGCTTATTTTTTTTATTCGAAAATACTCATTTGCAAAATTATATACATCACCATGGTCAAACATTAGAAAAAAAGGCTGCATTTTTTTCTTTTGAGGGCTGTAGGCCATTACAGTATCGTTTGATTTAAATTGAATGATCCATGAAGGTTCTTGTTGAAATCCCATTTCATTGAATGAAAGCCCAGTGCTAAATTTGCGCTTTACTTCTTGATATCTTATTCCAATAATTGAATCAAATGAAAGTTTTTTAACGACTCTTTTCTCTTCTTTGGGGGGATTGCAACTATAAAACGTACCGAATAAAACTAAGCTTAAGAGTATTGTAAAACGGGGTATTTTCATCATATTTATTGGCCTTGTTTTAGCGTAGAATGTATGTTTTTTACCTATGGAAAGGGTAAAAATAAATATTTATATCCGTTTCTTCAATTTTATCAATTTGATGAGTAATTCACCATTTCTGTTTATCGAGAGAAAAATGCCCCGACCATCTCCTGATCGTAATGTTTTAGTGATGTCGTTAAGGTTTAATGTTTTAGTGTTTGTAAAGTTTATAGATAAAATTTCATCTCCCTCACGTATTCCTGCTATTTCTGCTGGGGAATTCGGCTCAATTCTGCTAATAAAATAGTGTTTAGTGGCATCTTCTTCAACATAAACTTCAATTCCCGACATATCGTGCTCAAAAGGGCGCTTGTAAGTTGGGTTTTGTTTCAGATACATAATTTCATTAGTATAATCGAAGGTTGTATTAAACCTACTCAGGATATCGGCGCCTAAATTTCCATTTCTGTTTAAAAAGAGGGTTTTTGCTGCTACATCATTATATATTGGATACGAGGAAATGACTTCCTTTAACTCGAAGTTTCCAATTCTTATTTTGGGAATACGGCCAACATTTCCGCTAATTGGTCCGCTTAGTCCGATTCCCAGATTTGCCGGGATAGAATTAAGAGGGACGGGGAAGGGTTTTTCATTTAGTGTTTCTAAGGAAATGGCATGACTGGCGCCATTATCTACTACTACTTTTGCGTTTATTGTGCCCAGCTCCTTGGTGTAGAGCTCTACGTTGATATAAGGCTTATTATTGATTATCTGTAAAGGGATTATATCTCCTTTTATCTTCTTTTTAGTGCCGGGTAAACTAAAGACTACTCTTTTAGAAGAGTAGTTTATTTCGACGGTAAAGCTATTGAAGAAATAGTAACCGAGTAGACCATAAACTTTGACACCCATGTAATTTGATAGGCCTAAAATATCTGTTTTCAATATAGCAGTAGGGATATAATCGATGGATGCTTTACCGACTCTTGCTGACACTTGATTGGTTAGAAATGCATCAATCTCTATTCCTTTTCCGAGGCCGGTTATTTTGATGGGGCGAAGATCGCTTAGGCGAAGATCATTAATAATTGTTGTGTCTGTGATTACTAATGGGCCTACACCGGTATCAAGAATGAAGTTATATGGGCCTTTGTCATTGATGTATATCGGAATAATAACAAGGTTTCGGATAAGGTTAAAGTTGACGGCATTTTTAGTACGGGTGCCATTAAAGCTAAATTGTTGCGCTTTTAAGCTATATAAGCAGCAAAATCCAAATATTATGGAGAGGGGAATAACTTTAAAGAAAAAGAAATTAACAGCACGCATTCGCGAATTCATTTAAACTAATTTAAGTAAATTAGTAGTTAGTATGTGTAAATCTGATTTTAAAATTAAAGGCATATTTGTTTTATTGACTGCGTGCGCAGGCTTTTTTTTAAGTGGGTGTTCTGTTAATCATCGTGTAGCAAAAGGGGTTAATAGCCTCTTTAAGCATTCTGAGGTGCTAAAAAAACACTATGTGGGGTTTGCTTTATACGATATGTCGACAGATAAAATTCTGTTTGAAAATAACGCTGATAAATATTTCACTCCGGCATCAAACACCAAATTATTTACCTTTTATGGAGGTTTAAAAATGATTCCGGATTCAGTTCCTGCTTTAAGGTACGTTGAGCATGGAGATTCCCTGATATTCTGGGGGACCGGAGACCCATCTTTTTTACATGCAAAGCTCAAAGGAAACAAGGCTTTTAACTTTTTAAAAATGAGCAATAAGCGACTTTACTTTGCCTCAGGAAGGTATAAAGGAGAGTTTTACGGGAGTGGATGGCAGTGGGATGACTACAACGATTATTATCAGGCTGAAATAAATGAGCTTCCTATTATGGGAAATCTGGTTGAAGTAAATGAATTGAATGGCAAACTGAATGTTTCGCCTATGTTATTTGCCGATTGTGTGAATCAGGATTCGTCAATAAGGGATACCTCTTTTCTGGTAAAACGGAATTTTAATGAGAATAGATTTAACTACCCGCCTATAAAGGTGCCTAAGGGATATTCACAGGCAGTGCCATATAAGGTTAGCCTGTCTACAACGTTAGCGATGTTGTCTGATACATTAGGGAAAAAAATTGAGCTTATTCACATGAATATGCCATCAGACGCGGCGACACTTTATTCTTTAAAATCTGACTCGGTTTTTAAGGAGATGATGATTCCGAGTGATAATTTTATTGCTGAGCAGCTACTTTTGGTATATTCTAATCTGCTTGGACAAGATTTAAGTGGGGAGGGAGCAATTAGATACATTGCAAAAAACTATTTAAAAGAGTTACCGGATAAGCCGGTGTGGGTTGATGGCTCTGGTCTTTCTAGATATAATTTGTTTACCCCAAGGGACATTATAAAGCTTCTGGAGTTAATTTATAACCAGGTTAATGATAAGGAACGGTTATTTGCCATGCTGCCGGCAGGAGGGAAAAGAGGAACCTTAAAAAATGCTTATCCAAAAACGAATAACCCTTTTGTTTTTGGTAAAACGGGAACACTGTCGAATGTGCACTGCCAGAGCGGTTATGTTGTGACCAAAAAGAAGAAGATATACCTGTTCTCTTTTATGAACAATAATTTTGTTTCATCTACTGTCGGGGTTAGAGAGGAGATGGGCAAAATTATAAGTTATATTCACGAGAATTTTTAGGATTATAGGCTTTCAAACGGGATGTCCATAAGCGCATAGTTCTTCCATCCGATGAAATCGAAATGCCACCATTCATTTTTTATTACACGGAAACCATAAGCTTGCATTGTTGTAATTAATAATGTTCTGTTTTTTATTACCTGGGGCGGTAGGTTTGAATAGGATGGCGAGGCCTGCTCGGCAAAGCTGTCGTATGGGGTTGGCATTTGCAGCTCTTTTCCGGTTTTTAAATCAATCAGGGTGAGGTCAACAGCACATCCACGATTATGTTTAGAGCCTTTTTTGGGGTTGGCAACAAAGTTTTTATTCAGGGCTTTTTGATAGAATGCCAGTGTGATGGCATATGGCCGGTACGCATCGAAGATTTTTAGGCCATAGCCTTTTTTGTTAAGGACTAATTGTATCTTTTTTAGCTGTGTAACAACAGGCTTTCTGGCAAAAGCGCGGGCCTCTTTGTACATAACCTGATTCATGAAATTATTTTTGGTGGCGTACTTAATGTCGAGCTTAATATTTGGAATTTCCCTTTTGATTTCTATGAGTTCGTTTTGCGGGTTTTTAGCATAGGATGCCTTGTAGTCTTTATCTGAGCCAATGACCTGTAAGCCATAAGGATTGCCTTTGTATTGCTGGGCCGAGATAAAGAAAGGGCAGAGCAAGAACAATAAATACAGGTACTGTTTCATTTTCAAGACTACTGATTTGAGACCATAAGCAGTTCAATATCTTTGTACGGAAGATTGTACATGTTTGCAAGATCTTTGTTGGTTAGATGCCCCTGATAGATATACAGCGCCTCCCGGATTCCGGGCTTGCTCCAAACCATATTCATGAGTCCGCCCATGTCGCCAATGTCTAAAAGAATGGGGGTAAATATATTTGTAAGTGCGTATGATGCTGTTCTTGGTACTCTGGACGCAATATTAGGGACACAATAATGGATCACATCGTGTTTCCTGAATACAGGATCTTTATGGTTTGTGACTGTAGAGGTTTCGAAGCAGCCGCCCTGGTCAATACTTACATCGATTACGACAGAGTTGGATTTCATTCGGGATACAGTTTCTTCCATTACAATACACGGGCTTCTTCCATGGGTAGCTCTGATTGCGCCTATAACGACATCACAGGTAGTAATTGCTTTTCCAAGAACTATTGGCTGCATTACAGAGGTAAAAACGCGACTGCCCAGGTTGTTTTGTAGGCGTCGCAGGCGATAAATAGAGCTATCAAACACTTTTACCTCGGCACCTAAAGCAAGAGCTGTACGGGCGGCATATTCGCCAACCGTACCGGCACCAAGAATAACAATTTCGGTTGGAGGAACTCCTGTGAAGCCACCTAGCATCAGGCCTTTTCCTCCTGTTACATTGCTCAGGTATTCTGCCGCAATAAGAATAGACGTTGCGCCAACAATTTCGCTCATTGCCCGTACTACGCTTAGAATATTTCCTTCATCCCTCAGGTTTTCAAAGCAGATGGCATTGATTTTTTTATTAAGAAGGGCTTTTAGATAGCTTTCTTTCAAGCCTCCCATTTGAAGGGCCGAAATCAACGTTTGCCCCTTGTGCATTAACGCAACTTCTTCTAAAGTAGGTGGGGCTATTTTTACCAGTATATCGGCATTAAAAACATCTTTTTTATTAAATGAAATTATTGCCCCCTGCTCGCTGTAATCTTTATCTGAGAAATTTGAGCCAACACCAGCACCTGTTTCTATAATTACTTTATGCCCGTTGTTAATTAAAAGAGCAACAGATAATGGGGTAAGGGCTATTCGGTTTTCCTGAAATGAGATTTCTTTTGGAATGCCAATATACAAACTATTGCTTTTCTGACGGGTTTCTAACATTGTCTCTTTGGGCTGTAAAAGCCCTTTTTGAGCAATTGAGGCCATACCTTCGCGTAATCCTGTAGCCATATTTGTTTATGAGATATTTTAGCTTGAAATTAAGAAAAAAATAACCTAATAATCAGGGTCTGCTATTTTATATTTTATTGATGGACAGTAATCTTTCGTTTTCATTAATCATTTTGATCTCAACTTTTATATAATGTTCAGGTAATAGTTCCTCAACTTTTTCTGGCCACTCGATAAAGCAGGTATTTCCTGAAAAGAAGTATTCTTCATAGCCAATATCATATGCCTCCTGAAGGTTTTTGATACGGTAAAAATCAAAATGATAAAAGGTTTTGCCTTTTCCTTCATATTCATTTACGATGGAGAATGTGGGGCTGGAAACCAGCTCTTTTACACCAAGTGCTTTAGTTAAAGCCTTGATGAAAGTAGTTTTGCCGGCGCCCATATCACCTTCAAAAACAAATATTTTTTCTGTTCCGGCAAAATCTAAGAGCGAAATAGCGGCCTGGTCTAAATCAGATAAACTGTTAACATTAATATTCATTATTATCTTGAGCTGTAAGTTGCAATTGGTATTATCATTTCTTCTAATGAAATACCTCCGTGCTGAAAGGTTTCATTGTAATAGTTTACGAACTGGTTGTAATTGTTCTGGTAAACAAAATAACGATCTTCTTTTGCGAATATATAATTAGAGCTGATATTAATTTTAGGCAATTGAGCTTCGTGCGGGTTTTTAATAAGAAAAACTTCTTTTGGATTAAAGTTAAGGTTGCGCCCCTGTTTGTAACGGAGGTTTGTGTTGGTGTTTCTGTCTCCAATAACTTTGCTTGGGTGTTTTACCCGAATGGTTCCATGATCAGTTGTAATGATAACTTTAACATTTTTCTGAGATATTTTTTTCAAAAGGTCCATTAATGGCGAATGCTCAAACCACGACAAAGTTAAAGAGCGGTAAGCAGCATCGTCATTAGCCAGTTCCCGAATCATTTGCATGTCAGTTCTGGCATGCGATAGCATGTCTACGAAATTATAAACAATAGCATTGAACTCATTTTGCAGGAGATTGTTTACTTGCTCATTAAGGGCTTTCCCGTCATCATATGTTAATATTTTGTTGTAACTGAATTTACAATCTTTACGCAGGCTACGCTTAATCTGATCTGCTAAAAATGTGCCTTCATGCAGGTTTTTCCCGCCCTCATCGTCGTCATTTTGCCATAATCCGGGAAAGCGTTTTTCCATTTCGAGCGGCATTAGGCCTGAAAATATCGAATTTCGCGCATACTGGGTTGCAGTGGGCAAAATACTTGAATAAGTATCTTCTTCATCTAGGCGGAAGTGCTCGCTAATCAGAGGATTAATAATGCGCCATTGGTCATATCTTAAATTATCAATTAGGATAAAAAAGACAGGGACATTGTTATTAATTAATGGGAATGCCTTTTTCTTCAACAGATCATTGGAAAGCAGAGGAGCTTTGCCTTTGCCATTGACCCACCCGAGGTAATGATCTTCAATAAATTTTGAGAATTGCATGTTTGCCTCCGACTTTTGCATTGTCAGAATTTCGTGCATTTGCGGGTCATCTAGCTTCTCTAGCTCTAGCTCCCAAAATACCAGCTTTTTATAAACATCTACCCACTCTTCATAACTTAGCTTATCATTTAAGGTCATGCCTAATCGCCTAAAGTCTTGCTGATAGGCCATGGATGTTCTTTCGCTTACGAGACGCTTATTGTCGATTATTTTCTTGATCGTTAGCAATACCTGCTTAGGATTAACTGGCTTGATAAGGTAGTCGTCTATTTTAGACCCAATTGCATCTTCCATTAAGTTTTCTTCTTCACTTTTGGTTATGAGGACAACGGGGACATCATTTCTGATGTTTTTTATAGCAGTTAGCGTTTCAAGGCCACTCAATCCGGGCATATTTTCATCTAGAAAAACCAGATCAAAGTGTTCTTTCCCAAATGCTTCAAGGGCATCATTGCCATTTGTGTAAGTGGTAACATGATATCCTTTTTCGTTTAACAGCAGTATATGTGGTTTTAATAAGTTTATCTCATCATCGGCCCATAGAATCTTGGTTTCCTGCATTATCGTATTTATATAATGTGAATTTATTTGTCAAAAAGAGAGAGTGTCTTTCTTACTATGGATAAAAATAGCAATTTTTGTACCGTATAATTTATTTTTAAGGATTGAACAAAAAGAAAATAATAAATGATCCGGTTTATGGTTTCATAAATATTCCTTCAGAAATAGTCTTTGATCTGATATCTCATCCCTATTTTCAGCGATTGAGATATATAAAGCAATTGGGAATGACCCATTTGGTGTATCCGGGAGCATTACATACCCGTTTTCACCATGCTTTAGGGGCAATGCATCTTATGGGGTTGGCTATTGAAATTTTAAGAAGCAAAGGGCATAAGATAAATAGTGAAGAAGAAGAGGCTGCCACAATTGCTATCTTGTTACATGACATCGGACATGGTCCTTTTTCTCATGCGCTGGAGTATTCACTGGCTCATGGAATAAAGCATGAAGACATTTCCATGCTAATTATGGAAAAGCTAAATGCTGAATTTGGGGGGAGACTAACGCCTGCAATTGATATTTTTAAAGGTAAATACCACAAGAAATTTCTGGCTCAGCTGGTCTCAGGACAGTTAGATCTTGATAGAATGGATTACCTGAACCGGGATAGTTTTTTTACCGGAGTAAGCGAAGGGGTAATTAGTTTTGATCGGATCATTAAAATGTTTAATGTGCTGGATGACAATCTTGTAATTGAAGAAAAGGGCATTTATTCGATAGAGAACTTTCTGATCTCAAGAAGATTGATGTATTGGCAGGTTTATTTACATAAAACTGTTATTGCAGGAGAAATGGTGCTGGTGAAAATTTTAAAGCGAGCAAAGGAATTGGCCGCACGAGGAGAAGCCCTTTTTGCTACGCCTGCACTACAGCATTTTTTGATAAATGATGTTACGGAAGCAGATTTCTTTTCGGAAGACATTCACTTATCCATGTTTGTACAGCTAGACGATCAGGACATTTTTGCTTCAATAAAGGTTTGGCGCAATCACGGTGATAGAATACTGGCACAGTTGTGCAAAATGCTCACTAACAGGAACCTTTATAAGGTTGAGATTACAAATGATGCTCCAGATCAGAACAGAGTGGATGTACTTAAGGAGAACACCGCAGAATTTTTAAATCTTATTGGTGATGAAGTGTCTTATTTTGTTTTTACAGATGTGGTAAGAAATAGGGCTTATGATGCCGGAAACAGCAATATAAACATTTTATTAAAAAACAATATCATAATTGATATTGCAAAAGCATCAGATTTATCTAACTTAGAATCTTTAGACAAAACAGTGAAAAAGCACATACTTTGCTACCCAAGAATTATTTAGCATATTTTAACAAAATAATTAATTTTTAATCCCGTTTTTAGTTTTTTAAAACTAATTATGGAATTGTAATAACCTAAATAGGTTTATTTGTTCATATCAATTTAACATATAACTTTGTAAAATGCAATTTACTGCCAAGCAGATAAGCGAATTTATAAATGGCACCATTGAGGGCGACGAAAATGTAAAAGTCGAAGAGCTTTCTAAAATAGAAGATGGCAAGCCGGGATCTTTATGCTTTTTGTCAAACCCCAAATATGAGAACTATTTATATTCTACCAATGCTTCTGTAGTTATTGTTAGTAAGGAATTTTTACCGTCACAACCTGTAAAAAGCACTTTAATAAAAGTTTCAGATCCTTATAGTGCATTTTCTGTTCTGTTAGACAGGTACAATGAAGTGATAAGTCAGGTTAGCGAATCATCCGGTGTTGAGCAACCTTCTTTTGTTCACCCGACCGTAAAACTGGGCAAAAATGTCTTTATCGCGGCGTTCTCTTATATAGCTGAGAATGTTGAAATAGGAGACAACACCAAAATATTAGCACAGGTCTATGTTGGGCCCGACACAAAAATTGGATCAGGATGCACACTTTTCCCCGGGGTTAAGGTTTATAACCGGTCTGTTATTGGTAATCGTGTTTTTATACATGCCAATACTGTAGTGGGTAGCGATGGATTTGGATTTGCACCACAGGCGGATGGAACCTATTCAAAAATTGCTCAAATTGGCAATGTGGTTATTGAAGATGATGTTGAGATTGGTGCAAATACTACAATTGACCGGGCAACAATGGGCTCAACTTTTATTAGAAAAGGAGTTAAACTGGACAATTTGATTCAAATTGCTCATAATGTTGATGTTGGTGAACATAGCGTTGTGGCTGCACAAACCGGTATATCTGGAAGTACCAAGCTGGGCGAAAAATCAGTAGTGGGAGGTCAGGTAGGAATAGCAGGCCATCTTTCATTAGCGAAAGGAACGCAAATTGGCGCTCAGGCTGGCATTAATTTTAGTATATCAGAAGAGAATAAACAGTGGCATGGCAGTCCTGCCCAGCCTTTAAGAGATTGGATGCGCGCATCTGTAATATTTAAACAGTTGCCTGCTGTTGAAAAAAGAATAGCAGCTTTAGAAACAACTATCGCCCAACTAAGAGCGGTAATTGAACAAAATAGTACAATACAGAATAATAATGAACGTTAAGCAAAAGACCATTAAAAACGAAGTTTCCGTAAAGGGTGTAGGCCTGCATACCGGAGCAAATGTCACATTAACTTTTTGTCCGGCCCCTGAGAATCATGGATTTAAATTCCAAAGGATAGATTTGCCGGGAGCACCAATAGTGGATGCAGATTGTGATAATGTTACCGATACTGCACGAGGGACTACTATTTCGCAGAACGGAGCTAGTGTAAGTACCGTTGAGCATGTTATGGCATCGCTTGTGGGAATGGATCTGGATAATGTGCTTATGAAAGTGGATGGTCCTGAAACACCAATTATGGATGGTAGCGCAATTCTATTTTTAGATGCACTTGAGGCTGCAGGAATACAGCAACAGGAGGTTGATAGGGAGTATTTTCAAATACCACATAATATAACATATACTGAGCCGGATAGAAAAGTTGAAATTGTTGCAATGCCACTTGACGACTACAGGTTTACCTGTATGATAGACTATAATTCACCGGTTTTAGGAAGTCAGCATGCAGGAATTTCAAGTATTGCAGAGTTCAAAAAAGAAATCGCATCATGCAGAACTTTTTGCTTTTTACACGAACTTGAATATCAATTACAGAATAACTTGATTAAAGGTGGCGATTTAAATAATGCCATAGTTATTGTAGATAAAGAAGTTACAAAGGAGGAATTAGACCATTTAGCAACTATTTTTAATAGAAAGGCTATGGAGGTTGCCCCACAAGGAATTCTAAATAATATGGAATTAAGGTATCAAAACGAGCCTGCCAGACACAAATTGTTAGATATGATTGGTGATTTGGCGCTTGTTGGTATACATTTGAAAGGCCATATTATGGCTGCCCGCCCAGGTCATGCCGCAAATGTTGCTTTTGCAAAAAAGATTAAAGCAGCAATCAAAAAAGAAAAAAATAAAAAGGTACAGCATGTTTATGACCCATCGGTAAAGCCGCTTTATGATGTGGTTCAGATCATGGATATTTTACCACATAGGCAGCCTTTTTTATTTATAGATAAAATATTGGAACTTTCTAAGACACACGTAGTTGGTGTTAAGAATGTAACCATGAACGAAGAGTTTTTTAAAGGGCATTTTCCTGGAGCCCCGGTATTTCCTGGGGTAATTCAAATTGAGGCAATGGCTCAAACCGGAGGTATTTTGGTTTTGAGTACTGTTCCTGATCCAAGAAATTACCTTACTTTGTTTTTAAAAATAGATAATGTACGCTTTAGAGCTCAGGTGTCCCCAGGGGATACCATTGTCTTCAGATGCGATTTGATGGAACCAATCAGAAGGGGAATTGCCCAGATGAAAGGCGTTGGAATGGTAGGAGGCAAAGTAGTTGTTGAAGCGGAGATGATGGCACAAATTATAAAAGTTAAAGATAGCGAACCGACAACATGATACAACCCCTAGCGTATATACACCCTCAGGCAAAAATTGCCGATAATGTGGTAATAGAGCCTTTTGCAGTGATACATAAGGACGTGGAGATTGGTGAGGGAACCTGGATAGGTTCGAATGTCGTTATTATGGATGGCGCTCGCATTGGAAAGAACTGCCGGGTTTTTCCAGGCTCAGTGATTTCAGGTGTGCCTCAGGATTTAAAGTTCGCCGGAGAGGTAACTACTGCCGAAATTGGCGATAATACAACCATCAGAGAGTGTGTTACTATAAACAGAGGAACAAAAGATAAATGGAAAACTGTAATAGGCAGCAATTGTCTTATTCAGGCTTATTCTCACATTGCTCACGATTGCGAAGTTGGAGATTACTGCATATTTTCGAACAGCACAACTTTAGCTGGCCACATCACAATTGGTAATTATGTAGTATTGGCGGGTTTGGTGGCTATTCATCAATTTGTTAAAGTTGGAGCCCACGCATTTGTTACAGGGGGTTCCCTGGTAAGAAAGGATGTCCCCCCTTATGTTAAAGCCGCCAGAGAGCCCCTTTCATATGCAGGGATTAACTCTGTAGGTTTGAGAAGAAGAGGTTTCTCTTCTGAGAAAATTAACGAGATACAAGAAATTTACAGGGTTTTATTTGTTAAACATAACAACGTTACCAAAGCTCTGGATATGATTGAAGCAGAATTTATACCAACGGAGATCCGTGATGAAATAGTTGATTTTATAAGAAACTCAAACAGAGGTGTAATGAAGGGCTTTGGGTCTGGTAGTTAATTGATATCAGATCAATGACAATTACGTTAGAGGACATTGGGCGAAGATTTAACCAGGAGTGGATTTTTAAAGGTGTTAACTATCAATTTAATCCGAGCGGTAAATACGCAATCTTAGGGCCCAATGGCTCAGGGAAATCAACATTTCTAAGTGTGTTGCTTGGGAGTTTGTCTCCCTCTGAAGGCAGAATATCGTATAATAGTCAGAAAGAAATCGCTGTAGACCACATTTATAAATATATTAGTTTTGCGGCCCCATATCTGGATTTGATAGAGGAGTTTACCCTTCAGGAAACGATTGATTTTCATTTTAAGTTTAAGCAATTACAGAAAGGCTTTGACGAGGGGATGGTTTTGGAGTTGCTGGGGCTAAAGAAATCGCAGGATAAAGCATTAAAGTATTTCTCGTCAGGAATGAAGCAGAGAACTAAGTTAGTGCTGGCATGCTGCACAGATACTCCTATATTATTATTGGATGAGCCAACCTCAAATTTAGATAAGCAGGGCATTACATGGTACCATGAGCTAATGGAACGCTTTACTTCTGATAGACTTGTAATTGTAGGTTCAAATCAGGAGGTAGAGTATTCCTTTTGTAACCATTTCGTTCAAATAACTAATTATAAATAACAAAAATTATATTTGTATTGAGTTTAAAAGCGGGCAATTTGATGCTTTAAGACCGATAAAAATTTATTTTTAAATTACTATTGTAGAATTAATAAATAGTTTATACCTTTGCGGCACGAAAAAAGGCCGGTGGTTTAGGCAAAATTTCAGAATAAAATGGCAAAAGCATCAGAAGTAAAAAATGGTAATATCCTTCGTTTTAACGGAGAATTAGTACAGGTAGAAGAGTTTTTACACCGTACGCCAGGTAATTTACGTGCTTTTTATCAATCAAGAATGAGAAACGTAAAAACAGGGAAACTTGTTGAATATAGATTCCGTGTTGATGAGGATGTTGAGATTTGCCGTGTTGAAACCAGCGATTACCAATATTTGTATGAAGATGGCGATGCACTTGTAGTAATGGATAATGCTACTTTCGAACAATTTAATATTCCAAAATTATTATTTGGTAAAAGTGTTCGCTTCTTGAAAGAAGGAATGAATGTAATCATCGCATTTGAAAGTGATGAGCCTATTATGGCGCAAACGCCTTCGCATGTTGAATTAGAAATAACGTACTCCGAGCCTGCAGTTAAAGGCGATACATCTACAAACGCATTAAAATATGCAACTGTAGAGACTGGAGTTGAAATAAAAGTGCCAATGTTTATCAATCAAGGTGATAAAGTTAAGATAGATACACGTACTGGCGATTACGTAGAAAGAGTTAAATAAGAATTTTCATAGTTTAGTTTTAGGTTTAGGTTGATTGTGGCTTCGGAGTGGTTCCCGAAGCCATCTTTTTTTATATTTGTTTTGATGAAAAAGGTACAACTAAGAAAACTGGCGCTAAACCAGAGAGCATCGCTCTCTCCTTCGGTAATACCCACGCTTTCCAATCAATTATTAGCCCATTTTTCTAAGTTTGATTTTTCAGAAATAAGAACGATACATATTTTTTTACCCATCGCAGAAAAAAACGAGCCTGATACATTTCTTTTCATTGACTGGTTAAAAAACAATCATCCGGAGATAAAAATTATTGTACCGAAAGCCGACTTTGAAACAGCATTAATGAGCAATTATGTTTATTCGGAAAGAGAAGATTTACAAAAGAACCTATATAATATTCTGGAACCTCAAACAGGAGAATTGCACTCAGGAGAAGTAGAAATGGTGATAATTCCGCTGCTGACTTTTGATAGAAAAGGATATAGAGTTGGATATGGGAAAGGGTTTTATGATAGGTTTTTAGAAGGCTTGAGAACTCTTAAAGTGGGGATTTCATTTTTTGAGCCAGGAGATGATATAGAGGATGTGAACGAACATGATATCCGCCTGGATTTATGCATCACCCCTCACATTGTATATGATTTCAGGAAATCAGTAATTAAATAAGCAATACTTTTTCCGGTAAAAGAACTTGTTCTTCCGTCTTCCATTGTGCTCGCACCTTCACATATATGCAAATAAGCAAATTGCTTTGACGAACTAAGAATGAACTTTCTTACCTCATTTAAGCTAAAACCAGATGGCGTAGCAGCGCTTGAGAGTATGTTTTCTATGCTATCAAGGTCAATTTCTAAGCCAGGAGTTTTAAATTGACTGATAAGTTGGTTCCAGAGGGTTGCAATGGTCTCTGATAATAGAATATCATCAAAGAAAACAGCAGTTATTTTTTTGTTTTCCTTTATTTGATTTAGAATAGCTTCATTGTTGTAGTTCTGATGCAATCCGAAAATGCCATACTTGGCTATATAGCCTTCTTTTAAGGCATAACTGAAGCTATTGCCACTGTTCCGTCCTATTGGTTCTCTTAGGTCGGCATGAGCGTCTATATTGATTATTTCAGCTAACTCCCCTTTGGCTAAGGCGAGAGCTTTGATTATGGGGTAGGCATTGTTATGGCCTCCTCCAACAATGATTGGAATTTTCCCGGCGTCAATAATTTTAATGATGCATGCACAGACTTCGCCATCAATTTCAGTTACCTTTCTCTCCAGTTCTTCTATTGTATTGTTTTGGGGATCTGCAAACTCAAAATGCCCGAGGACAATTAAATCTGAACCATTTAAAAAGCGGTTAGATTGCGTATTAAGCAAAGCCTTAAGTGTGGGATGCCAAGCTGTAGAGGCCCCTGCGAGGCCATAATTGGCCCTAATTCCAATGTCTTCGGGAATACCCACTAAAACAAAACGGGCTTTTGAGGTATTAAGGTTTTCTAAAGAGGCAACAACCTCTACGCATTGACCTAATTTTGTTTCTCCGCTGCGGGTGTTAACTAATTTTAGAATGTCTTTACTGGTGTAAATTTGAAGTCCATCCATTAATATATTTCTCCATTTAAAACTACTTTTTCTATTTGCGACTGCCCAAAACTATAAGGGAGGTAAGCAAGTGAACTCATTGGCCGTGTAATGAATAGGTTTGCTTTTTTTCCAATTGCGATGCTTCCCGTAATATCAGATAGCTGAATTGCAGCCGCGCCGTTTAAAGTGGCTGCGTTAATTGCTTCTTCTGGGAGCATCTTTAATTTGATGCAGCCTAAAGAAACCACGAGGTTCATGTTGCCCGAAGGAGTAGATCCAGGATTAAAATCAGAAGCTAAGGCTACGGGAATATCGGCATCTATTAGGTTGCGTGCGTTAGCAAAGGGGATGCCGAGGAACAGGGAGCAGGATGGAAGAAGGGTAGCAATAGTATTGCTTTTACTTAAACATCTAACCGCTTCTTTGTCAGTAACCTCAAGGTGATCTACCGAGACTGCATTGTGCTTTACTCCAACCTGAACGCCTCCTGAAATAGACAATTGGTTTGCATGAATTTTAGGAGGTAATCCATATTTTGCTGCGACATCTAAAAGTTTATCTGTTTCATCTACCGAAAAAAAGCCTTTTTCGCAAAACACGTCCATGTAATCTGCCAGACCTTCATCCGCAATCTGTGGAAGCATTTTATCAACAATTAGCTGAATGTATGCGTTATGGTCGTTTTTATAATTTTCCGGATAAGTATGTGCTGCAAGGAAAGAAGCTTTAACGGGAATTTTAAAAGCCTCTTTGATACGCTTGATTACCCGGAGCATTTTTAATTCACTATCAACAGTCAGACCGTAGCCGCTTTTAATTTCAACAGCTCCGGTTCCTAACTTAATCATGTCGTTTAACCTCATAGAGGCGCTTTCAAACAAAGAATCTTCTGATACTTTTTGAAGCTTGTGAGCCGAGTTTAAAATTCCACCTCCTGCTGCGGCTATTTCTTCATAGCTCTTTCCCTGAATTTTCATTTCAAATTCCTCTTCTCGTGAGGAGGCAAACACAATATGAGTGTGTGAATCGCACCATGAAGGGAAAACGTAGCCTCCGTTAGCAGAAACGGAGGTTAATGAGGTTGGCAGATCAGTAGGAATATTATCCATGCTGCCAAAACGCGTTATTAATCCGCTCTCACATAATATCCAGGCGTTATTTACTGCCGGTAAAGCACCCATGGCACTTCCCTTTAAAACCAGAACGTTTTTAGGATGAATGCCAACAAGCAAGCCAATATCTGTTATCAGGAGGGCCGACATGGTTTAGGGGTTTAACTCCAATAGCACAGGGCAATGATCGGAATGGACGGCATCTGGAAGAATTGTAACCTTTTTAAGCTTATTTAATAGAGGCTGGGTTGCCAGATGATAGTCAATACGCCATCCAAGATTCTTAGCTCTGGAATTTGCTCTGAAACTCCACCAAGTATAATGATGCGGGTCTTTATTAAAATGCCTAAAAGTATCTATAAAGCCATTATTTAAAAACAATTCCATCCACTCGCGTTCTTCAGGTAAGAAGCCAGAAGAATTTGCATTTGATTTAGGGTTATGTATGTCGATAGCGGTATGACAAATGTTATAATCGCCCGAAATAATCAAATTAGGGCATTCTTTGCGTAGCTCGGCAATATATGTATCGAAGAAACGCATGAATTCGTACTTTTTAACTTGTCTCTCGTCTCCACTTGATCCCGATGGCATATAGAGGCTCATTAAAGAGAAGTCGTTAAAATCAGCCCTTAAAATGCGCCCTTCTTTGTCTATCCACTCTTCCCCGCAACCGTACTCAACGTGATTTGGCTTAATCCGGGTTAATATAGCCACACCGCTATAGCCTTTTTTCTCAGCAGGAAACCAGTAATGATGATATCCCAGCTGCTCAATTAAGGATAGTATATCAGGAATCTGAGAAGGTAAAGCCTTAACTTCCTGTAAACAAACCATATCAGCATCAGTGGCCTGTAACCATCCAAAAAAGTTTTTGGTTGATGCCGAGCGGATGCCATTAACATTGTAAGATATAATCTTCATAAAATATATTGCTGGATTAATTAATTTGTTTTTCTAACTTTTTAGCTGCACGTCTTTTTAAAACGGAAACTGACATTTTCACATCAACAACAGGACGGTCGTTTGAATCTCTTGCAACAGAGGCAATTTTATCAACCATATCTAAGCCTGAGATAACCTCTCCAAAAACAGTGTAGTTCCTGTCTAAATGAGGGGCGCCACCTATGCTTTTATATATTTCTCTCTGCCAAACAGGGATTTTGAAATGAAGGCGGTTCTCTTCTAATGAATCCAGCCCTTCATCGGTAAATTTTTTACCCTGAACAATGTAAAACTGAGACCCGCTTGATGCCTTTTCCGGATTATTGTCTCTAGCGGCAGCGAGTACCCCTTTTTTATGAAACAGACTATCTCTAAATTCTGCCGGAATAGTATAGCCTAGTGATCCATCCCCTAATAAGTCTCCTTGTTTTGCTTTTTTTGAATCCGGATCACCACCCTGAATCATAAAATCCCTAATCACCCTATGAAATAAGGTGCCTTCGTAAACGTGTTTTCTAATAAGAGATATAATGTTATCGCGATGTTTCGGGGTTTCATTATACAACATAATAATACATTCGCCCATATCGGTTTTTATTTTAATGTATTGGTGTTTTGGCCTTGCAGCAAAGCCAGATAAAAAAGCCAGACATAGGATTAAGGTAAGAATTTTGTTCATTAGTAATTACTTTGAAGCTAAGGTAAGTTAAAAATGGCTTTATTGAAATGCGGCTCAGGTCAATTTTATTGATTATCTTTCTTATCATACATCAATATCCATTAAGGAAGACGGATGTAATTTTGTAAATTAATAACTCAAAAAATTATGAAGAAGGTATTTTTATTTCTGGTTGCAATTTCAATCAGTGTTGCGTCTTTCGCACAAACAAAGTGGACAGTAGATCCAATGCACTCATTTGTGAATTTCTCAGTAAAACATATGGGAATCTCTTTTGTAGACGGATCATTTAAAAAATTTGATGGCGCAGTCACTGCAGCTAAAGCAGATTTAACAGATGCAAAAATTAGCTTTTCGGTTGATGTAAATAGCATTTCTACAAGTGTTGAGCCTCGCGATAAGCACTTAAAATCTGATGATTTCTTTAATGCTGAAGGGTTTCCATATATGACTTTCGAAAGCACATCATTCAAAAAGCTGAAAGGGAACAACTACGAATTGAGTGGAAAACTTACAATCCGTGATGTAACCAAAGATGTAAAATTCAGCGTAGTGTATGGTGGAACTGCTAAAGATCAGCAGGGAAACACCAAAGCAGGATTTTCAGCACAGACGACCATTAATCGTTTGGATTACAACATAAAGTACGATCCAAGTGGAATGGGCGTAGCTAAAGATGTTAAAATAGTTTTGAACCTGGAGTTTGTTCAGGCAAAATAATTGATTTACAGGTCGTCTTAATCTGGCGGCCTGTATTAATTTCTAATCATATGAATAACTTATCTCAATTCAAAACATTCACAAGCAGGCTGCCAATTCAAGATAGCCTTATGCCGGTGTTATTTATAGGGCACGGGTCTCCGATGAATGGGATAGAGGATAATGAATTTAGCGGGAAATGGGCTTCAATGGCACAAAACATACCTGTGCCCACAGCAGTACTGGTAGTTTCTGCGCATTGGTTTACTAAAGGGATTCATATTACAGCTATGGATTTCCCCAGGACTATACATGATTTTGGTGGGTTTCCGCAAGCGCTTTTCGATGTTGATTATCCCGCTCCAGGAGATCCTGAGTTGGCTGCTGAAACCGCTGGACTTATACATAGCACTCCTGTTGGTTTGGATCATGACTGGGGTTTGGATCATGGGGCATGGACAATTGTAAGACACATGTACCCTGAAGCAAATATTCCTGTTCTTCAATTGAGTATCGATTATACAAAGGATGCGCGTTATCATTATGAGTTGGCCAAAGAATTGCAGCTTTTAAGAAAAAAAGGCGTTTTAATTCTGGGAAGCGGAAATATGGTTCATAACCTTAGGATGATGAGCTGGCAAATGATAAATGGTGGTGGTTACGATTGGGCTTTGCAAATGAACGATAGATTCAAACGCCTGATATTAAACAATGAACATCAGCCGCTAATGAACTACCAGTCTCTGGGTAAAGAGGCAATGCTTGCAATACCTACTCCTGAGCATTATTTGCCCCTGATGTATACTCTTGGCCTAAAAAATGAAAACGAAGAGATTTATTTGTTTAACGATAAAGCTGTTGGCGGATCATTAACCATGACCTCTGTTCAAATAGGATAATTACATAAGTTTTTTTAGCCATTTTAATACCCAGTCCTTGCCCTTATAGGGTGGGTAAATAATATTGGTCATGTCTAGCTTAGACTGAAAAACGACTGCTCTTTCATGGCTAAACGACTTAAAGCCGAATACCCCATGGCAGCTTCCCATACCACTTCCGTTTACACCTCCAAAAGGAAGTTTCGGGTTCGAAATATGAATCAGTACATCATTAACGCAAGTGCCCCCGGCACTGGTATTTGCTATAATTTTATTGATGTTTTCCTTGCTTTCGCTAAAAATGTACAATGCCAGAGGTTTGCTTTTTTGGTTGATACGGGCAATTGCTTCATCTAAATTTTTATACGGAATAATTGGCAATACAGGGCCAAAAATCTCTTCATTCATAATAGCCGAATCGTCTTGAACCTGAGTAAGCACAGTAGGGCCAATTGTTTTACTGGATTCATCCATTTCGCCACCCAGGGCTACGCTGGCACCTTTGCTTGTTGCATCGGTAATCAGGCTAGATAATCTTTTAAAATGCCTCTCGTTTATGATTTTCGCATAAATGGCCGGGTCAATTGTGCTGGCTCCATTACAGAACATTTTATTTACAGATTCCTTGTAGAGCCCAATAAACTCTGCTTGAAGGCCTTCAGGGATAAAAAGATAATCGGGCGCGATGCAGGTCTGTCCGGCATTCATCAGTTTCCCCCAGGCAATCTTTTCTGCGGCATTTTTAAGATTTGCAGTAGTGTCAATTATAGTTGGTGATTTTCCTCCTAACTCCAATGTTACAGAGGTAAGATTTTTTGCCGCGGCCGCCATAACCACCTTTCCAATGGCAGTGCTCCCTGTAAAGAAAATGTGATCAAAAGGGAGCTCCAGTAAAGCTGTAGAGACAGTTGCATCGCCTTCAAAGCAAGAGATTTCTTGTTCCTCAAAGCATTCGACAATAATCTGTGCTATAATTGAACTTGTAGCAGGGCTAAGTTCCGAAGGTTTTAGTATTACGCAATTTCCGGCGGCAATGGCCGAGATTAAGGGAGCCATCAGTAATTGAAAAGGATAATTCCAGGGCGAAATGATCAGACACACGCCTTTTGGCTCATAATACAGTCTGTTTTTAGCAAAAAGGTTAGTTATTGTTTTGCCAATATACTTTGGCCTCATCCATTTTTGCAAATGCTTAATGGCAAAATCAATCTCAGCATAGGTAAATATCAGCTCGGTAACAGCCGCTTCAAATTGGCTTTTTCTAAGATCTTGTTGTAAAGCGGCGTACACTTCGTTCTCATGTTTTTCTATGGCATGCTTTAATGCTTTTAATTTACTTATTCTTTGTGCAGCACTATTAGTCCGAAGCGTATATTTATGCGCCTGTTGGGCATTGAAAATTGAATTGATGCTTTGAGTCATGTTGGCTTGCCAAGCTGGCCTGAAATTGTTAAAATAGGTTAAATTAATAATCCTTAATTGCTATTGTATTGAAAATAGATTGATTTAAGGGATATTGCACATGTAAAATAAATATACAAATGAAAAGGGGATTTTTTACTGCATTAGTAACTATATTATTTCTTCAACTGGCAAACGCACAAACTATTAAAACAGGTGTGCTGGTTATTGGCAACGGCAGCAGTGCCGCTGCTGCAAGTATTCAGTCAAGTGTTTCGGGTGCAAAAACAATTGTATTACTCCCTGGAGAAGGTTTTGAAGCAACGCTCACTTCTGGGAATTTGTCTGCCGGCATTGAGGCGGATCTGTTTAAGGGCCTAAAGACTAAAGATGTAACTAAAGTAAACTCCGTTATAAAATCATGGACAGACACACTTAAAAACTTAACTATAATAAAAAAAGCCAACTGGATTAAGTTAAAAAGATCTGGAAGCGGGTGGAGTGTTCAATTAAATGATGGCAGAACAATCAAGGCTATTGCATTGATAAATGCTGACAGAACGGGAAAAGTAAATGCTGCTATTCCGGTTCGGACAGCCGTTAAGCCGTGGCATTTGCTTAGCTATGAAAATACCCTTTACAGAACAAGCATAGCCTCAGGGCAGCAAGTTGGAAATACATCTTCAAATCTGCTATTTCTAAGTGATCTGCTTATTCCTGAGCAAGATAATCTTGTGCTATTAAACTCTGGAGATGAAAGTTTTATTGCTGGACAGGCTGCTGGTGCAGTAGCTGCTTATGCAGCGTTTTTCAAGACAAAGACATCTGTAGCGCCTTTAAAAGAGATTCAGGGGGAATTAATAAAGTACCAATTGTCTCTGATGCCATTTACCGATATTAAGCAAGCTGATACCAATTGGAAATCTATTCAATTTTTAGGACTCTCGGGTTTTTTAAAGACAAACATTACGAATGGTGGGGCTAATTTTGAGCCTGAGCGTACAGTTTCGACCGCAGAAATAAAGGACCCTATTAAAGAGTATTATTATAAAGCCCAAATTTGGTTTGATGAGCATAAGGAGCCTGATATGACTATTGGTGCAACATTAAATCTTGTTTGCTATGTAGGAGGGAAGTCGCCAAAGAACACTGAAGATGAGATTAAAAAGAACTGGAAAAAGATATATAACTTTAAAACAGACTACGATCCAAAGCGCAATATTACACGCAGAGAATTTGCCGTTCTGGTGAATGAATATTTAAAACCATTTGGGGTTAATACCGATAAAACAGGAAGAGTACAACGTTAAAATAAAAATAGACAAAAACTAATTTGTGTTTTTGAGATATAGATTTAGTCTATGTGCCTATCAAGATTAAGTATCCGCTATATCCTGAATATGGTTGTTTTTGAGTGCAGATAGGCTTACCTTTGCACCATCAAAAAAAATAAAACACAAAATATAATTATGGCTATAGTAGGAAAAAAATTCCCAAGTGTAAGTATCGATGCGATGTCAGAAATGGGTGACGATTTAAAGATCAATGTATTTGAAGAAGCAGTAAGTAAAGGGAAAAAAGTTTTATTATTCTGGTATCCAAAAGATTTTACTTTTGTTTGTCCAACAGAATTGCATGCTTTTCAGGCAGCATTACCTGATTTTGAAAAAAGAAACACTATTGTAATTGGTGCATCATGCGATACAAATGAAGTTCATTTTGCATGGTTAAACACGCCAAAAGATAACGGTGGTATCGAAGGTGTAACTTATCCGATTTTAGCAGATACTCACAGACAATTATCAAACATTTTAGGTATTGTTGAGCAAGAGGTTGAGTATGATGAAGAAGGAAATGAAATTTTCTCTGGTTCAAACGTTACTTACAGAGCCACCTATTTAGTTGACGAAACAGGTAAAGTTTTCCATGAAAGCGTTAACGATATGCCGGTAGGTAGAAATGTTAAAGAATATTTACGTTTAATTGATGCTTATGCTCATGTTCAAAAACATGGCGAAGTTTGTCCTGCAAACTGGGAAGAAGGCAAAGAAGCAATGAGTGCAAACAGAACTGGCGTTGCTGAATACTTAAGCGCTAACTAATCAACTAATTTAAAATTATGTTTTTAGAATTAACAGAAGATAATCTTCAACAATATGTTGCTGAAAACAAGAAAGTAATGGTTCAGTATGCTGCATCATGGTGTGGTAACTGTCGAATTATGAAGCCGAAGTTTAAGAAACTCGCTGCTGAAAACGAAGATGTTGCTTTCTTAATTGTGGATGCCGAAAAACTTCCGGCTTCACGTAAACTGGCAACTGTAGACAATTTACCAACTTTTGCTGCTTTTGATGGGGGGGCTTTGGTAGATCAGGTTCAAACGAACAAAGCAGAAGTATTAAGCGAATTATTTAATAAAATAAAATAATGAAAATCCCGGTTATAAGACAGCTATTCCAAAATAGTACTCCAGAAAATCTTGAAGCAACCTTAACTGTTTTAGAAGCTTTTTGTGAATTCAGAGGGGTAAGTGAGAAAGAAATTGATGTAGCAGGAGAAATGATTACCAATATCTGTGGAGCGCTTGAAGTTCATGAGAATGTAAAAGCAGGAGCACTTGAAAAGGATGCGTTAAATGCATTCGGTCAAAAGGTAATGGGATCAATTGATAGGCATTAATTTAGCAACATAATGAAAAGGGGTTCACTTTATTGATGTGACCCCCTTTTTTATTGTTTTATGCCAGGTTGCGGCCTGCGTTTACAACGCCATAAACTGTTCTTATTGCAAGCTTTTCGTAAGCTTGTTTTTCTTCTTCTGTTATTTTGTTTTGTAGCTGTTCCAAGGCGTAATGCTGTATAAGTACCAACGGCAATACAATCTTCTCCCTAACGGCAATAGAGCGCTTCTCAACAGGGTAATTCTCCATCAATGTCTCATGGCCTGCTAATTTTAAAAGCATCTCTTTAGAAAGCGTAAATTCGTCAAAAAGGATTTTCCAGAAAGCACCGTACTCTTTATCGTTTATAAAGTGGGCAGTCACAGCAAAGTCCGACTTACTCATAGACATCATACAGTTATCAATGATTGTTTTAAAGTAACCTGATTCCTGATAAGTTTTAACAACCTTATCCCAGTTTCCTGCTTTTTCCTGGCTCTTCAATGCCGTACCCATACCATAAAATCCAGGAATGTTCTGTTTAAGTTGGCTCCATGCAGTAACAAAACTAATTGCCCTTAAATCTTCCAGTTTTAATGAACCCCCAGCATTTCTTTTTACCGGTCTGCTACTGATTGTAATTTTAGATAATAAGGTAAGTGGCGAGAATTTCTCCAGATAACTTAAAAATAATGGATGTTTACGCAGCGCAACGAATGATTCGTAGCTTTCCTGTGCCATTAAATCCAAAAGGTTTTTATGAACAGGATCCAATAAAATGTTATGTCTTTCCTTAATACCTGCAGAAATACCAGCGTTTATTAACTGTTCAATGTTAAATTCGGCACTGTCAATAGAGCCGTACTGAGAACTGATTGTCTGACCCTGAATCGTCAATTGAATATTTTTATTTGCAATTTCTTTACCCATAGAGGCATAGAAACGGTGCGTTTTACCTCCGCCTCTCGAAGGTGGGCCGCCACGGCCATCAAAAAATGCAAGTTGAATATTGTGTTTATTAGCAGTTTCTGTTAAGGCAACTTTAGCATTAAAAATAGACCAGTTAGCCATTAAGTAACCGCCATCTTTTGTGCTGTCAGAGAAACCAAGCATAATATCTTGTTTGTTGCCTCTTTTTTCTAAATGTTTCTTATAAAACGGATGAGAATATAAAGTTTCCATAATAGCCCCGGCATCGGCAAGGTCATTTACTGTTTCAAATAAAGGAACAAAATCTATAGAAAGATCGTCCTCTTGCCATCCATTCCATAAAAACAGTTCTATCAACTGCAAAATATCACTGGCTTGCTGGCAGTTACTGATAATGAACCTGTGGCAGGCAAGTTCCCCATTGCTTTGCTGTATTTGTTTAACTTCAGTAATGGTTTGAAGTGTGTCCTGAACTAATGAATCAGCCTTTTCGTTATGTGATACCCTCGCACTTTTAAAGGTAAGGATCTTAATTTTTTCTTCTTCCGATAAGCTGTCATAGTTCTCCGGGAACAGAGAATTGATCGGTTTGCTTTGTCGGCAATAAGCATGCACATCCCTTAAAACTCTGCTGTCCTGTCTAATGTCGAGCGAAGCAAAATGACTTCCATAAAGTTCAACTTTGCGGATCAGGTCAGAAACAATATCAGCAAACAAGCCGTCATGGCTTTCAATAAGTGTATTTTTAATTTTATTCAAGTGTTCAATCAGAAATTCCGAGATGTTTTCCATTTCGATATTCGGATCAAATGCATTTTTATATAATACCTCCTGAACTATCGAGATAGGCTCATCAACACCTCTAAAGGTGATGCGTCTTTTCAGGTTTCTAAAATCTCGGTAATAGCATCTGAATAGAATCTGACGGAGCATTTTTGATACCTGTACGGTAGATTCTGTATGTACATTCGGATTTCCGTCTCTATCGCCACCTGGCCAAAAACCAAGTTCTATAATCTTTTTAGACTCCAGACTGTAATCATTCAGGCTTTTGTCTATTTCTGATTGAATATTGGCTGCAGCAAAATAAAACACATTTTCAAGGTACCAGGCTAAACTCAGCGCCTCATCAACCGGAGTTGGGGATTTTTTATTGAAAAATGGCGTTTTACCTAATTGCTGAAGCAAAAGGTGGATGCTGGTAATGTCGTTAATTTTAATGGCAGCAGTTAGGTCTGTGATGATTGACAGTACGCTGCCCGGATAAAATTGAGTAGGGTGTGCTGTTAATACCAGCCTTAAAGAAAACTCTTCAATCAGCTTTTCTATTTTCTGGTTTAAAGAACTATCATCAATTCCTTTTTTCAGGTAAGAAAGTAGCGCATTATGCTCATCAGAAGCATTAAGTTTGTTAAAAGAGGCATCTTCAACAGCATCAAATAACACCACCTGGCGCTCAATATACTGGATAAATCTGAACAGAAGATCAATCACGTCCTTAGCCCCGTTATTTTGTGTATACTTCTTAAAAAAAGCATTAATAATTTCTGCCGGAGTTTCATGGTTATTTACACCATCTTCACAGTATTTTATAAACAGTGGCAGCAGTGTGCCGGTGTCTTTAATCTTGTAAAAAGGAAGGGTAAGGAAAAGGCTGTTATAGAGTTCAAATCGGGATACTACTTCGTTGTTAAATACTGATTCTCTCTGTCCTTTTGCGCGTTGTTTCTGCATCATATTTAAAGGGTATTTTTTCGCGCTTAAGCTACCAAAAATGATTTAAAAAAAAGACCCCTAAGTGCTATTAATTTAATTTTGATTTTTTTACAAAAAAAACTAACTTAGTACCATAGAGGTTAAACAAATCCTTTTAAACTTATGTGCTGATTTGAGGGCGGAAACGCAATAAATGAAGCAATTTAATTGTTAATTTTTTGGGGTAAAACAGCCGTTAAGATTTTCTTAACGGCTGTTTTGTTTAATGTAAATCTGCCGGAACTTCAACATTCTTTTTGAACTTTTGAAGGTATAGCAGCGGAATTGAACACAAAAGTATCAGTCCGGCCACCCAATATGCATCACTGTAAGTGAGTAGTAATGACTGTTTGGTAACTGTCCCTTCTATGGCTTTTACAGCCAGTGATTTTGCGTCCAGATAGTTATATCCCTTGGCCATAAAATTCTTTATAAAGCCATTAAAACGGTCGGTAAATGCAGGGTTATATTCATTAATATTTACAAGTAAATTACTGCGGTGAAAACCTTGTCGAACATGGATCAAAGTTGTTAATGCAGCAATACCAAATGAGCCGCCAAGTTGTCTCATCATATTGTTCAAACCAGAGCCTTGCCCAATCTCGGCACCTTTTAAATCCTGGATGGCAAGCGTAGTTAACGGAACAAATAATAGGGCCATGCCCACACCTCTTATCATCAAAGGAAGAAAGAAATCGTTAGTGCCCGATTGTAATGTTGATTTACTCAGCATAGAGCAAAAAACAAAGAACAAGAACATACCTATGGTAGCCATAAACTGCGCAGGAATACCTTTTTTTAGAAATATCCCTATAAACGGCATCATCACAATGGTACACAACCCACCAGGGAACAAAAGCTCACCCGTCTGCAGAGGCGAAAATCCCAGTAAATTCTGACAAAACACAGGGAACACGAAAACTGATCCATAAAGACCAAAACCCAGAATAAACGAAGTAAACATACCCACAGAGAAACTTCTGTGGCGCATAATTTTAAAGTTTACAATAGGATGGTCGGTACTTAATTCCCTCCAAATAAATAGTAAGAGCCCAAGTACAGAGGTAACTGCAAGCGCTGTAATGTACGGAGTGGCAAACCAATCTTCACTTTCACCTTTTTCAAGAACAGTTTGTAAACTTCCAACAGCAACAGCAAGTAAGGCAATTCCCCACCAGTCAACAGGCATTCCTTTTCCGTCTTTTGGCGTCTCTCGTACAAACATATAGGTGCAATAAGCCGCCAGTATACCTACCGGAATGTTTACATAAAAAATTAACGGCCATGAACTAATCTCCAGCAGATACCCACCAATTGTTGGGCCTACAGTAGGTCCAACAACGGCACCCAATCCAAACAAAGCAGTTGCAATACCAACATCTTCTCGTGGCCAGGTCTCAATTAATATAGCCTGAGCAGTCGAAATTAAGCCCCCTCCGGCTAGCCCCTGTAATATTCGGAACAGGATCAGCTCTTCGAGGTTGGTTGCATTTCCGCAAAGAAATGATGCAACGGTAAAAAGTATAATAGAGAACAGGAAATAGTTTTTACGGCCAAAACGACTACCCAGCCATCCTGACATAGGCAGTACGATTACGTTAGCTACAGCGTAGCCTGTTGATAACCAGGCAACATCCTCTAGGGTGGCGCCAAGGTTACCTTGTATTTGAGGAATAGCAACATTTACAATAGTGGTATCAATTAGCTCCAAAAGCGAAGCTGTGATCACTGTAAAGGTTATTATCCACTTTTTTAAACCTTTCTCGGCCATTTTTAATCTTTTATAGAAACAGAAACCTTAACACTCATGCCGGGGCGTAGTTTAGCCAGGACCTCTTTTGGTGCTTTAGTGATTTTTATTTTTACTGGCACGCGTTGTACAACTTTTACAAAGTTACCGGTGGCATTATCAGGAGGTAATAGCGATCCTTTTGCGCCGGTAATAGGAGCAAAGTTGTAAACCTCGCCCTCAACTTCCGCATCAGGATAAGCATCCACGTCCACTTTCACCTTTAATCCCGGGTTGATGTCTTCAAGCTGGGTTTCTTTAAAGTTGGCAGTAACGTAAATACTATTTTCGTTAACAACAGAAAACAAAGATTGTCCGGCTTGTACCAACTGGCCTTTTTGGACATTCTTTTTAGAAACAATTCCTGTTGCAGGAGCCTTAATGTCTGTGTAGGATAGCTGTAATTTAGCAAAATCCACTTCCGATTGATGCTGAGTAACACCTGTATTGCTGACTACTAATTGCGATTGAGTGGTGCCAACCTGCTTAACTGCGGCATTATATTGATCCTGTGCAGCAGTAAAAGCAACCTGTGCCGATTCTTTTTCGGCTTTGGCTTGGTCAAATTGTTGTTGAGTTATAGAGCCATCTTTAATCAGGTTTGCATAGCGGTTAAAATCTTTCTGAGCTAATGCTAATTTAACTTTTGCAGCTTCAATATTGGCCTTAGCAGTACTTGTGTTGGCAACCGTGGCAGCAATTTGCGATTCAGAAACACCTACGCCTGCACTGGCTCCTTTTTGTCCGGCCATAGCCTGTTCCAGCTTTACTTTATAGTCGCTGTCGTCAAGCTTTACCAGTACATCGCCTTCTTTTACAAGCGTGTTTTCTTCAAATTTAATTTCCTTTACATAGCCACCCACACGTGCAACTACCGGACTAATATCTCCATCAATCTGAGCGTCATCCGTATCAACGTGTTTGCTGTAGTATATATATTCTTTGACGCCAAATATGGCCCCAATTAAAATTAATACCCCTAATATAATTGGTATAACTTTGTTTTTCTTTTTCTTTTCAGTTGTCATTGCTGTAATTTGTTATGGAGTTATTGGGCGATTTTTCCTGTTGATTTTAGTAGCGTGTAATAGGCAAGTCCTGCATCTGCTTTAGCTAATTCCAAGTTAATTTTAGATTGGTATAGCAACGTTTCGGCATCGATACGATCAATTGCAGAGGCTACGTTATTTTTGTATTTAGAAGCTAGTAAGTTGTCGTTTTCAGTAGCTTGGGTAATTGAAGTTTCAAGCACTTTAATTTTACCTAAAGCCAGCTGATAATCCTGGTAATTTTTGTTGATCTCTGTTTTAACCTGATCGGATAAAATATCCTTTTGGATACTTACATTTTTCTGCTGAATCCTGGCTTCGGTTACTTTATTTTTATTGGTCCACAGGCTTCCTATATTCCATGAAATATTTGCTCCCAATGTCATTGGCATAATGTACTGATTAGTAGGAGGGATAAATTTGCCGCTTGGATTAATATAGTACAGGTTTGCACCAACACCAACAGTTGGTAGGGTATTGGCCTGAATGGATTTAATATTAATATCGGCAACTTTATTTTGTAAGTCGACCTGTTTTAATTCCTGGCGATTCGATAATGCTAAATCCAGGTATGAGGTTAATGGCGAAACCGGTTTTATTGCATTGTCTGGCTCCGAAATTTCTATATCAGTACTTTCATCCAGTCCCAGTAAAATATCCAGGTTGTAGTTAATAACCTTTCTGTTGTTCTCAATTTCCATTTCAGTTAGCGAAACGTTGGCTTGCTGAAGCTGAAACCTTAAAACATCGTTTTTAGTTACTATTCCCTGCTCAAAAAAGCGTTGTGATTGTTTTAACTGACCGGCAATAGATTCCAGATTTTGTTCAACAACCTTTTTGCTTTGCAAAACCTTAAATAACGAATAGTAAGTATTTATTACAGCATAGCTAACCTCTTCTTTGTTTTTATCAGCATCAAGGCGTGCCACATCCGTAAGCAATTTTGTCGATGCTTCAGCATACTTCAACTTACCTCCTCCATACACCAGCTGTTCTACAGCAGCAGTACCTATAAAGGCATCAGCTCTGTTGGGCAAATGAATAGGATCCGAACCACCAATGGTTAATTTATTGGTAGGGATTTCGGCATGGTTGTATAAAAATGAAGCGTTAGCTGTAGGTAGCGCATTGTCTTTAACAGAAGCAAGTTTCGAAACCGCTTCATCAATTTTACTTTGCGAAAGCCTTAAGTTTTTGCTGTTGCTTATGCCTAAGTCAATTGCTTCCTGCAGACTTAGCTTTTTTATGTTTTGGGCATATAGCATTCCGGGAAGCAGAAATGCCACAAAGCTTAATTTAATCGTGTTTTGTATCATTGTTGGGGTGTTAGGTAAATAGTGATGAGCTCTTTTAAATGAATAATTAAGCGATCTGAAATGATTTTACGATCGTCCTTGTTATTGATGTCGAGCGTAGTTCCTGAGGTTATTTTAGAAGGAGAGATAGCAACGTAGCTTATGGTGCCCATTACAGTTGCAATCAGCATTTTTACATCTACTTTTCTAAAGCTTCCATCTTCAATTCCATCTTCAATTATGTGCTGTATAACCAAAAGGTTTTCAGCCATTGCATTCTTTATGGTGATAAACATTTCAGGCCTTTGAGATAGCGATAACTCTCTGTGCATCATTTTATGAAAGGTATGATTACATAATATGCGGTTTGCATACCCATCAACAACCTTTAGTAGTTTTTCCATTCCGGTTAAACGGTCTTTGCTAATGCTATTCAGTTCATCCTTGAATCCTTGTATCCGGTTATTCATCATTTCAACGAACACGCCTTCTTTTGACCCAAAATAGTAGTTAATCATAGCCATATTTGCGCCAGCCTCTTTCGCAATCTGACGGGTTGAGGCTCCTTCATATCCTAATTCAGCAAACAGCTTTGATGCTGCTTCCAGAATACTCGATCTCTTATCTGCTTTTTCCATGTAATCAAATTGTGAGGCAAAATTAATCAATCGATTGATTAATTTATGCTAATTTAATCGACATAATGTTTGTTGACTTTGTGTTGACAAAAGTCAAACCTGTAAAGCAAGCGAACAACAGTATGCAAAACAAAAAAGCCTGCCCAAAATATGAGCAAGCTTTTTATAACTATCTTATTTTGAGACTAGTTTCTTTGCTGATCAAGCCATTTTTTCTCAACAACATAAGAAATAATTAGCCCCAAGCCTCCAAAAATGAATATCGATCCAAAATAGACCGCTACAGCCTCTTCATCATCTATACCCGATTGCAGTACGCAAAACAATGCGGTTAGTATGCCTAAGCCCAAACCCACCATAAGCAGTCCAAATTTTAAGCTCAGGAAGGGGGTAGGCGCGCTTTGTCTTGTTTTGGCAATTCCTGGATCAATCCCGCGTTCAATCATCGCCATTTTCTCCTTATTAGACATGTATCTTATGCCAAAAACCATTGCTGTTGCGCAAACAAAAAGAGATATAAATACTAATTCCGGTCCCATGTTATTCTGTTTTATGTTTTAAATATTTTATTGTTTTGAATCTGTGTTCTGTGTGCTATGACTACATCAAAATATATCAGGTTACACAGATTTTAAAAAAATGTTTGTTGCTGTTATTTTATCTTTATATAAATTTTGAAATACTTTGGATGAGCTTATAAAAAAAATAAACAGCATTTATCCGCTAAAGCCTAATAACCTTAAGCTTTTGCTCAATGAAATGCATAAAATAGAGTTGCCCAAAAACAAGGTTTTAGTAGAAGCCGGACAAATTGGTCGCTCGGCTTATTTTATACAAAAAGGGATTGTGCGGGCCTATTGCGAAGGAAAAGACAATCAAATCACTTTTTGGTTTGGTTTGGAGGGTGATTTTGTATTTTCTTATAATAGCTATATAAACGGACTACCGGGTTACGAGAGTATCGAGTTATTAGAAAGCAGCGTACTCTACGAAATTAAAGACGAAGCCCTGCAACGCTTATTTCTTGAGCATACAGACCTGGCAAACTGGGGCCGTAAACTGGCAGAACTTGAACTGATTAAGCTCGAGGAACGCTATATTTCAAGATTGTTTAAATCGGCATCCGAGTGCTATGCTGAACTGCTTAAAAACTCTCCAGGCTTAATTCAAAGAATCCAGTTAGGGTATATAGCATCTTATCTTGGTGTTACCCAGGTAACGCTTAGCCGGATTCGTGCAGAAATAAAGTAGCAAATTCATTTTTTAACATTTGTAAAAAAATGCCCTGTTAATTCGCCCTAATTTTGCAGAAAAAAAAATTATGAGCTGGATTATTTTAATTATTGCCGGATTGTTTGAGGTTGGGTTTACAACATGCTTAAAGCTATCAAATAACTTTACCAACTTTAAATGGAGTGCTGCTTTTGCGGTCTGTATTTCATTAAGTTTTTACTTCTTAAATAAAGCAACTCAAACTTTGCCAATGGGAACTGCATATGCTGTTTGGACCGGTATAGGTGCCGTAGGGACAGTAGTTGTTGGCATAATATACTTTCAGGAACCGGCCAATTTCTGGCGCATCTTCTTTATCGCAACTCTAATAGGGTCTATTCTAGGTTTAAAATTCTTTGCCGGAAGTCATTAATTTTAATGAATTGTTGTAACCTGCAGTCATGACCCGGCGTCATAGCCTGTATATGCAGCAACAGCAAACAGATCAGGAGCTAATTGCACAAGTGCTTAGGGGTAATACCTCTGCCTATTCGGAATTGGTAAAACGCCATCAGCGCTTTGTATTTACCCTTGCTGTGCGTTTTGCTAAAAACCGCGAAGACGCGGAAGAAATAGCTCAGGACTGCTTTGTAAAAGCATATAAAGCTTTAGGGACTTTTAATCAAACCGCTAAATTTTCGACCTGGTTGTATACCATTACCTATACTACCGCTATGTCTTTTTTGCGCAAAAAGCGGATAGAAACACAGTCAATAAATGGCAGCGAAAATGATCTGGAACTAGAAGGACATCAATCAGATCTGAGCAATAACCTGGCTGAAAGAAAATCTGTAAATAAATACCTTGATGAAGCAATAACAACACTATCAAATGATGATATTGTAATAGTTACCATGTTTTATAAAGGTGAGCAGAGTTTAGAAGAAATATCGCAGGCATTAAATATGCCTGCAAATACAGTAAAAATAAGGCTGCACAGGGCAAGGGCTAAACTGAAAGATAGATTAGAGGTTTTACTAAAAGATGAGGTAAAGGAATTGTTATGGAACTAAAAGATGAAGAATTAACCGAATTACTGAAAGGCATGGAGCTCGAAGAGCCATCAATGTCTTTTACACGTAATGTAATGGAGCAGGTAAAGTTCGAAAAACCTCCTGCATCACTAAAAACAAGGGTTGATAATCGAATTATTTACGGAATTGCAGCAATTTTTGTGGCATTTATTGCTGGAGTTATTATATATGCAATTGCCAATACTACAGCTTCTTACAAATTGCCGGAACTTAAAATGGACTTCAGCGAGGCTGTAGACAAAACATTAACCCCGGGGTTTTTAATTGCTTTCCTGTTTATTGATGTAATTATAGCTTTAGTATACTTTGATAGTATCCTGAGACGGAAAAGGATTAAAGGCCTTTAAAAAGGCTATTTTATCTCAATAGGGAGCTCAATATAAGTCTTATCCCATGCAATGATCAGATTAGCACCTTTGTCTTGTTGGCTAAAAGTAATGCATAAAGATTCAACTGTATTCGTCAATGCCTTTACAGGAACATCAACCCTTACTATATCTTTCTCGTGATTATAAATAAGCCCCCATTTATCAGTCTGCTTGTTGATAATTATTGTCCAGATTTCCTTATTTGGAATAGCAAATAAGCTATAAGAACCAGCTTTTATTCTTTTGCCGCCAATAATAACCGGCCTATAAAGTTTTATTTCTGTTGCTTCATTTGCGCCAGCACGCCATACTTTGCCAAATTGTTCAAGTATGCCAAAAATTTCACGGCCTTTTTTAGAAGGACGAGAATAAACAACCTTAATCAGGGGCGAAGAATTGTCTTTAGCTTTTGCAACATTTACAGGGAAATATGCAATATCAGCAGGGCTGGAATCAACGGCGGGGAATTTTACATCCTGAGCCATAGTTTTACCGGCAAACAGGGCAAGCAAGGCCAAAAACAATATTTTCTTCATAGGGATGAGGTGTGATTAAGAAAACCCCGATTTAGTATTCGCGTCCTTTTACGATTCCATTTAAGAAAATGGCGCCAAAAATAAAGCCGATAATACCACCGAGAATTGCAAATCCAAAGCTTCCGGTAATAATAACAGCAGTTAAAATTCCAAAAAACATACCTAAAATGTAATAAACCCAGTCAAAACTGTTGTTGTTTTCTTGTTCAGTCATTGTTAAAATACTTAGGTCGCAAAGGTAAGTGTTAAGTTGCACAATAGAAAGTGCAAAATTGTGTTTTTATCTGTGTTTCTGTTGGGCAGAGTTGTAACAGAATCGGGTCAGGGCCGTAATTTACTTAGTAAAGGGTACCTTTTGCCAAACAATACCCCAACTTGCTACGAGCCCGTTACAACTCTGATAGAAGCTAAGGTGCGGTTTGTTCATTATAAATGATAGAAAAGCTGATGTGAATTCAAGGGGGAGCCATGTTTGTCTTGCCATTTTTGTAATATTGTTAAATGGACAATGATTTGCATTACAGATTCATTAAACCCGAAAAACCACTTTCGGAGTTTGTGGATAGCTTTTGGTGTTTGCATAATCAATCTGATAGTGGTAAAGAAACAATAGGGCTGCCCGATGGGCGTATTGATTTGTTCCTTTTTAAATCATCCGAAGAACCGTTTCGTATTGTACTTATTGGTCTTGGCACGCTTCCGCATGAACAAGCCATTATACCCTCCAATAGCCTGATGTTTTCCATTAGCTTTAAATTACCTGCCGTTGAATATGTTTTTGGCAATACAATATCGGACATCATAAACAGCGGAAGGCTTTTGCCTGAACATTTTTGGGGCTTTGCAGAAGATGATTTGCAGGATTTTGATCTTTTTGTACAAAAAGCTACGCTAAAGATTCAATCGCTTTTACCTAATGAAATTGACGAACGCAAACGCAAATTATTTGAATTGATTTATGCTACAAAAGGAGCAATTACGGTAAAAGAGCTTTCAGAAAAAGTGTTTTGGACCAGCAGGCAAATTAACCGCTATTTTAACCAGCAATTTGGCATTTCGCTTAAAGCATATTGCACCGTTTTAAGGTTTAGAGCTTCGCTTGAACATATTGCACAGGGGAAGCTATTTCCGGAAGAAAATTTTTCTGACCAAAATCATTTCATCAAAGAAATTAAGAAGTTTTCGGGTGTGGCACCTAAAGAATTGTTTAAAAACAAAAACGACCGATTTATACTATTATCATCCCTGATCAAGAAATAGTTTTGCATTGTAAAACAAATTTCAAAATTATGTTGATAGGAAATAAAGCCGTTGCTGTTGTTGGTGGTGGAATGGGAGGTTTAACTTTGGCTCGCTTATTACAAATGAAAAATGCCAATGTAAAAGTTTACGAAAGGGATGCCAATCGTGATGTTCGCGTTCAAGGTTCTACTTTAGATTTACACGAGGGAACCGGTTTGGAAGCCATGAAGCGGGCAGGTTTACTGGACGAATTTTATACCCACCACCGTCCGCTTGCAAGTAAGATGAGGATTGTTGATGAAACGCTTTCAATAAAATTTGACGATCATGGCGATGAAAAAACAATTGCAGAGAACCGCCCGGAAATTGATCGTGCGCCTTTGCGCGATATTCTACTGAACTCACTAAAAGCGGATACAGTTGTATGGGATAGTCATTTTGTTTCGATGGAGAAACAAGGTGATGGCTGGCTGTTGCATTTCAAAAATGGAACAAGCGTTTATGCTGATTTGGTTATTGCTGCGGATGGAGCAAACTCAAAAGTGAGGGGCTATTTAAGTACTGAAAATCCGGTTTATTCTGGGGTTACGCTGATTGAGGGGAACATCTATAATGCAGAAAGAAATACACCTAAGCTTTTTGAGCTTACAAAAGGCGGAAAGGTTATGGCCTTTGGTAATGAGCAATTTATCGGCTATGGTACAAAAGGTGATGGCTCAATTATGTTTGTTGCAAGTTCTAAGGTGCCAGAAAACTCTGTTAAAGAACGCGGTATTGATTTTAAAAATAAAGAGCAGGTTTTTGAATGGTTTAAGCAAGAGTATGCGGGTTGGAGTGATGAATGGCATGAATTTTTTACGAACGATGACGTACATTTTATTCCACGGCCACAATATTATTTTCCGATGGATCAGACATGGGAGACACAAGAAAGCCTTACTATGATTGGAGATGCTGCACATTGTATGCCTCCGTTTGCCGGAGAGGGAGCGAATGTTGCCATGCAGGATGCGTTTGAATTGGCAGATTGCTTAACGGGGAACAAATTTACAGATATCAAAACTGCGATCTCCCATTTTGAAAAAGAAATGGTTAGAAGAGGTGCTGAAGCTACTCGGGATACCCTAGAGAATACAGAAAGAATGCACTCAAAAACCGCTTTGCAACAAATGCTTTTGTTTTTTAGCATATAAACGGAGACTAAATTCCTTTATCCACGCAATAATGTATATCGCAGTGCCATGCAACCGCTGCTTAGCATTTGTGATGAGGTTAGTTTTAAATCCAGATTTTCCGGTAAGGACATTTCAGTAAACAAGCGCCGTCCCTGCCCAACGATTAGCGGATGAACAACCATGTGGAATTCATCTACCAAGCCTAATTCGATCAATCTGGCGGGTAACTCTACGCCGCCTGTTGAGATCGCTTTACCTGGTTGCTGTTTTAACTTGAG